>BQJN01000123.1 GCA_021604725.1 Lysobacteraceae bacterium | reverse complement strand
TGGACTGCCCGCGCTGTCGCTCTCTGCCTGCAACTTGGCGATGCCGAAATCCAACAGTTTGAGCCGGCCATGCTGATCGATCTGTACGTTGTCGGCCTTGATGTCGCGGTGAATCACCGAGTTGCTGTGAGCAAACTGCACGGCTTCACATAGACTCAAAAACAGTGACACGCGCTGTTCAATGTCGAGCTTTTCACGCACGACATACTCATCCACCGAGACGCCATCAACGAACTCCATGGCCACGTAGGGCACACCCTGGTCATCTTCACCACCATCGATCAGTTGAGCGATATTGGGATGACGCAAGCTGGCCAACACCTGTCGTTCAATGCGCATGCGTTGGCGTGCAAAGTCCGAGTCGATCGCCGTATTCAGTCGTTTCACCGCCAGTAGTTGTTCAAAGTCGCTGCCACTGCGACGGCACAGGAACACCACACCCATACCGCCATGACCGAGGCGTTTGAGCACTTCGAAAGGGCCAATGTTGTCTGGCAGGCGCTCGGTAGACGCCACCGCCTCTCTCACCACCCCCTCGACGGCATCATGCGTTTGTTCGCTGGCATTGAGCATGGCCTGTAGCCTTTTTGCCAACGCCGGGTTCTTATCGGCCAGCGCCGCGACTGCGGCCTCACGAGCCTTGCCATCCAGCGGCAAGGCAGCGTTGAACGCCTCGTCCAGTTTCTTGAAATCAGACGCCTTCATATCAATCCGCTGGCGAGAAAAGCACGGGCTGTGCGCAGGTCTCGCTTGACCGTAGATTGCGAAGTATTCAGGTAATCGGCCATTTCAGGCACGGTCATGCCCCCGAAGTAGCTGAGCTCAACAACCGTTGCCTTGCGCGCATCCATCGTAGCCAAAGCGTCCATGGCCTGATCGAGCGCCAACATGTCAGCCGGCCCATGCGCTGATGGATCGATCCACTGTGAATCCAGGGTCACGGGCGCTTGCCCTGCCCCTCTTTTCTGACGCTGCTGATAACGAGCCTGATCAACCAGAACCTGGCGCATGGCATTGGCCGCCAAAGCAAGAAAGTGGGTGCGGTCAGCTGGTTTCAGGGCGCTTCCGCACAGCTTCATATAGGCCTCATGAACCAGCTCGGTCGGTTGCAGGGGCGTCACACCATACTCGCGCTGAAGGCGCATTTTGGCGATGACACGGAGCTGATCATGCAGTTGGTCCCATACCTGGGCGGCGGCTTGTTGGTCACCAGCCAATGACTGCTGCAGCAACTGAGTTAGCGGTGCCTGTGATGAATCCATATGCAATTGTCGGCCGTGGGTGACCCGATTATGCCGCAAACGTCGCATAGAGACAGTGAAAGTAAATGTCTGCTCTGGAGCGAGAAAAAATGCGCCTATTCCACACCTTTGCCATCGGGTTGGTGACAGCCTTGTGTGTTTTGCATGGACCATCAACTGACGCGGCCACGGCAGCCGATCGTGTCTGGACTGCGGAGGAACTTGATCGGGCCATCTCAGCACTAAAGCGCATTGATTCACCAGACTTGCCAACTGTTCGAATAGAGCAGTTGGAGCAACGCCTGGCTACCGGCGACCTAAGCAAAAACGATAAAAACCTGCTGTGCATCGGCGCCTTGTCGGCCCCCTTCGCCATCACCTTTGGCATCGGAGTGGTCCCCAACCCACCGTGGGACTATATCTTGGGTCAACTGCCCGCCTACGCCTCAAACCTGGCGTTGAAGTTTTGTCCCGCAGAGCTCATTGCGCCGAGTGATTTTGGCGTCCACCCGAATGTGGACACCGATGCCGGCAGCGATTGTGCCTATGATTTTACCCAGGCGATCATTTCAGGCAACCGCGGCGACTTTATGGGCTTGCCGCTCCAAGTGTTGGGTGATTGGACATTCAACGCGTCAGACGACTCTGTTGGGTTCGGCACGCCGACCGTGTTTCACTACAACACCGACGTAGATGTACGGATGTTGCTGCCGAGCGAGTCACCGTTTGGTTATTTTTCGGAGTCTCCTGACCCCGACTACATTGCCAAGATCGGGCCGTTTGGCATTGAGGCACCGAGTCTGGAGCCGTTTGATATTATCGGTTGCCTACTCGATGGCAGCGTAGCTGAGAGCCTACTCGGTTCGCCCTGCCCGATCGATCTAGATCGAAAAATTCGTCTTCCGGTCGGCCGCCACACGATACGCTGGCGCGCCGAAACATCAGTTGAACTGCTCGACACCCTACCGCCGATTTACGTGCCTGGAAAACCACCAGGCTCGCGCAAGGAGCTGGCCAAACAAGTGCTGAAACGTGTCTACGAAACGGCACGCGAAGATATTGCTGGCGAGTTCCTGGAAATGTATCCGACCGGTGTGGTCAGCATTGCCACGCAGCAAGTGGATGTCTACGACACAACCATTCCGGTGTTGTCTTTCGACCCGCCGTCCAACGCCACCTTCCGCATTGAGGCGCAGGAACCAGGCGGTCAGTCAACGCGTGGCTTGCGACAGGTCTTGCGCGATTCGGTAGTAGCCACCGACAGCTGCAACGTTACGCCACAAGTGACGGCACCGATCGCCCCGTTCCTGGCCTTGGGTACCCACCAAATAGAATGGACTGCCAGCGATGCGGGCCCCAACGAATCGGGCGGTATCAACAGCGCGTCAATCGCTCAAACCATCATCGTCGAAGACACGCAGCCGCCACAGATCGCGCCGCCACCGCCAGTCGTTGTTGAAGTGGCCAGCGCACCCACGGCGGTGGACATCGGCAGTCCCTTGGTGTTTGACGTGGTTGATCTTGAACCCGTCATTGAGAATGATGCGCCCGCGTCCTTCCCGTTTGGAACCACCATTGTTCAATGGCGAGCGACCGATGCATCAGGTAACGCTTCAGGCTGGGTCGATCAGTCGGTAACGGTCAAAGCGCTAGGCAGCAACAATCCACCGGTGGCTGCCAACGCGGCTGCCAGCGGACTGTCGTTCGAGGAAATCAGTGTGCCTTTGAGCGCCTCCGATGCCGATGGCGACGATCTGTTCTTCTACATTGATCGCCGCCCAGATGAAGGGTCTTTCGTTGCTCCGCTACTACCGGTGTTTGTGGACGACCTTCGTGTGCAGCGACAGGTGACCATAGAGGCCTTGGAGGCCATCTGCGCCAGCACCGGCGGGCCCTTGCCTGCACAGGACTTCATCTACATCCCAAAGTACATCACGGTCAACGATGACGGCATAAGCTACGTGATCGATCGTGAGCTCGTGTGTTCAGGAAGCAGCCTGGTCAGCCAGCCGCGTATTGCACGCTTCGGCCCAGATGGTGCGTTGCTCAGCCAGTATCGTTTCCCAAGCCCCACTGCCGGCACCACCGACAAGTTATCTTTCCATGCCGGTGGCCTGCCGGGGTTTGAAGCGCCATTTATCTATTGGGTCAACACCGATACGCGCCGGCTGGTCATTCTCAACGACGATTTGAGCGGATCGGAACAGATCATGCCACTCAACCTGCTGCCCGGCGGCACCATCGCGCTGAACGATGAGGAAGACGCGGCCATCGACCTCAATGGCCTGTTGTTCGTCACCAATAACATCAAGGTCTATGTATTCGATCTGCTGACACGAGGCACCTCGAATGAGCCCGAATTTCTGGAACGGCTGGGCCGGCCCGCCAGCGTCGCCGCAGGGGACTTCGGCAATGCCTGGGACATGGATGTGGACAGCGATGGAAGCATCTACGTTAGCGACTTCAGTCGCGACCGAATTCACAAGTTTTCCCCGTCGCACTACGACCGGGATTCCGGACAGTTCACCTCTGGCGACTACCTCGGCTGGATGGGTCGCTGTGATACAGACCTGGCCGCAGGCAGTGCCGCAGCGTGTGATGTGGCCAATGGGCGAAGCATTGGCTACTCATGCAACGATGATGATTGCGGTGTGAGTAGCACCAGTGGCGCATTGCCCGGGCAATTCAATGAACCTCAGGGCATCGCCATCAATCCCAACGGTATTTTGTACGTCGCCGATCGCTCTAACGGTCGCGTGCAGCGCTTTTCGCCAGAAGGCTTTTTCGCAGGTCAAGCCAAGTCGGACTGCGAGTCAGTCAATTGTTTCGTCATCGGCCAATTTGGTGTCGCCGAGGATGTGTCAGTCAACTCCAACAACTTCTATGTACTGGACAACAACACTGATATCTTGCACATCTTCAGTGCCAACCCGGTCACCATGACCGGTCCCACCACCGGCACTGTCACCTATCGCTCCAACAACAATTACATCGGTACCGATACCTTTGAATTCTTCGCCAGCGACGGCCTCAGAGTCGATGGCGAGTTGGTGGCCAGCAACGTGGCGACCGCCAGCGTTGATGTTGACCCGAACCAGCGTCAACCCTTTGCCACACCCGGCCTCATGCTCGAAACACAAGAAGACACGTCGGCCGACGTAATGCTAGATGGCAGCGATCCGGATATCGGCGACAGCTACCCGTGGGAGCCGTTGGAAACACTTTCGATGATCATTGCCGAGCAGCCCGCACACGGCGTGGTGACCTTGGTTAACGATGTCGCCACCTATACACCAGACGCCGATTTCAACGGCATCGACAGCTTCAGCTACCAGGTCGATGACGGCACATTCGTCTCCGATCCAGAGACGGTTGTGGTCGCGGTCCTACCGGAGAACGATGCACCAATATTGCGAGCACCAACTGACCCGCAAGACCTTCGGGCCGGCCGCGGATTTGAGTTCGACATCAGTATTGGTCTGATCGACCCAGACGAAATGGACGCTCATTCGCTAGTCCTGAACTGGGGTGATGGCTCCGTCGAGACCGAGGGCACGATTGACAGCAACGGTGACGTGACCGGGCCATTGATTGACTACAACGCTGGCGGTGATGGCGTCATCAGCGCCAGCCACATCTATGCCAACACCGGACCGGAGTCCATTCAGGCCTGCGTCGCCGATGCCGCCAATGCCGTTGGCTGCACTAGCTTCGATATCGATGTGATTGACATGACAGACCTGGCACTGATCGATGTTGGTGGGCAGACCGAGGTGGCTGAAGGCCAGGTCATCTCCTATATCTTGGGTATAAGCAACTACGAGCCGGAGTTGGGTGCTGGCATTTCGGCCACAGAGGTGGCCCTGATCGTAGAACTGGACCCCAGAACGATCATCGTCAATGTCGCTGGCGCTGCCTGTACCACGACCGGCTCTACCATTGAGTGCGCCATCGCCGACCTGACCCCGATCTCGCGCGGTCCCTCCGATGGACCGCCGACCGTAGATCGTCAGGTCATTATCACCGCATTGCCGGACGGGTTAATGACAGGCACCAGCTTCCTGGCCGAGGCGACGCTAAGCGCCACCCAACCCAACCGCAATGAGGTAACGGAAATGGCGATCGAGCGCCATGTGGTCGCCAACGCAGACTTCACCGTCTCCAGCTATGCAGCCGATTCTCACAATGCCAACCCAGGCAATGGCCTGTGCGCGGATGCCGACGGCATTTGTAGCCTTCGGGCTGCCATCGAAGAGGCCAACGCGCTTGGAGGCACGCGCAGCGTGGCGCTGTCGGCCGCGCTCTATCGCCTGGACCTGGGTCCGCTGACCATTGATGCGGACATCTCAATATTGGGTAACGGGCAGGGCCGCAGCGAACTTATTTCAGACACAGCCGAGCCGCTGTTCGAGGTTGACACTGCAGCGGCTCTGACCATTAGAGATATCACTCTGACCGGTAGCGAGCGAGTGGCCGGCACTGGCGGGCTGATCAACAGCAGTGGCAGCTTGCTAATCGAAGATGCCTTGCTGCAAAACGGCCAGGCCTCCACCGGGGGCGCGGTGTTCAGTGATGGCGATCTGACCATCCGTCGCAGTGCCTTGATGTTCAATCAGGCCAGCGGTTCTGGCCTCGGCGGCGCCATCAGCAACTTCGGATCCGCGATGCTTGAGAATGTCTTGCTATATGGCAATTCGGCCAATGCCGGTGGTGCAATACAAACGGACCCGGGCAGTGGCGCAACCTTGACTATTGCCCACAGCACCATCGTCTCCAACTCAGCCGGCTCAATCGGCCCCGGTATTTTTGGAAACTTCTCCAGCGCGGTGGCGGCGACACTCACCAGCACCATAGTCAGTGGCAACCGTGCGGTCCAAACATCACCAGCCTGTTGGAGCCAGTTGGCCTCGGGCGGCAACAACATCATCAACGACCCCTTGGATGGCTGCTCATTTGCCACGCAAGCCGGTGATCAGTTGGACACAGCACCGCGCCTTCAGCCTCTGGTATTTAGCCAACTCGGCCGACCAACCATGCCGCCAGCGGAGGACAGCCCGGCCTTGGACCAGGGCAGCACAGCCTGCCCAGCCAACGACCTGCGGCGAATGCCTCGCCCACAAGGTGGCCTGTGTGATACCGGCGCGTATGAAGCCGGAACAGGGGCGAAGCTGGCACCAATACCTGAGGTGCTGGATTTTGGTCAGCAGGCAGCAGGCACCAGCAGCGCTCCACAAAACTTGTTGCTGGAGAACGTAGGTAACTTGTCGCTGGCGGTCACCGACCTGCGGTTCCCCGGCGCGCCTTTCGCCATGTTGGCCGACGATTGTCCCCCGGCACCGTTCGAATTGGCGGTAGGTGATAGCTGTACCTTAAACATCGTTTTTTCGCCAAACGACGACCAGGCAGCCAACAGCGAGTTACTCATAGAGACCAACACGCTAACCTCACCGGACACCGTCTCATTGCAAGGTAACGTCGCCGAGGCGGCGATGACCGTCAGCGACGAATGGCTTGTTTTTGCCGACCAGGCCATCGGCGTTGCCTCTACACCTATGGTTTTACAAATCACCTCTTCGGGCAATGCGGACTTGGAGATCGGTCAGCTATCGATTGCCGGCTCGGCCGATGGCGACTTCTCAATCGCACCAGGCCAGGACAGCTGCAGCAACCAGTCGCTGCCACCAGGCAGCACCTGCACCGTGGGCGTCATCTTCACCCCCAGTGAGCCCGGCATTCGACGGGCGTGGATGGAGATACCTTCCAATGACCCGCTGGGGACCCAAACCGTGGCCTTGCTGGGAACCAACGATGTCGTGTTCTTTAGCAGCTTCGACGTTGACGGGTAGATATCCGACGTTGGGCCCAGGTCGCTGGGTCCGGAGCGTGGCGCAGTCTTGAATAGTTCGAGGTCGTCCACAATTGGCCACGCAAGGTTAATCGTGGACGACCTCTAGTTTCTGGTTTGGGCTTGGGTTTTAGTGAGCCCCCCCTTACGTCCTTTAACAACGACGCATTGAAGGGTGAATGAGTGCAAAGCACAGAATTGGACGGTGCCATTACCGAGGCGAAGCGACTGCTCGGCCAGCCGATCGCCAGCAAAGATGCACTGGCCCTGTTCGACGAATTGCCCGCAGTCGATTGCGACTTCATGCTCGGTCGCTGGCGCGGCAGCGAGGTGATCAGTGGCCACAGCATGGATGGCCTGCTCGACCTGGTCGGCTGGTATGGCAAGCAATTCATCGATGAAGACAACGTTCACCCGCTTCTGTTCTACCGATCATCAACACGGCTGTTTTCAGTCAACCCCATGACCATGCCATTGGGGTTGATGAAGTACCGCCTGCCGCGTTGGCGTATCTATCGTCCCCTGCTGCGCTTGCTACGCCCCATTGTCGGCACACGCAAAAGCAAGGCCAGACTGCGCATGCTCGAGCACCGCGGTAAAGTCAGTGCCGCCATGTGCTATGACCAGCTACCCATCAACGACTGTTTCCGCAAGCTCGATGACGACACCGTGCTTGGTGTGATGGACCAGAAAGGCGCTGAGCAACCTTACTTTTTCATTCTGGCGCGAGATGACATGAAGTTAATACTGGACACGGATTAAGTCGAGACGGATTTGAACAAGTCAGAAATCCCCCTTAGCAATCGCATATCTACCGGGTTGCTTTGTGGCCAGTTGGCTGTGGTGAACGCGCAGCAGCCTCCACTGGCAGAGATGGATTGGTTCGGGTGGACCTGGCTAGCCTTTATCGTCGCATTGCACATGGTCATCATGTTCGCACTGAACCGCCGCAACGACGGGGCCTTGATGTCCTGGGCCTTCGGCCTGGCGTTCAGTCTAGTGCTATTGGCTCTGCTTGTCGTAAGCCCAGCGGCCATTGACATGTGGCTGTCTGGAAAAGAGTTCATCGAGCGCATGAGAATGCCAGCATGGCGAATGGCCTACTCGGCGGTGACCTACTCATTTTCATTTGTTGTTCTAATTCGGCATATGGCGAAGGTTGAGGCGAAGGCCCGCGAACGACGGTTGACGCGAATGCAGAGCGTTCGTGTCAAACCGGGGGAGTGATAAACTAAGGCGGCTCGCTTCCCTTCTTTCGCAAAAGCGAAAACCGGCTGCGCTCGCAAACAGGCTACTCGCGCCCTCGACCCCTCTGGGGCCGTCCACTTCGTTCACTTCCCAACCGGAGTCGGGGGATCGCCTTCGGCACTGCTGTCACTTGAATTATGGAGCGCAAAGCATGAAAGGACTACTCATTGTTGGCATTCGTCTAATGGGCCTTTGGTTGATCGTACGCGGGCTCATGAGCTCGGTGGAAATCTTGCTCGCTATCAACGACTTCGTTGCATCATTTGCGCTGGTTTCCGCGGTCATTCCGCTGCTGGCCGGCTTGGTTCTAGGGAAGCTCTGATCAATTCGAATATGACCCTGGCCTACAGAGCAGTTCGCAATCAAGGCTTTCATTCGACAGCATGCTCACTGCCTGGTGAGAATGCATAACGAAGAGTGCGGGCTGCTCTGTAGGCCCCGAAGGGTAAGCCGGACTACGAGCGAGTGCCCCAAGGCACTCGATCCCGGCGAACGCCGGTACAGGACGTACCGGCTGGGTGCGGTCCATGGACGGTTGTTGCCATCATCGTTTCGGGACACCACACGGCGTAGCTATTGATGCAGGGCTAGAGCGGCCTTCCATGGCGAAACCATCAAGCTTCAACTGAACCCCCAGCCTCGACATCCCTGTCGAGTCGTTCGTCGGGACCGAGTGATCAATATCACTCGCTCTGGGTCCGACTCACCCTTGCCAAGGGCTACGGCCATTACCTGCGGAATGCGTCTAGCAGCTGCACGCTTCAGGTCAAGCAGAGCCGCATTCGAACTGATCAGAGCTTCCCCAGTCGTCGCTGCTCAGCCATTGTCGAACATAATGGGCGTCGATTCGGAGCAGAGTTCCGTCCAGACTGCATCGATAGAACCAGCGCTATTCGCCATGGTGGGCGTTTACCTAGTCGCATCATCTATCCCGGAGTTCGCATGGTTGGTGGCCGTTATGATGAGTTCGCAATCATGGGGCGCCGGTATCGACCAGACACAGCAGATCGCCACCGCCGCGAGTACATTCAGCAAGCTTGTAATCGGCGTGGCCCTGGCACTGGGCGCGACTGGCCTGGCCAATCTACTGAGAAAAATTCGAAGTATAGGGACGTAGGGCGGTTCATATCGCTTTGCCCAAAGCCGCCCTGACTTGGCTAAGCGCCGCTACTCCGTGATGCCGGTCACAGCGGGCTTGAAGACATCGTCCTTCTGGACAGCGCTATGGTCCGGCGCTCGCTCAACTGAACGGGCCAAAGCCACTGTCGATATCTGCTGGTCGGTGAGCATTTGGTAGGCGTTGAACCGCTGCCGGATAGATCGAACATAGTCTGTCACCTGCTCGGCGTCGAGATAGCCTTTGCCGCCATCGACGCCAATGCGCGCCAGTTCGATAACGGCCTGCTCGACATGGCCAAACCAGCGACGGTCGTTCAACCCTTTGGCGCGAGCCAATTCGCGCGCAGTCTGGATGTGACGCAGGCCACCGTTGTAGGCCGCAAGGCTGAACCAAAGGCGATCGGTGATCGGCAAGTCAGACTCAAAGCGATCGCGTAGCCAGGACAGGTAGCGAACGCCACCCTCAATGTTTTCTTCCGGGTCGAAGGAGTTTCGTACGCCAAGGTCACCCGCGGTCGCAGGTTTCAATTGCATCAGTCCCTCTGCGCCAGCGCGCGAAACTGCCGCCGGGTCGAAGCGGCTTTCTTGATACATCTGAGCGACCACCAGGCGCCAATCGATATCATGACGCGCGGCGTGACGGCGTACCAGGGAGTCAAACGGCGATATGGCCCCATCCTGAACAAACGCCATGTAGTTTTCCAAAAAACGGTCTGGCGAGCGGCCAGGCGAGAAATATTTGAGCCAGGTCAGGTCATAGCGATAGCTGCCGCGGGTGGCCTGCCAGTAAGCGTTGACGTGCCCAAGTAACGTATCTGCGCCCTCTGGTACCGCCCAAACATGAGCCTCGGCGTCGCCGATGGGCAGCAATGCAGCCAGGTCCTGGCCCCATGCCGTTTTGAGGTGAGCCAGATGAGCGTCCAGCACCGCGTAATCTGCATCACCTCGCTCCAATCTGGCCACCACCGTATCGGTGATCTGGTTCGGCGGCAGGTCGACTACGCCGACCCTTATACCATTGGCCATCCACCGATCGAATTGCTCGCGGTAGCGACTGTCGGCTGGTAGCAGGATTTTGCGACCGTTCAAATCCATTGGATTGATCACCACGGGAGAACGGCTGGTTCCAACCAGGACACCTGCCGTTTCGTGGTAAGGCACAGACGCGACCACCCCTTGCTTGCCAGAAAGCAGATTTTCATTGAGAAATGCAGCCGCCAGATCCGCTAGACCGGCCTGTAGCCAAACCACCGCCGTGTCGGCGTCCGGTGCCACCATAACCTCCAACTCGAGTTGATGCTGGCGCGCGAAATGCTGAACCATTTCATAATCAAAGCCGAGCAGCTGGCCTTGCCACGGAAAATAAGTTTCGGCCCGCATCACGGTGACCATGCGCAGCACGCCTTGTGCCTTGATCGCTTGCCAGTCGCCAGCCGGACGTGTGGCATGGTCTGGCTTGAGCTGGTGTCGCTGCAGGAAGTCATCGACTTGTGCCAACAACATGCGATCGTTGTCTCTAGCCATCCAGGAATAGGGAACGGCCGGCCCCATTGCCCGTGCATCCAATTGCAACGCATCGGCGATACGCGAGTTGGATACCAAGGCATCTTGGGTCTGGGTTGACGGAAGCAAACGGGCAACCGCCTGGGTTCGGGTCTGAACCTTGAGGTCCCGTTCAGAGGCTTGCTGGCGACGCGCCAACGCCCAATGCCAACCTGGTGCGTTGACCGTCACGGTCCAGGGCAAATCCTGGTCACCAATCAACACTGGTGCCGCATCATGCAACGGCAGGCTGGCCCGCAGGCCGCTCAAATGTGCGGTGTTGGTTGGGTACGGTTCAGCGATAAGATCGGCTCGCCCTGCCTTCAACTGGGAAAACAGTTGGGCGTACTCGTCGACCTCGATCACGTGTAGACGTACCCCAAGGTGTTGCGCCAGATCGCCGGCCAACTGACGGTCCGCTATCGCCAATTGGCGCAAGCCTTCTGGCTGCTCGGGTGTGCGCAACATCAGCACGCGCAATTCGCCACTGCTCTGCACCTGTTCCAAGGTCGGAACGTGGTGACCAGAGAGCAGTTGCATCTTGTCGATGGCTGGCGCACGGGCGCAGACCAGCAACAAAACGAGCGCGATTGTAGTGCGGACTTGCATCATGGGTCGACCAGTTTATACCGAGCGGCCGACAATAGTGCGCATAAATTGACCGACAAGGGTTACGATCGGTAACGTGTAGCACCTATTGGCTAAGGCTTGGCAACGCATGGACATCCGTTACGACTGGAAACGCTTCGATCAACTTGATAGCAACGAGTTGTATGAAATTATTCGAGCCAGAATAGAAGTGTTCTGTGTAGAACAACAGTGTCCATTTCAGGATCTCGACGGCTTGGATCAGACCTCCTGGCATCTGAGTGCCAGGAACGCCGACAACGCCCTGCTTGGGTATTTGCGCCTGGTACCTCCGCTGGACAGTGAGCCGCTGCCCGCCATCGGTCGTGTGGTGACCACCGCAGAGGCACGTGGCCTGGGCATTGGGCGCGAGCTGGTCAGGCGTGGTTTACAGCAGGCTGGCCGCTTGTTCCCCGATCAAGATGTCGCTGCCGGAGCGCAGATTCGTTTGGCCATGTTCTACAGCAACCTGGGGTTTTGCGAAGCTGATCGACCCTATCTGGAAGACGGCATCGTGCACGTGCGCATGGTCGCTCCCGCAGCAGCACCGGGATGACGCCAAACATAGGGTTCATCCGCCACCATGGTGCCGGGCTTGCTGCCTTGGGGCGAGTTGTTTTGCACAGCGCCCTGCCATTTGTACGCCCAAAACACCAGCCTAGTGAGTTCGCACCGATTTCGCGAACGCTTCGCGCCCCGCCGCAGGCATTGGTAGACGCCTATGTCAGTTGGTGCGGCGATACGGGGCGTCGCTATGAACGCGTCATTCCACCGCATATGTTTGCGCACTGGGCGGTGCCTCTGGTGG
>BQJN01000122.1 GCA_021604725.1 Lysobacteraceae bacterium | reverse complement strand
GAGTTGTAATGCGCCATCTTCTGCTGGTTTTTCGATTGCCACTGATCGACGACATCCTCGTCATCACCAAAGCGAAGGACTTGCGCCGTGAGATCGCGGTAATGCCCGTACATCTGGTCACGCAGCCCGCCGCGAGCATGGGCGTGCCATTGCCCGGACACCGGCAGGCTTTCGATGCAGGCGCTGAGCCACTTTAAGTGCAGCACTTTGCCCAGGCGGAAATGAACCCGCGCTGAGCGCTCCACCGAAACACTTTCCTGATTGGCGATTTCGACCACATCCAGTGCCGGTTGCAACAGCGGCAGCCGCGCCAAATCACTGGCCGTCTCGCGATCAAACCCGAGCTGTTCGTAGTCTTCAATCTCGCGCTTGAGTGATCGCCGCTGCTTGCTCGAAGCGACCTCATCGAGCAAATCAACCATATCGCCAATGCCCTTGTGGAACTCCGCGACCAGCTTGGCAATATTCAAAGCCCCACCACGTCGTACCAGTAGCCAGCGTGTGGCCTGCCGCAGCAAGCGCCACACCACATGGTAAGCGTCCACTTGGCTCTGAGCCGGAACTTTGTGCTCCACTGACTCAAGCCTAGCCCACAGCGCTCTGGCATCAAAGATCTCCCTGGCCGCGGAGTAAGCCTTGGCGATTTGCGCGGAACTGGCTCCGGTATCTTCCTGCATGCGCAATACAAAAGTCGCACCCATGCGATTGACCACGCTGTTGGTGACCACCGTAATGATGATCTCGCGACGCAGTTGATGCTTCTCCATCAATGCCTGGAACTTTTTCTGCAGCGGCGTCGGGAAATAGCGGTGCAGTTCTGTAGACAGGTAAGGGTCGTCAGGAATATCGGAGTCAATCAGCTCGCTGTAAAGAGAGATCTTGCTGTACGACAACAAGGTCGATAACTCAGGCCGTGTCAGCCCTTGCCCTTTCTTGCGACGACGCAGAATTTCTGCATCATCGGGTAGATTTTCCAGCTCACGGTCAAGAATGCCGCGCGCTTCGAGCACACTGATCAAGTGGCCTTTGGCACCGATGCGCTCGCTGGAGAACCGCTCCATTACGCTCAAGGCCTGGTTTTGCAGGAAATTGTTGCGCAGCACCAGGTCGCTGACTTCGTCGGTCATCTCGGCCAACAAGTTGTTGCGTTGAGCCTCGTCGAGCTCACCCTCTCGTAGCGCCAGACCCAGCAGAATCTTGATGTTGACCTCATGGTCCGAGCAGTCAACGCCGGCCGAGTTGTCAATGAAATCGGTATTCACGCGACCACCGCGCAGGGCAAACTCTATTCGCCCCGACTGTGTCATGCCAAGATTGCCGCCCTCGCCGATGACCTTGCAGCGCAAGTCCTTGCCATTGACACGCACCGAGTTATTGGCTCGATCGCCAACTGATTGATCGGTTTCGCTTTCCGCCTTCACATAGGTACCAATACCGCCGTTCCAAAGCAGATCAACCGGTGCCGTGATCAGTTCCTTGATCAACGCTGAAGGCGTCAATTCGTCTTCGGTCACGCCCAACCAGCTTTTCACCTCTGGCGACAACGGGATGGTCTTGGCAGACCGCTCGTAAATACCGCCGCCTTCAGAGATCAGCGATTGGTCGTAATCGGTCCAGGATGAGCGCGGCAAATCAAACAGGCGTTGTCGCTCAGCAAACGAACGGGCCGCATCCGGTTCTGGGTCGATAAACACATGCATATGATTGAAAGCCGCCTTCAGGCGAATATGCGGCGACAACAACATGCCGTTGCCGAACACGTCGCCGGACATGTCACCAATCCCCACTACCGTGAAGTCGGTGGTCTGAGTATTCAGGCCAAGTTCGAAAAAGTGGCGCTTGACCGACTCCCAGGCCCCTTTGGCGGTGATTCCCATGCCCTTGTGGTCATAGCCCACCGAGCCACCAGAAGCGAAAGCATCACCCAACCAGAACCCGTGCTGAGCGGACACTGAGTTGGCGATATCAGAAAATGTAGCCGTGCCCTTGTCCGCCGCCACAACCATATATGGATCATCGCCGTCGTAACGCACCACGCCGCTGGGGTGCACGATCTCACCTTCAGGTGACAGATTGTCAGTAATGTCGAGTAACCCGTTGATAAATGAGCGATAGCAATGCACAACTTCAGCCATGACCACATCGCGCGATTCATTCTCCGGCAGTTTCTTGACGTAGAAACCACCCTTGGCGCCGACCGGAACAATCATGGTGTTCTTCACGTTCTGCGCCTTCATCAGGCCCAGAACCTCAGTTCGGAAGTCTTCTCTGCGATCGGACCAGCGCAGTCCGCCCCTGGCAACCAAGCCCATGCGCAAGTGCACGCCTTCAACACGCGGCGAGTAGACAAATACTTCTCGCTTCGGCCGCGGTTTCGGCAGTTCGCTCAAACTCTCTGAATCAAACTTGAAGCACATGTACTCGTGCCACTGATCTTCGCCGGGCTGCTGATAGAAATTGGTTCGCAAAGTGGCCATCATCACGCTGCCGAAGACGCGCAAAATGCGGTCTTCATCAAGGCTGGTGACGCCATCGAGCAGTCGACGTACCGCAGTGCGCAGACTATCGATATGAACCTCTCGGGATTTGGCTGCCGAATTGGCCGCATTGGTCAACAAGCGCTTGATGCCGCCTTCCGAATTGCTCAAGGAGGTATTCAAGGTCCGCGCCAGGCTCTTGGCGAAACTCTGCGCCTGGGCGTCAGTCCACTGATCGCGTACCGGATCGAAACGCGCTTCAAAAAGCTCCACCAGAAGGCGAACGATGACGGGGTGGCTGCATAACGCACCTTCCATGTAGGACTGCGAGAACGGCACACCAATCTGCAACAGGTACTTGCAGTAGGCGCGCAGCATCGCCACCTGGCGCCAGTCCAGCCCGGCCACCAGTATCAGTCGATTGAAACCATCATTCTCGGCGTCGCCGCACAGCACTTTTTCGAAGGCGACCTGGAACGGCTCACGAATCGCTTCCAGCTCCAACTCACTTTCCCGCGGGAAAACAATGTCGAAGTCCTGAATCCAGCTGACTTCGCCCTCGGTGGGCCGCAGCTTGTAGGGCCGTTCACTAACCACGCGCACGCCCATGTTTTCCAGCATCGGCAACACATCACTGAGTGGAATTGTCGAGCCACAGCGAAACACTTTAAAACGATAAACCCCAACGTGACGTTTGCGGGGTCGATACAAGCTCATGCGCAGGCCATCGGGACTGGCCAGATGCGCCACATTGTTGACGTCAAAGGATGCAACCCAGGGCGACACTTCCTCAACGTAAGCCGCTGGAAAGGCTGCACCATATTGTGCGTACCAGGCTAGCCCCTGCTCCTCGCCAAAGCGCTCAACCAGAACTTGTCGTAATTGATCCGACCATGAGCGAACGGCCTCGGCGATCTTCTGCTCAATCAACTCAACGTCGTACTCGACCTCTTGGTCCAGCTTGGTCCGAATCACCACATGCAATCGAGCCAGCACGGACTCCGAGATCTGCACATTAAAGTCCAGATGCTCGCCCTTCAGCGCACGCGTCAAAATGCGTTGAATCTTGGTGCGCGCTTCCGTGTTAAACAGTTCGCGCGGGATGAACACCAGGCAGGAGAAAAATCGCCCAAATCGATCGCGCCGCACGAACAGGCGAGTAGATCGGCGTTCCTGCAGATTGAGAATCCCCATCGAAAAGTCGAACAACTCGCCGCCGGTGGCTTGAAACAGCTCGTCTCTGGGCAGTGTCTCAAGAATATGCAGCAAGGCCTTGCCACCATGACCGGCAGCATCCAGGCCGGAACGCTCCATGACGTCGTTGACCCGTTGCCGAACCAGCGGAATATTCCAGGAACGACAGTTGTAGGCCGATGAGGTAAACAGGCCAAGCATGCGGGACTCGCCAACGACGTTGCCATCTTCATCGTGACGAATGATGCCAATGTAATCCATGTAGCCGGCACGATGGACTGTCGATCTGGCGTTGGATTTGGTGACGATAACAGGCTCAGGTGCCCATGGACTTTCCGGCCCCCATTCAGACAGAGGCGCAATACGTCGTGACGGGTTTGGGCTGGCCTTGCTCAGCAATCCGAGCCCGGATTCGGCCACAGCCTCGAGATGCGGGTGACCCCGCTTGGTCTTAACCCGATACTCGCGGTAGCCAAGGAAGGTGAAATGGTCATCGGCCAGCCAGCGCAGAAATTCCGCCGCATCCTTACGGACATCGCCATCGTAGGGGACGTTGTCGCCAACAATGACCTCCGCCAACTGTTCGCACTGCTCGCGCATTTGGCGCCAGTCGCGCACCGCGCAGCGCGCATCTTCCAGACCCGCCTCAATACGGCTGATCAATGCATCAACTTGCTTCTGATCGGACAACCTGTCGATCAACACGTGCATCACCGACTCGGCATCCCCACGTTCGTGCTCATCTACGTCATGGATGTCGAGGATGTTGCCTCCGGGGTCACGCTCAACTCGAATCACCGGGTGGATAATGCGCTGAAAGGCAATCTCCATCTCGTCCAGTGCCATGCCGATACAGTCGACCAGGAACGGCATATCGTCGTTGACGATTTCAATGACGGTGCGCGCTGATTCCCAACCGTGGGTCTCGAGATTCGGATTGAATACCCGAATCTTCACCTGGCCGGGCAGCCGCTGCTGCATGAATGCCGTCAAGTTGACAACAACCGCGCGCCATTGCGCTGACGAATGCAAGCCCGCTTCGCTGCCTGGCAGGCGATTCATCAGGTGAGCAAGCACCGTCTTCTGTTGTTGCGTTGCCTGCGGCGAGTCACCGGTCAACTGCGAATTGATATCTTCGATCAGCGCTTTTTTAGAGTCCGAGTGCACCCTAATTTCTCCTGTGCCGAATAAAGTCGGTCGTAGACGTGTTGTTTAGACGCTAAATGTTTAACGCAAGCCGGTTTCCAGCCGGCCAATCACCATGCGCTGGATTTCGCTGGTGCCCTCATAGATCTCGGTGATCTTGGCATCGCGGAAATAGCGCTCCAGTGGCATTTCGCGGCTGTAACCCATGCCACCGTGAATCTGCACCGCCTGATGGGTGATGAACATCGCCGCCTCTGACGCGTACAGTTTGGCCATGGAGCCTTCCAGCGACATGCGTGAGCCAGTCTTCGCCATCTGCGTCTTGGCCCATGCCGCCCGCATTGTTAACAAGGTTGCCGCTTCCAGGCGTGTACGCATGTCGGCGATCTTGGCCTGGATCATCTGGAATTCACCGATTGATCGACCAAAGGCCTTTCTGTCTCGCGCCCACTCCAGGGATTTCTCGTAGGCAGCGCGGCTGATACCCACGGCCTGTGAAGCGATACCAACGCGGCCAGCATCGAGAACGCCCATGGCGATCTTGAAACCCTGCCCCTCTTCACCCAGCCGCCATTCCACCGGGCACTTGTAGTTCTCGAACTCAATCTCGCAAGTAGCCGAGGCACGTATGCCCATTTTCGGCTCTGTTTTGCCACGAACAAAGCCGTCGCGCTCGGTATCGATCATGAACGCGGTGATGCCCTTGGCACCCTTTTCCGGATCAGTTTTACCAAATAAAACAACGTACTTGGCGACAGGACCTGAAGTGATCCATGACTTCTTGCCGTTGATCACATAGTGGCTACCGTCGGCCGACAGCTCTGCGCGAAGGCGCATGTTAGATGCATCCGAACCGGACTGCGGTTCGGTCAATGCGTAGGCACCAATCGCCTCGCCCGAGGCCACTGGCTTCAAGAACGTTTGTTTCTGTTCTTCGGTACCGTGTTTCAACAGACCATTGGCATACAGCGAGTTGTTCACCGACATGATGGTGCCGTGGGATGCGCAGGCCGCGCTGATTTCGATCAGTGCCAAGGCATAGCCAATCGAATCCAGGCCTGCACCGCCGTACTCATCAGGCACTTCAATCCCCATCAAGCCCAGCTCGCCCATCTTGCGAATGGTGCTGAGCGGAAACTCGCCGGTTTCATCTATCGCCGCCGCGATCGGTTCGATTTCGGTCTTGGCGAAATCGCGAGCTGCGGCCTGAATCATCTGCTGTTCTTCGGTCAGTTGAAAGTCCATCGAGTACCTGTCTGCAATTACGGAAACTTAAGCCGTCGGATTATCCCATATTCAACGGGGTTTTGTGTCGATACCTGTAGCGAAAGCTGAATGGCTCAGACCAGCGCTGATCAACCTTTGGCGAAGGGGCAATTGACCCGGTCACGCTGGTTGGATAAGCTTGCTTCATCTTTAAATCGCGATGGAGCGATAAATGGACTTGAATCAGACCTCACAATTGTTGCGCTTGTTGGCCGACGGCACACGCATGCGATTGCTGACGCTGCTCGAGTCCGAAGAGCTAACAGTGGCCGAACTGGCCGCTGTCACCCAGTTGGCGCAACCGCGAGTATCGACTCATCTTGCCAAATTGCGCGAGGCCGACATGGTAAGAGACCGTCGCGCTGGGGTCTCGGCCTACTATCGCCTGGCCCTGGACGTGGCCGACCCGGCAGTGGCTGGTGTTTGGGCCGCCTTAAAGCAAGGTGCACACGACCCCCTGATCGATGAAGATCAACTGCGCCTGCGACAGGTTTTGGCAGCTCGCGCTGACGCCAACAACTGGGCCGACTCGGTAGCCGGTGACATGGAACGCCACTACTCCCCCGGTCGTACCTGGGAAGCCACTGCGCGAGCCATGGTTCGCCTACTGCAATTGGGCCGCGTTCTCGATGTCGCTTCCGGTGATGGCGTGTTGGCAGAATTGCTGGTCGACCGCGCCGACCATATTCATTGCCTGGACATCAGCCCACGCGTGGTGGAAGCCGGCAAGCAACGCTTGAGCTGTCACCCCAATGTCAGCTTTGAAGTCGGCGACATGCACAATCTGCCAATTAGCGATGCAAGTTTTGATGTGGTGCTGATGATGCATGCCCTGACCTACAGTCAGGAGCCGCAAAAGGCGTTTAACGAGGCAGCACGCGTGCTCACAAAAAATGGGGTGTTGCTGGCGTCCACCTTGCATCGCCATCGTCACCAATCGGTCACCGACCCATTCGATCACGCCAATGCTGGCTTTAGCCGCGACAGCCTGCGCAAACACTGCGAAAAGGCTGGCCTCGCCGCTGACTATCTGCAAATTACCTCGCGTGAAAAACGCGCCCCGCACTTTGAAGTCGTCACCCTGGTGGCGCGCAAGAAGGCTTAAGGACAATGACACGACAATCGGCTCAGGAAATCACAACGCAACTTAAAGCCACGTTAAGTCAGCGCATTATGGTGCTCGATGGCGCCATGGGAACGATGATTCAGGCGCTGGAGCTGGATGAGGCGGGCTTTCGCGGTGAGCGCTTTGCAGACCATGGTCACGATCTTCGCGGAAACAACGACATTTTGTGCCTGACACGACCCGATGCCATCGCCACCATTCACCGACAAAACTTTGCGGTCGGCGCTGATTTCGTTTCCACCAACACCTTCAACGCCACTTCAATTGCACAGGCCGATTACGGCACTGAGGATCTGGCCTATGAGCTCAATCGCGCGGCGGCATTGATCGCGCGACAGGTCGCCGACGAGTTCACCGACAAGCCACGCTACGTGCTGGGCGCGTTGGGTCCGACCAATCGCACTGCATCGATGTCGCCTGACGTCAACAACCCAGGCTTTCGTGCCGTTACCTTCGACGAACTGGCCGACAGCTATTTTGATGCAGCGCGCGGCTTGATTGATGGCGGCGCTGATGTACTGCTGGTCGAAACCGTATTTGACACGCTCAATGCCAAAGCAGCCTTGGTCGGCATCGATCGCGCAGCTGAAGCCACCGAGCGACGCCTGCCGTTGATGGTGTCTGGCACCATCACCGACTTGAGTGGCCGCACCTTGTCTGGCCAAACTACCGAGGCGTTCTGGTACTCGATTCGCCATGCCAAGCCGTTGATAGTCGGCCTCAACTGCGCGCTGGGCGCCGATCAACTGCGGCCCTACGTCGAAGAGCTGTCGCGCGTCGCCGATACCTTCGTCAGTGTGCACCCAAATGCCGGCTTGCCGAACGAGCTGGGCGAATACGATGACACCCCGGAAAACATGGCCGAGGTGGTTGGTGAGTTTGCCCGCTCCGGGCTGGTCAACATGGTTGGCGGCTGCTGCGGTACCCGTCCTGATCACATCCAGGCCTTGGTCGATGCGGTAGACGACGTTGCGCCCAGAGCAATTCCAACGCTGGAGCGACGCTGCCGCTTGTCGGGTTTAGAGCCGCTGGTCATCACGCCGGACACCAACTTCGTCAACGTCGGCGAGCGCACCAATGTTACCGGCTCTGCCCGATTCAAGCGCCTGATCATGGAAGGTGACTACGAAACTGCGCTGGACGTGGCCCGACAACAGGTCGAAGCCGGCGCGCAAATCATCGACATCAATATGGACGAAGGTCTGCTGGACGTCGAAAACGCCATGGTCACCTTCGTCAATTTGCTGGCGGCCGAGCCGGACATCGCGCGGGTACCGATCATGCTCGATTCGTCCGAGTTTTCAGTGATTGTGGCCGGCCTCAAATGCCTGCAGGGCAAAGGCATCGTCAACTCGATCAGCATGAAGGAAGGCGTGGAGCCGTTCTTGCAGCAGGCACGAACAATTCGCCAGTTCGGCGCCGCCGTGGTGGTCATGGCGTTTGATGAGCAAGGTCAGGCCGACAGCATCAGTCGCAAGGTCGAAATCTGCCAACGAGCTTACAAGTTATTGACAGAAGACGTCGACTTCCCGCCTGAAGACATCATTTTCGATCCCAACATCTTTGCTGTCGCCACTGGCATCGAAGAGCACAACGGCTATGGTGTGGACTTTATCGAGGGGACCCGCCAGATCAAACAAAGCTGCCCGCACGTCATGGTGTCCGGCGGCGTTAGCAACGTTTCGTTCTCCTTCCGTGGCAACAACCCGGTGCGCGAAGCCATGCACTCGGTGTTCCTGTATCACGCCATCAAGGCCGGCATGGACATGGGCATCGTCAACGCCGGCCAGCTGGCGGTATATGACGACATTGCCAGTGAACTTCGCGAGTGTGTTGAAGACGTCATTCTCAATCGCAACGATGAAGCCACCGAAAAGCTGCTGGACATTGCTGACAATTATCGCGAAGGCGAGAAGAAAGAGCAGATCGAGGCCGAATGGCGCGCCTTTGAGCCTAAAGAGCGCCTGCGTTATGCGTTGGTAAAAGGCATCAACGACTTCATTGTCGAAGATACCGAGGAGGCCCGGCAGGCCCTGCCGCGCGCCCTGGATGTGATCGAAGGGCCGCTGATGGACGGCATGAATACCGTTGGCGACCTGTTTGGTGACGGCAAAATGTTCTTGCCCCAGGTGGTGAAAAGCGCTCGAGTAATGAAACAGGCTGTCGCCCACCTGATCCCGTTTATCGAGCAGGAAAAAACCGGCGAAGAGCCGAAACGGGCCGGCAAGATCCTGATGGCCACCGTCAAAGGCGATGTGCACGACATCGGCAAGAACATTGTCGGCGTAGTTCTGCGCTGCAATAACTTCGATGTGATTGATCTTGGCGTGATGGTCTCGGCGCAGAAAATCATCGATACCGCCGTGGCTGAAGATGTGGATCTAATCGGTCTCAGTGGCCTGATCACCCCGTCGCTCACCGAAATGTCGCATGTGGCTGGTGAGCTGCAGCGCCTGGGCATCAACAAACCTTTGCTGATTGGCGGCGCTACCACCTCGCGCACCCACACCGCGCTGAAGATTGACCCGAATTACAAACAGCCGGTGGTCTGGGTCAAAGATGCGTCAAGGGCCGTTGGCGTTACCCAGGCCCTAACCGGCGAGCAACGCGACGACTACGCCCACACCATCGCCAGCGAATACGAAAGTATCCGTCGCCGTCGCCAAGGCAAGACCAGCCGCAAAACCTTGCGATCGCTGCAAGACGCTCGCGCTGCTGCCATGCCGACCAATTGGGACGAGTACCAGCCCCCGGCCCCGCTGCAGCCTGGCATCCACGTCTTCGAACACTACGATCTTGAGCAGCTTCGTGACACCATCGACTGGACACCGTTTTTCCAGACCTGGGAACTGGCAGGCCGCTATCCGGACATTCTCGACGACGACATCGTTGGCGCCCAGGCGCGCGAGCTTTACGCCGACGCCAACCGCATGCTCGATCAAATCGTCGCTGAACGCTGGCTCAACCCGCGCGGCGTGATCGCCCTGTTGCCGGCCGCCGCTGACGGCGATGACATTGTGATCTATGAAAACGACAAGCGAACCACGGTATCCAAAAGACTGATCCAGCTGCGCCAGCAAATCGACAAGCCCGATGGCAAGCCCGCCTTCTGCCTGGCCGACTTTGTGGCACCAGTCGAATCGGGCGTTCACGACCACATCGGGATGTTTGCGGTATCTGCCGGCGAAGGCCTGACCCCGCACGTTGAGCGCTTTGAGCAGGCCGGCGATGACTACAACGCCATCCTGGCCAAAGCCCTGGCCGACCGCCTGGCCGAATCCTTCGCCGAGCGCATGCATCAACGCGTCCGCACCGAGTTCTGGGGTTACGCCGCCGACGAGGCCTTAAGCAACGAAGACTTGATCCGCGAGCAATACCGCGGCATCCGCCCGGCACCCGGTTACCCGGCGTGCCCCGACCACACCCTGAAACGCGTCATCTTCGACATCCTGGAACCGGAAACACGCGCCGGCATCGAACTGACCGAAAACTTCGCCATGTCTCCTGCCGCCGCCGTGTCAGGCATGTATTTCTCACACCCAAAAAGCCAGTACTTCGTCATCGGCAAAATCGACCGCGACCAGGTCGTCGACTACGCCAAACGCGCCGGCATCACCGAACGCGAGGCTGAGTACTGGCTGGGCACCAATCTGGGGTATGTTCCGGAGAGCGCGGCTTAATCGCTGCGCTTCGCCTCCGCCAAAAGACTCGTCATTCCGGGCTTGACCCGGAATCCATCTTTGACGGCCCTGTACCCAGGGTCGGATTCAAGAACGCATACGCTTCAAAAAATAGTCTCGCGCAAAGTTCGCTAAGGCGCAAAGGGGCGACGCATCGCGCGCTTTTTGAAGAAATAAGCACAATGAGGAAAGGAGGTTGATGAGGCGAGCATTGCTCGTTTTTGAATCAGCCACACGTGTTTTGAGATCACCATTTCTCAATCCAAAGCTGCGCAGCAGCCCTCATTGATCTCTTTGTCTCATTGTTCATATTCCTAAAGGCGCAGCGCGCACAAAGCGCAGACACTGTCCGCAAAACAGGCACAGTCAGCAATCGAGGTTGACAGATCTAAAACTTCGTCATTCCGGGCTTGACCCGGAACCCATCTTCCCAAGCGAGCAATGCTCGCCTCACCGGTCCTCCTAGTGTCTATTCCCCAAAAACCGGATGACTATCCGCCTGGCTCGCGTCGCGAGCATTGAAGACAGATCACTAGGAGAAGAGGAGGGCCGGTGAGGGCTGCGGCGCAGCCTTTCGGTAAAGACTGAAGATCGATGTTGCGTACCCCGCCCCCGTCATTACAGGCCCCGCATACACTTGAAGAGAATGGTCTCCCGCGAAGACGCGAAGTTCGCGAAGAACGCTGACGTTGTAAGAATGACTCGCGCAAAGGCGCAAAGGGTGCACGCTAGCGCGTGCCTTTTTGAAAATGGACTAGATACACTCAACAGTCGCATACCAGCCCATCCGCAGTGGAAGTATATGGTTGACGATCCTTGGAATACCCAAAAACGCGCAATGCGCGCCCCTCTGCGTCTCTGCGTCTTTGCGCGATCAATTGTTTTCTCAGCGTATGCGATCCTTTCCATTCGCCATTCTTCCCAAATCGCTGCAACGCAGCGCCTCTGGTGACCTCTCGTCCTCATTCTCCCCAACCGTCATTCCGGACTTGATCTGGGTGAAGCCGCATTAATGAGGGGTGAGCGGGCCAGTGGGTCGAGTGCCCCAAGGCACTCGACCCCCGCGAACGACGGTACAGGACGTACCGGCTGGGTGCGGTCCATGGACGGCTGTTGCCATCACCGACCCAACGAAGTACTCGCACTCACGAAGCGACCGTGTTGCGCCATGGATGGCTACTTCATTGCTCACCTACAAATACGCTATGTAGATGTCTCGCGAAGACGCGAAGTTCGCGAAGAACGCTGACGCTGGAAGAATGACTCGCGCAAAGGCGCAAAGGCGCAGAGGGTGCACGCTAGCGCGTGCCTTAAGGAAGATAGGAACCGCCGGGACTTGGAGGTTAGTGAGGTCGTTATTGCGACTGAGCGCACCATCTCACCCAACCGTCATTCCGGACTTGATCCGGAATCCAAGCCGTCAGGCGTCGCCAAACCCAAAATACGATAAACTCAAGTGATGGAACCCCACCACCAAACAGACGAAGTCGACACCACGCTAATTGACTGGATGCTGCAACTCACCCCACTTGAACGACTGGAACAACTCACTCAACGGATCGCATTCTTTGAGCTCGCAAGACAATCCAATCCTGACGCTGATACGGACCCTTCAGACCCATGTCGTTGACTTTGTAGTCGTCG
>BQJN01000121.1 GCA_021604725.1 Lysobacteraceae bacterium | reverse complement strand
CCGGATCCAGCAGAAAATTCCGTCTATACCGATGAGCCCGCATTTTGCGGTTAGAAGATATCAGGGAGACTCGGTATGTCCGGTTTGTTCGCCAAGGCGTTGCCAGCGTGGTCGACAGGGTTGTTGGCACTCGCTTTCAGTATGGTTTCTCCACCCGCATGCGCCGAGGTCGTGTGGCGTGAAAACCTCGCACACCCCGATGATATTTTCGGTTTTGGCAATCAGACGAATGCCAATTCCGCTTTCCCAAGTACGTTTAGCGGTTGTTCGCGCGTGGCATCAGACAATGGACGCTACGTCGTGTTTGTATCGGCCGCGAGCAACCTGGTTCGCGACGATACCAACCATGCCTCTGATGTGTTTTTGCGTGACCTGCAAACGAATCAAACGCGACGTATCAGTATCTCCAACGCCGGTGAACAATTAGACGTCGATAGTGCGCAACCGTGTATGTCTGCCGATGGACGCTACGTTACCTACCAAACGACCGCTGACGTTACCGGCGAATCCGGCCACAACGGTAATGACATCTTCTTGTACGACCGTATCGAGAACACTACAACCTTGGTCAGTCTGCCGCAGGACGGGTGCACATCATGCAGTGGGGATAACCGTGACCCGGCGATCTCCGGCGATGGCAACTGGATTGTCTTTCGTTCCAGTTCGGAAAACCTCGGCTTTGGGAATTTTGGAATTTATGATCAGATCATGCGTTACCAGCGCAGCACCGCTACATTCGAGCTGATTAGCCAAAATGCTGATGGCGATACCGCCGACAACTTTTGTCAGACCCCAACGCTCTCGGATGATGGACGGTTCGTTGCATTCAGGTCGTCCGCGGACAACCTCGGCCCGGCCGTGACGGTATTCACCGACAACATCTACCTCTACGACACCGTGCTGGATTCGATGATACTCGTCAGCAAGTCGAGCGACGGAACACCGGCCGATGACGATAGCTATGCGCCGGTGATGTCTGGCAATGGGCAGACAATCGTCTATGCCTCAAAAGCTACCAACCTGGTTGCCAATGACACCAATGATGAAGTCGATATTTTTGTCTATCGGCTCGGGTTTGAGTCGGTGGAGCGGGTCAGTGTTACCACTGACGGAACGGAAGGTAGCCTTGGAACCCGTTTCGGTTACGCCCAAATCTCCACTGATGGCAACAAGGTGGCATTCATCAGTGAAAGTCCAGAGTTGGCCGGATTGCTGGATCCAATCGATTACACCGTCTTCGTGCACGATCGGCTGTCTGGTGAGACCTCTGTGGTCGGCGACTTGACTACCAATGACGCGGCGGGCGCATTCAAGCGTCGAGCCTTTTTAAATGGAGACGGCTCCATCGTTTGGCTGATTACAGATCAAGACGATTGGGTTGCCGGCGATAGCAACGGTGCCATGGACGCTTACGCTATTGATTTAGATGGCAGCACGGCGGTACGGGTGTCTGTACCGAATCGCAATTTTGTTGGGCCTTCCGGCGCCAATGCACCCAAGGATGAACACCGGGCCAGGCGCTGGATTTCGGCAGATGGACGTTACGTGGTTTTCAGTACACCGGCCAACAATCTGGTGCCCGGAGCTATCACCTATCCAGAGCAGGACAGGGTCTACTTGCTGGATCGGCTAACACGCGAAACAACACTGATTGCCAACGGAGAGGAGCCGACGATATCAGCCGATGGTCGTTACATTGCATTCGCTTCCGAACAATCTGATCTGGTCATGGACGACACCAATGAGGTGGCGGATATCTTTGTCTATGACCAAACGGATGCCAGCCTTGTGCGGGCTAGTTTGAGCTCTTTGGGGGAGGAGGCCAACAACGAAAGCTCGCTCCCCTACATCGCTGCCGATGGCCAACACGTGGTGTTTCTGTCCAGCGCATCGAACCTGACTAGCGCATCCTCGGGAAACATCTTCGTCCGTGATCTTGCTCTCGGATCGACCACGGCAATCGCCACCGGAACTGGCGATGACCCCTCGATTTCTGCCGATGGTCGCTATGTCGCCTTTAGCTCAGGCAGCAGTGACCTGGTGCCGGATGACAGCAACGGCGACAAAGATGTCTTCGTTTGGGACACCATCCTCGACATCGTACGTCGTGTCAGCGTCAGTACTACGAATGTCGAGGCAAACAACTACAGCGAATACCCGATGATCAGCGACAGTGGCAATTACGTTGTCTTCGTTTCGTTCTCTACCAATCTAATCGACTCGGTCACCAGCGCGTCTGGCCACATCTATCTGCATGAGATTGGCACCGGAGTTACAGAGCTTGTCAGCATCAATGCTGTCGATGAGGAAGCCGATTGGTTTTCAACCTACGGTTCGGTGACTGATGACGGTCGCTACGTGGTATTCAATACCGGTGCCAGCAATCTTGCCGCTGACGATCAAGTAGACAACGGTCGTGCAGATTTCTACCTGCATCGGCGGGATCGGGTGATGGGGACGACGCGTCGTGTCGACACGGATCGCTTTGATACCCTCGCTGAACTCGGTCGCGAATCGCGGCTTGGCTTGGTGAGCGCCGACGGCCGGTTTGTGTTGGCAATTAGCGGTTATACCGATCTTCATTTGGATGCCGGTCGCTACGCTCAAACCGATTCGCCTAGCAACTTTCAGCCGAACCTGATTGAGCTATCGGGTTTCGCGGAACCGACCACGATTAGCACCATCGATCTTGCAACCTTGAACGCCGAGGTTGACGTTCCGGTGACCATCCCAATCGTGGTGACCGGCGACTCAACGCCGCCGCTGGACGGTGTGGCGTCTATCGATGCCGTCACTGGAGAAGTGTGCCTTGAAACCGATCGTATGGCTGTATCGGGGCAACCGAACGCGCGTAGCTTCGATTGCGAGATGACTTTTCGCTCGCAGGGTGATCACCAGTTGTCCTTGGGATATTCAGTTTCGGAGAGTCACCAATCCGGTGCGCTGTTGGCGACCATTACCGTGGTGCGGCCTGGTGGCGATCCAAATCAGCCGCCGGTGGCTGAAAGCCAGACCTTGACTGTCACGCCAGATACGCCGCGCATGATCAACCTGTTGGCGTCTGATCCCGATGGTGATCCGCTGACGTTCGCGCTGTTGAGCCCGCCAAGTAGCGGTTCACTGGCCGGTACCCCGCCGAATATTACCTATACACCGGATCCCGGTTTCACGGGGCAAGACAGCTTTATATTCGGCGTCAGTGACGGCCTCGACAACTCCGGACCGGCAACGATTACATTGATTGTCTCAGATGCGCCTGTGCCAATTGCGGACGGTCAAACGGTTGAACTTGAAGAGGACGACAGCGCGACGATTGTCTTAACTGGCAGCGCCAGCGATGGCGGTGGTCCGTTGGACTACATGGTGTCTTCCGATCCGACTTTCGGCATGCTGATGGGGACGCCGCCATCGCTCACTTATGAGCCTGACCCCAACGCCTTCGGGGTAGACAGCTTCCAGTTCGTGGTGATTGACAGCACCGGTACCTCGGATCCGGCCACCGTGACCTTGATCGTCGATGCAGTCAACGACCCACCGAGCTTCACCGGCGGCCCCGACCTGGACTATACAGCGGGCACAGTTGGTGTACAGACGATCAGTGACTGGGCGACCGATATCTCGCCAGGTCCGATGGAGATAGATGAGGTCAGCTTCACGCTCACTACGGACGACGAGCCAGGTGTCCTCGATGCAATTTCCCTGTCGGAGGATGGCACACTGGAGGTGACCTTAAGTGGTGCTGCTGGCACGGCGAGGGTCGAGGCGAGGGCGGTTGATGGCGACGGTGCCATGTCGGAACCGGTGGTTTTTGAGGTCCGGGTGGACGTGGTATTCAACAATGGGTTTGGGTAGCGACGAGCAGGAGAGTTGGTTGAAACTGGACACCTATGGGAAACTGGACAGCCACACACTGTTGAAATTTTCGCTAGCGAACTGAAGGCTTTTTCCAATATTGGTGTGGTGCGTCATCCTGCAACATAGCTTGCAGGACAAAACAATCCGTCGGCAAACCAGACCTCGCACAGGATGAAAGGGACAGCGGAGGATGGTCAATCCGCCGTCCCTCAATCAATCAGTTGCTCGACACGCAATACAGGCTGATATTGTCGCAATACTTGCCCGTACATTTCAGCCCAGCGGCATAGCTTAGTTCACTCCCGTTGCGACAGATGTATTCGCCGTGGTGTTCATCGGAAAACTCCGGTGACCACCTACCAGCGCTGGCACCACCCTCAACTTCCTGCAATTTCAGAGAAACATTGTCGCAGTCACGTCCATCGCAATTGACGCCAACGATCGCGTCTCGCAGATCATGAAATGAGTTGATTGGCTCCTCCGAGAAGTACGTTGTGGTCGTCATGTGATCAGTTAAGGTCTTGCCGACTGCGTCGGCAGGGCAGCACAACAATTGCTTGTTATCACAGTAACTGCCTGAACAATTCATTCCGCTCACCAGAAAGCCCGAAGGACACATTTCACCACCTTGTTCCTCAGAAAAAAGCTCCGAATATTGACATCCGCGAGCGCTGTCTTCCGGGTTGTACTCCACGGACTCATCCTGGGTTGCAAAATCCGGATAGCCATTAGGCTTGAATTTGTTCAAATTCCTGAAAAAATTTCGTTGGCTAACTGGTAGGTTGGCGCTGCCGTAGTCCGCATTGTCGAGGCGTTTTCGCATGTCACCATTGCTTTGATTGTCGCCCGTCATCTCATACCAGGTGGCGATTGCCGGCGTCACAAATCTCCCGTAGGGGTTTTCTGGTGCCTCACTTGCGCTCTTGGCAAACCGAAAAGCATGGGTCAATGCATTGTCTTTGTGGTAGACCACCATTACCTGACCGTATTCGTTTCGATACAAGTCGGAGTCGCCGACTGCTTTTCTGGCCATCTTGCCATGAGCGCTCACGCTTGCGTGTGTCATTTCGCCGTCTTTCGTCCAGATGGCTACGTGCTCCCAATCATGGCGATGCCCTCCGGCGTCGATGGGTCCAGCAACAGCTTGATCTTTCCGAAAATACAGAGCATAGAAGTGTCCGCAGTATTCGCTCTTGTCGTCTTTGTTGTAGGCGCATTCGTACCGATGCAGCGCATTGGACAGGTCCATAAAGTTGTCTGGCCTGCACTTGCCGCCCAGGTCACCACTGTTGTCCAGTCCTCGGTTGATCTGACCATTGCGAGATATTCCAGCTGACGGGAAACAGCCGTCGGCATCGAAATCAAAAACCGGCGCAAACGCTGAGGCCAGTTTCGTCGTCGCTACATCAAGCCGAGCAAAATCCTGTCCAACTGCGCCAAAACTTGCGAGGCCACAAGCCCCCAACAAAACAAACACTTGGCAGGTACGCATGAAATGTCTCATAGTAGAGGGCCTCCCTAGGTATAGTATGTTATTTAATTCATTACGCTACTCCTATCGTGCGATAGGTGTCAATTGAAGTTAGATCGTTTTCCACGGGGCGCGCAAAGTCACTGCGGAAAAAGGTCAGGGACGCATTGAATGGTTGTGCTGGATTTTGTGTGCTGGGAGTGGATTTTGGAGTGGATTTTGTGGAGGGATTTTGGACATCCACCCTGTAGGACTTAACGCCTTTTTAGGCGAGGATATTTTCCGCTCTTGGCGAAGGCTATGTACGGGGTGCCCTGCCTTTTTTCTTCCCTTTTTGTGACTTGATGCTACAGATGGTCTACCCTTGTTGCTATTAGGCGAAGGATGATAGGGGGTAGAAGATCATGGGCAGGTCGAACAATTTGGTCCTTAGTGTGGGCGTAGCGCTGACACTCTTGTTGCTCAGTGAGAGGCTCCGAGCCCAGACGGTCATTGACGATTTCACAGTCAACCAAACAGCTCTCTTTATTTTTCCGTGTCCCGGCGCTCCGCAGTCCAGCACAGTTGCAGGTGGCCTTGGGGGTGAGCGCCAGCTCACTATTGAATGCAATGCGGCGGGCGGCCCAACGACGGCCTCAGTAGGTGCTGGGCTTTTGGTTTTTGGCGCTGGTCTGACCGCCGATTCGTCAGCAGTTGTCCAGTGGGACGGGGTTGATGGTTCGGCAAATCTCGACCCAATCGGCCTCGGTGGAGTGGATCTCACGGTTGGCGGCCAAAATACCCTTCGAGTGCGCGTTAGTACTGACCCCAACCCCGTGACCCTGACCGTTGAGGTCTATACCGACGGATCGAATGCGTCGAGTTGTGCGGTTGCGATTCCTCCTAGCTCTGACGCGGATTTCGGGTTTGGGTTTCCGGGGTTGACCCCTGACTGCACATTCTCTGCCTTTATCGGATCGGGAGCTACGTTCTCCAACGTGGGTGCCATACAGCTCATTCTCGATGGCACCGCCGGCACCACACTGGATGCAGCAATTGATTTCATCCGTACAGATGCAGGTGCAGTTCCCGTCGAGCTACAAACGTTCAGCGTTCAGTAGCTGGGATGCCTACTATACGGAAGTGGGACACCTCAAATTGAGGGGTTTTTCCTACAGACAAACCGGCGGTGATTTGGCAAAGTAGGGCACTCAGCTGAACAGGAGGTTCATATGACACAGCCACGGAATCGGCAAATCGACCTTGCCTCAACGCCTTTTTATCACTGCATCTCCCGCTGCGTGCGTCGCGCGTTTCTTTGCGGTTTCGACGAGTTCTCCGACACCTAGGGGACTCCGAACCTGGACATCCATACTATGGGATTTTTCGCCTAGTGTCTGACGGTGTTTTCCACTATTGCTGAGGGTTTCGATCCTGCACCATAGCCTGCAGGACAAAGACGACATGGAGGTCGACCCAATGGGCTACGCAAGAAGTCACACCATTGAGCCAGGAGAACCTGGTGCATTTCATTTGATCTGTCGCTGCGTGCGCCGCGCATTTCTGTGCGGTAAAGACGCGACGACTGGCGCCAACTATGATCATCGAAAAGCATGGATAGAGCGCCGAATTATTGAGCTAGCGAAGTACTTCGCTATCGATGTCTACGCCTATGCGGTGATGTCCAACCACTATCATGTCGTTGTTTGGTCTGACCCAAAGCGTGTCAAAGCCTGGAGCGATGAAGAAGTTGCAAGACGCTGGGTCCGACTGTTCCCACCGGTGGTCAATGGCGAGGTCAAGGAGGGCATGTTTCCGCTGGCTGAAGAGCGTTTGCTGTCAGCACCTGAGCGGATCAGGGTGTTGCGCGAGCGTCTAGGTTCAGTCAGTTGGTTTATGCGCCTGATCAATGAGCCGATGGCGCGTCGTGCAAACAAGGAAGACTGCGTCTCTGGTCGGTTCTGGGAATCTAGATTTAAGTCTCATGCGCTGCTTGACCAAGCGGCGCTGGTAAGCTGCATGGCCTACGTTGATCTCAATCCTGTTCGCGCCGCGATCACCGATCGTATCGAACAATCGGATCACACGTCGATCAAGAAGCGCGTTGACGAACTCGAAGCGATTACTGAAGAGGTTGAAAGGAAGGCGATGGCCGGAAGGTCGCTGCTGCCCATAGGGCAAAAGAAAGGCCAAGAAGAGAGTCTCGCTATGATGCGAGTTGATCACTACATAGCACTGGTTGAGTGGACGGGCAGGGTGCTTCGAAACGACAAGCGCGGGTTCATCCCGCCGACGGTGACCCCTGTTCTCGAACAGTTGGGTATCGAGCAGGCGTCATGGCGTTCCATGGTCATGCGCTACCGCGACTCTGGATGGGCCTTTGGCGCCATGCAATCGCTGTTGGATTGCGCAGAACGGATTGGCAAGCATTGGCTGCAGGGTTTGCGAAAGGACATCATCGAGATATCGCCACCGATCAGCCTTCGACGACTGAGATAGGTCGAACATATTCAGCCATCTGATCAGCCTGCCCATTGGGCGGCTTTCGGCTGCGCGCGTTTGCTAAAAATCCCGCATAAACACCAATGTACCCGCCATTTTTCAATCTCTGACACAGCGAACCGCTCGAAAGGTGAAAAACGTGCCACGCGCTGGCCGGTTTCACCAGAAGAATTATGGATGTCCAGGTCTTGCACTTTCATAAATTTCTACTATTGCGCCTTGAACGGGCTCGCCTTCGAGCAATACAGATCCGTTGACCTTCACGCCTTTAGTATGACCAGCGCAACCGCTGACAATCAGAAGACAACCAATTGCCCAGTACAGACTTAACCATCGCAGGGGACGGGTGACTTCTGGGGTAGATTGGGGAATCAATGAGTGTCTAAGTCCGGGGCAGGCGAATAACTAATGAGGTCTCAGATATCTCTTCGACCTCTCGATGGAGATTTGCAACTTTTTCAACTCTGACGGCCGCAAGCGACTCTGAATTTTCGAATATAGCTTTACAGCACCGGCATAGTCACCATCCCGAAACGCCTTCTCAGCTTTCGGCCTAACATGCTCAACTTGGACTTCAAGTGCATACTCCTTCGCCCATTGCGCCCTAGCCTGTTCAAGTGCTTCGAAGAATTTGTCGTCTCCACTTAGAGCCACGCCACAGTGGTTTTTGACCAACATGGCAAGATCTGCAACCCCCCTCTTCACGGACTCCTTCGATGTTGCCGCGAAATTTAGATATGTACGCCCGAGTTCTTGATCAGCAAGCTTCAGAACCTCAGACAACGAGTAATCCGTACCTCCGATCAGTGAAACACGCATGCCCAACTCATACGAAGACCTACCATGAAAAAGATCGAGTTGGACCTTATGACTTCTGTAGCTAATTTGCGTCAAGTTCGACTCTTTTTCCTGAAAACCGAGCGCTGCGAGAAAAGAAAACGCTTCTCGCGCTACGGGCAAAAACTTCAACTTTTTCCGTTCCATCGTGATAACAGCTCTTTAGTTTCGCTATGGAGTCGGGGGAAACCAATAACTTGTAACGGGATCAAATGTCCATCCTCTATCTCGCAGCAGGTTGCGTTCTGCATTCAAAAACTGACCCGACGTGTCCCCCGGCGAAGCGTCTCGAATAGGCTTCCCTCGTGCCATTTCTTGTCTCAGGACTCCTGAGTTTTGATTCCAGTTCGCCTGTGGGCTTCCCTGATCCGGCAGCCGATCTATTAGAGATCTTTCACCATTGCGAAGGTTCTTTAGATCCTTCAACCTTCCGATTACAAGGTTACCGCCTTTTTCTACACCTTTGAGGAGCCACGCGCCAGCTTTGCCAACACCAGGAGCAGACTCCATGATACCGATCGTATAGTCCAACAATGAGGTCAGGGACACCCCAAATTGAGGGATTTTTCCTACAGACAAATCGGCGGGGATTTGGCAAAGTAGGGCACTCAACTGAACAGGAGGTTCATATGACCCAGCCAAGGAAACGGCAAATCGACCTTGCCTCAACGCCTTTTTATCACTGTATCTGCCGCTGCGTGCGCCGCGCGTTTCTTTGCGGTTTCGACGAGTTCTCTGGTCGCAACTACGAACACCGACGCCAGTGGATTGTTGAGCGCATGCGGCTATTGGCATCGATCTTTGCGATTGATGTGTGTGCCTATGCAGTGATGAGCAACCATGTACATATCGTCTTGCGCGTAGACAAGAAGAAAGCGGAAAGCTGGAGCACTTTTGAGTTGGCTGATCGTTGGAGAAGGCTCTATGGCTTGCCGCAGGCGGTATCGGCTGCGTTGCACGGTGGTGCCAGCCCGGCCGAGAAAGCGTTGGCTGATGAGAAGCTTCGCAAGTGGCGCAAGCGCTTGTACAGCGTGTCGTGGTTTCTCAAATGCTTGAACGAAGTCATCGCCCGGCGAGCGAACATTGAAGATGGCTGCACTGGCCGGTTCTGGGAAGGTCGCTTTAAGTCACAAGCCTTGCTGGATGAACGCGCGTTATTGACTTGCATGGCATATGTCGACTTGAATCCAATCCGAGCCGGCATGGCCGCGACGCCTGAGGAATCAGATTTCACATCTATTCAGGAACGTATTCGAGCGTGGAGTGAGTTCAACCGGATTGAATCCTCACTAAAGGAAAACGCCACCGAACCGTGGCTTCTGCCGTTTCAGCGCGCCAACGAGGAAGACGAAGGGCGGCCGGTCATACCATTCCAGATGGGCAGCTATCTTGAACTTGTAGAGCATTCGGGCCGAGTCATTCGCCCAGACAAGCGCGGCTACATCCCGCCTGAACTGCCGCCTATCCTAACGCGACTCGGCGTCAATCAGGAAGAATACTTGAAGTACATCGTTAGCGACGACAAACGGCTAGTTCACGGCGCCGCCGCAGCGATCCAGAGATTTGCCAAGGCGTTGAAGAAAAAATTCTTCAAGAACTACCGAGAACTTGGCGGCCTGTACCGAGCCAGCGGCTAGCCCATTAATTCCAAAGCTGATGCCCGTGAATCTTCGGGTATGGCCCGAGTGTTCGCGTGCCTGATGTTTGGGAAAACTCAACAAATTCAGTCTATTGGGTGAAATTGACTTGGCAGAAGAAGTATCTGAGCTGGTTTTAGTGCCGATTTGCCAACGGGGCGCCGCTTCTCCGCACTCTAGGTCACGGGTGTCCTTACTTGTTTCCGTCAGTTCCGCCGCACTCCATGTTTGGTGCTGTCGAAGAGCAGTAATTCGGCAGGTGCCCATCTTCGATGAAATTGATCGGATAGGTTATTTGGGTTTTCAGCAGATTGATATCGCCGATTGGTTCGTTCAACCAGTGGTGCCCTCCGGAATACCAGATTGGCTGGCCGCCAATATCAAAGGTCCAAATGGCACCAAACTCAAATTCTTTCTTGGTGTAGCCTTCGGGTCGATTAACTACATGGCCGAACGATAGTTGAGTCAGTTTTAGGTCGTTGTTTGCACTGCGTGCCTTGTACAACCAAAGGCCATCCACGACTTTCAAGGCAGATTGCTCGCCCGCAACCTCGGCAAATTGTGAAGCATCCAACAGACATTGACGATGTGTGCCGCTGATGCCATCCAGCGTCCACTGAATCGCCACCCGATTGACTTGCCTCATTTCGCCATTGACGTCGATCATTGAAGATCCCGCCGCCGGCTCCATGCGAACCCAGACTTCACCTACGTTGGTAAACTGTACGTTCCCATTCACGTTTTGTGGCTTCAGCAAATTGCCGTACCAATCGCCACTTCCGTCATAGCCGCCTTGTGCGACGTACCAGACAGGCCGGGTACTCCCGCCATAAGTGCGGTAAGTAGACCAACGTAGCTTGAAGCCGTTGGTTCGTCCAAGATGAAGTCCCAGGCCTGGTGATCAAGGCCATGAGGCGCATCATAGGCCATGCTGTCATCGATCCATTTACCGAGTTTTAGTGGTTCTTCAATGGTTTCGAACTTCAGCGAAGCTTGTGTTCCCGCATGGACATCTACGTACGATCCGGCAGGACATACATCCACGAAGTTAGCCCAAACATCCGCCTTCCCAACAAACGGAATCAAACAAAACAACGCCGCGACGACGCTACGAGCAAAAGACATCATGAGGAACATCCCTGTGAGTCTGTTGATTTATTGAATTTAGTATTTTCAGCAAGCTGCCTGCTTGCTGTAATACATCCTAAAGTATCAAACGCAAATATTGCAACATAGTGACTGGGGTCATTTGTTGGCAAGCATAAGCGCTGTTTGTTGGAAATTGTTTTCATACATAGATAAGCGCGCGAACGGGAGAAAAATCGGATCATTTGGGGTCTAGCAGCTGGGTAGGTGAGCAATGGAGTGGCCATCCATGGCGCAACACGATCGCTTCGTATGAACCCCCAGCCCGCACATCCTTGTGCGGTCGTTCGCGGGGATCGAGTGCCATTCAAGGCACTCGACCTTACACCCGCTCACCCATCCATGGCGAAACAAGATCGCTTTGTATGAACCCCCAGCCCGCAAATCCATATGCGGTCGTTCAGCCGCGCGGCGTGACGTTTAGTCACCCCACATCAATACGGCTTCACCCAGATCAAGTCCGGAAAGACCCGGGGGAGGAGGATGGGTTGGCGCGGTGATGATTTCGGATCAAGTCCGGAATGACGGTTGGGTGAGCTGGTGCGCTCAGTCGCAATAACGACCTCATTGACCTCCAAGTCTCGGCGGTTCCTATCTTCCTTAAGGCACGCGCTAGTGTGCACCTTCTGCGCCTTTGCGCGAGTCATTCTTACAGCGTCAGCGTTCTTCGCGAACTTCGCGTCTTCGCGAGGGTTGGACGGGTGACGAGTCCGGACTGACGAAGGCGGGAAGCGCTGCGTTGTGCGCTATTTTTTCTTTTGCTCGAGTAGTCGCTCCAAAATAGGCAGCACCGCGATGTCCTTTCTTCTGCCAGTTTCTCGTTTCAGCATGATCAGGTCGGTGATGGGTAACAGGGGGACTTTGGTTTCGCCGACAATCAAGGCTTCGATTCGGTCTTTGAACTCTTCATAGCTGTGGTGGTTGCCAACATAGCCGAGTACGTCCAATGGTCCGGCTGAGGTCGCCAACAGCATATGGCCGCCAGCTTCGATATGCTCACGGGTTGGCCTGATGGAGGGGTTTTCGCGGAATTTTGCATCCAGTGTCGACAGCGCAGTTGCGAGCTTCTCTGCGTTTTTCCTGTTGACGCGAACCAGGGTGTCCAGGTCGAAGGTGGTGACCGGCGCACCATGCAGTACGGCGGCCACACCGCCGACGACTACGAAGTCAA
>BQJN01000120.1 GCA_021604725.1 Lysobacteraceae bacterium | reverse complement strand
GGTATGCACCTTTGAAGTCAGGTTGATGGTCGATGCATCGACCCCATTGGGGGCGACCGGCACCAACATCACCAGCAACATCACAGGCGATGCCGGTGGCGTTGTGGTGACTGGGCCCCAAGCTACCGACACCATTCAGATCGACTTCCTGCGGTTGAGCAAGAGCTTCGATGGCCCGGCCGAGGCCGGCGACACCGTTAGCTTGACCTTCACCATCGAGAATCTGGGCAACGACCGCGTCGACCGCCTGTCGTTCTCGGATGATCTCGACGCCATGATGTCTGGGCTGACCAGCGTCAGCTTCCCGGCAACTGGTGTATGTGGCGACGACTCTGACCTGTCTGGCACAGACATCGTCCGCTTGCGCAATGCGTCATTGCTGCCAAACGGCTCGTGTACCTTCAGCGTCGATGTGCTGGTACCGGCAAGCACGCCTGTTGGCACCTACACCAACGTCACCAGCGTGTTGACGCAGGACGGCGTGACAGTGGCAGGACGGGCAACCGCGACACTGGATATCATCATCGTGGCACCGGTTGATACAGACGCGGATGGCGTTCTCGATGTTGATGACGAATGCCCGAACACGGTCATCCCGGAATCGGTTCCGACCCGACATCTCAAGAACAACCGATATGCGTTGGTCGATAATGACTTCATATTCGACACGCCGCGAGTGACTAACCCTCAGTACACCACAACCGATACCCGCGGCTGTTCATGTGAACAGATCATCGACATCGTTGGCCTGGGCAACGGCCATACGAAGTTTGGTTGCTCTGGCGGCGCGATGAAGAACTGGGTATGTGATGGCGAGAGTACCGGTGCCATCGTCCGCAGCGGCAATGGCAGTTACTCATGTGATTAATCACTGAGAGCAAGGCGAACCTGGGCCCGCACATCGCGGGCCCTTTTTTTTACCCAGTGCTTATAATGTTCGCATGCAATACATCGAACCGTTGTTTCGGCCGCCGTCGGAGGCGCGTTCTCTAATACTGCAAGTCACCAACGGCTGCTCCTGGAATCGGTGCACATTTTGCGAGATGTACACCCAGCCGCAGAAGCGCTTTAACTTCAAACCACTTGAAGTGATTGAGAAGGAGCTCAAGCAGATTGCCGCCTCAGGGTATCCCGTGCGCCGAATATTTCTGGCCGATGGCGATGCGATGACGCTTTCAGTGCGGCGGTTGACCGAGGTTTTGACCAGCATTCGCCGGCACCTGCCGGGTGTAAACCGGGTCTCCAGTTATTGCTTGCCCAGAAACCTGAAAAACAAAACTGCCGAGGAGCTGACGACCCTGCATGAGCTGGGCTTGACGCTGTTTTATGTCGGTTGCGAGAGTGGCGACAATGAAGTGTTGCAGCGGGTCAACAAGGGTGAAACCTTCGACACCTCGCTATCTGCTTTGCAGAAAATCAAGCAAGCTGGCAGCAAAAGTTCGGTGATGATCCTCAATGGTATGGGCGGTGTGGCCTTGAGCGAGCAACATGCCCGCAACTCTGCGCGCTTGATGAATCAAGCACAGCCTGACTTCCTGTCGACTTTGGTGGTCAGCTTCCCACAGGGCGAAGAACGCTACCAGAAAGGTTTCGATGGTCAGTTCCAGGCTTTGAACCAGCAACAGCTATTTAGCGAAATGGAGGTTCTACTCAGCGAACTGCAGCTGGATCAAACCGTGTTCCGCAGCGACCACGCATCCAATTACCTGGTGCTCAAGGGCACACTGAACCGCGACAAGGAGCGCCTGCTCAATCAGGTTCGAGTCGCGCTGCAGGCACCCGACCATGCCGACCTTCGCCCGGAGTGGGCACGCGGGTTGTAGTCGGTCATACAAAAAACGCTGACGCTGGAAGAGTGGATCGCGCAAAGACGCCAAGGCGCAAAAGGTGCGCGCTGACGCGCGTGCAAGAAAGAAAATAAAACCACAGAGATCAGGGAGTTCAAGGAGGTTACTGTCGTAAGAGTTGAGCCCTTTCTGATCACTCTCACCTATAACAACCGCATAGGGACACAGGAGAATGCAGAGGTGGCGCTGCGGCTTTGGTTGGTGAATGAGAATGGAAATCACGCGGGCGCGTGTCGCAAAGATGGATTCCGGATCGGGGTCCGGAATGACGTTATGTCCAAAGCGCGTCAACAGTCGTCGCGGCCAGAGCCGAAGGAACAGAACCTTTACCCAGTCATCCTGGGCTCGGGTCCACAAAAACAATGGCCCTTTCCCTCGTCATCCCGGGGTTCGGTTCACATAGACCGCCCTTCCCCTCGTCATCCCGGGCCTGGACCCGGGATCCAGAAGCGCGCAGCGCAAAAATACAATACCAACGCTAACGCACAAGAATGTTATCGCGCAAAGACGCGACGGCGCAAAGGGTACGCGCTGACGCGCGTCGAAGAAAGAAAATAGAACCACAGAGATCAGGGAGTTCAAGGAGGTTGCTGTCGTAAGAGTTGAGCCCTTTCCACCACTAACAGCGACTTTGGGATACAGGAAAATGCAGAGGTCGCGCTGCGACTTTAGTTGGTGAATGAGAATGGAAATCACGCTGGCGCGTGTCTCGCAAAGATGGATTCCGGATCGGGTCCGGAATGACGGAACGCCCAACGCGCGTTAACAGTCGTCGCGGCCGAAACCGAAGGAACAGCACCTTTACCCAGTCATTGCGGGCTCCGGTCCACAAAAACAATGGCCTTTCCCCAGTCCCCCGGGGTTCGGTTCACATAGACCATGGCCCTTCCCCTCGTCATCCCGGGCCCGGACCCGGGATCCAGAAGCGCGCAGCGCCAAAAGCAATACCAACGTTAACGCACAAGAATGTTTCGCGCAGAGACGCCAAGGCGCGCTAACGCGCGCCCACAGAAGAAAAGAAACCGCCGAGACAAAGAGAACGCAGAGGTCGCGGCAGCGACTTCAGAAAATGAGTGAATTCGGGAGCACGCTAGCGCCTGTCCAGAAATAATGATGGATTCCGGATCGGGGTCCGGAATGACGGGATCATGGAAGCGTAAAAGAGGACTATGGAATGACCGGCCTCAACCTCGATTACGATCGACGGCACCGGACGCGGAGCTTGCCAACGCAACATTAATCGCAAAAGTCCCCTTTCTATCTATGCCTTCCCAAAGCAGCCGAACCGGCTGTGTCTGTGCCCTCTTCGTCTCTGCGGTTATCTGTCTTCGCATTTCCGCGGCAGCGGCAACCCTCAGTCTTGTGCCGATATCAGCTCGAACGGTCACCAGCCCCCACCGCTACCGCTTCGATGGCGAAACGCAGGTCACCCCCAGGCACGATGGAGTCAAAGGGGTAGCAAGTGAGCAGGGTTAATCGTCGATCTAGCGTCGACAGCACAATATATTCATCGCGTTGGTCGAAGACCCAGTGCGACCGCACTTCAAAGGTTTCCATACCCTCCGTGGTTTGCACGATGATGCGATCGCCTTCCCTTAGGTGCCGCAAGAATTCAAAATGGGTGTCGCGATGACCCGATAGCACGCTGTTGCCGTAGCCACCCAGAGGCGCCGAGGGATCGACCCAAACTGGACCGAAGGCCAGTGAGCGACCACTGGCGTTATTGAGCACCAGCATGTCGACGTCTAGCCGCGGCACAATCAGGCGTGCGATCGGTTGCGTGTCCGCCCACGGCCAGGGCTTGACCACGCGCCCCTCCAGGTGTGCCTGCCAGGATCGTTCCAGTAGCACCTGCGCCACTGCCGCTTTCACCGGAATCCAGGTGCCATGGAGCAGTAACGCAGCTCCAAGCAACAGCAAGCCGCCCGCCGCGATCGCTCTCGGGCCACGCAGCAAGCGTCGCGTCATGATGCATCGACCTCGCCCGGCAGCCTGAAACCACCACGCCCCTTCTGGCGAATGCCCGGTACTGACAACAACATCCACAAAGCCAGACCAATGACGACAGCGCCAGCCAGCATCAACAACGCAGCCGGTGTTGCGGTTTGTGGCACTGACCGCAGCAGTTTGGGATTCGATAGTTGCAAAGGCTGGCTGTCGACGGCTACGAAGCTGGTCCAGCGCGAGACCAGATGGTTATCCAGCGCCAGCTGTGTCACATCCTTTTGTACGCGTGCCGTATCTGCCCCTTCGACCAGGGAGTCCATCAGTGATTCGATCTTGCGACGTGCCCATAACGTGGCTACACCGGGATGATTCATTCGCTTGTCCATGGTCAGCAACTGCGAGAAATTGGTATTCAGCGACTTGCCGCAGACCTCAACGTCGTCAACCTGATTCTGCAAGCGGGCCACCACCACCAGAGGCTCGGCCAGATACAAATCCGGAATGCGCTGCGGGTAGCTTTCAGCCGCCGCCGGCCATTGCACGCAAAGGTCTTTCAAGGCCGGAGACTCCAACCTCGCAAACAGGCCTTCCAGCTTCTCTGCCGTCTCGGCTACATCGCCAACACGCAATGTAGTGCCGCGTCCGAATTGTGCCGCCTTGCGCATGAACCAGTCATTTGGCGCACCACCGATGCCGACCGTAAACAAACGGGCATCACCGATATCCGCTTGTATCTGCTGGAAAAGTTCAAGTTCGTTGCCCACCGCTCCATCGGTGATGAAGATGACCTGACGCAACCGTTGTCCCGAGTCGCCCTGTTGGGTGAGCGCCAGATCGAGCGCGACTTTCATTTCAGTGCCGCCATCAGCCAGCAACTCGGATATGTAAGTCTCGGCCTCGTTTCGAGTATGCGCATTGACCGGCTGTGGCTCGGGGAACAAGGCCCAGGCATCAGAATTGAATTCGATGACGTTGAAGCGATCGCCTCTTCGCAACCTGGACAGGCCATCAAGTAGAGCTTCGGTCGCCTGTTCGATCGAATCGCCGTGCATCGAGCCGGAGGTATCGATGACAAAAATGACATCTCGCGGCAAGGCCTGACTGGCGACCGGCTGTGGGGGCATCATCATCATTAGAACAAATGTCTCGTCGCCAACCGTTTCGGTGAACACCTCAGCCTTGGGTTGGTGTTCCAGGCGCGGCATCCAGATCAGCTCAAAGTCATGCTGAGTGTCGCTGCTTTCCATGGTCACCTCCCATGCTGGGCCCAACGGCACGATATTGACATCGTGGTATCTACTTTCGATCAAGTCTGGCTTGCCCGGCATGAATACCGTCGCTTTGAGTGATATTGGTGCGGCGGCCTGGTAGCCAGGTAGTTGTACATCAGAGTCGCTGATACCAAACCTGGGCGTCACTGCCAGAGGGTAGCGCAGGCTGAACAGTCCATCACTGTAAGACACCGTATCGAGGTATTGAAACTCGACATCAATGTGCTCGCCCGGCGGAATATTGGCCGTTCGCGTGGTAAACAGATTCGCCCGGTGCTGCTTCATCAAACTGGCCGAGCGCCCTTCCTCTCTGGCCCTTGAGTAGATGCGTTCGGCCTGCTGCTTTTCACGGATTTCGCCGACAATCACGCGCTCTCCGATACGCAATCGAAAGCCATTGACCGCCGCGGTATCGGGCAAGGGAAAGGCATACACCGCCTCGACCGGCTGCGCACTGTCATTGATGAACCGTTGCCGTACCTTGGTGGTAATCACAATGCCGCTAATGGTCATTTCAACCTGCTGCGACAACACCGGAGCAATCGCCCATTGCTCGTCTCCGCCTATCCAAAGCTCACCGCTACTGACCTGATCGAGGTTTTGCGCCTGCCCGGTACCGGCCAGAAACAACGCACACACCACCACCCGAATTAATCTGCTCACCTACCGATCTCCTGCGCATATACATGGTTCACAAGCTCCACCTGTGTCGGCTAATCAACACCAGGTGGCCGTCCATGGCCGTCAGAGGACGACTCCATGCCGATCAGTTGAACACCAGCGTGTGTTTGCGCTCGGTGGGAATGGGGTGTGTCGCGGGCGAAATGTGGCAATTTTGTGGACGACACGTTGTCATAGCAGTGAAGCGGTCAGGAATCAGGCACAATTTGCCTCAAGCTCACCACACAAGGGACGCCCCAGTGACCAGACGTATCGCCATCGTCGAAGACGAACCCGCCATCCGAGAGAATTACACAGACGCATTGCGGCACTATGGCTATGAAGTCAACGGCTACAGCAGCCGCCGAGAAGCGCTGGACGCGTTTCAGGGCCGACTTCCAGACCTGGTGCTGATCGATGTCGGCCTGAAGGATGAGGTCGAAGGTGGCTTTGATCTGTGCCGAGAGTTGCGTGCCCGCTCCCGCTCACTGCCCATCATGTTTCTAACTGCCAGAGACAATGACTTCGACGCGATTTCAGGTTTACGGCTAGGCGCGGATGATTACTTGACCAAAGACATCAGCCTGCAGCACCTGATCACCCGCGTGGTCTCACTGTTTCGACGAGTCGATGCCCTGGCCGTTCCAGTCAACTCGGACACGGTGGTCGAACACGGTTCCTTGCGGCTTGAAACCGAGCGTATGCAGGCCTACTGGAATGAGCAAAATGTGCCACTTACCGTCACTGAGTTCTGGATGGTACATACGCTGGTCCGGTATCCTGGCCATGTGAAGTCACGAGACCAACTGATGGACGATGCCAATGTGGTAGTCGACCCCACTACCATCACCTCGCATATCAAGCGTATTCGCAAAAAACTGCTGGCCATCGACCCTGATTTCGACGCGATCGAAACCGTGCACGGCGCAGGCTACCGCTGGCGTTAGGTAACGGTTGCTTTCCCTTCGCCAACAATTGATGTTGATGGGTCTGTTGACCCTGCTGTTGCCAATCGGCGGCTGGCAATGGTTGGTGCAGATCGAAGCACTGCTGAGAGAGAACCAGGATCAGTCCATGTTGGCGACCAGCGACGGTGTAGCACTGGCCCTTGGTCCGACCTTGCAAACCTCTTCCCTGGGCCACCATGCGCCACGCAGCCTCTACGTACGCTCGCTCAATAGTGACTTTTCGGTCGATGGTTATGCTGCCGAATGGAGCGCCTGGCGCGATTCCTTGAGCGTACTGCCAGCCCAGTGGGGCGGTGAAATGGGCCGCGTCGGTATCGCCGCCAACCGCAACCGAGCCTGGTTGCTGATTGAGGTGAATGATGACCACCCGTTGTATCGAGGCCTGCGTGGCGACCATGTCGTGATCACACTGACCGACCAACGTCGATTGGTAAGAGTCGCCATCACGCCCGGACCACCAGGCTCGGCTGACGTCCAGGCAACCACAGCTGATGTCGAAGCACAGGTCGTTGCGCGCCGCATCCAGGCCGCTTTTCAGCCCACAATATCGGGTTATGCCATTGAACTGGTCATGCCACGTAATATGTTGGGCGAGCAGATCGGTATCGAGATCATTGACCACTATGACGCATCAGATACGCCATTCCGACGTGGTGGCACGCTGGCAGCCAATGAGTCAGGTGTCGGTCTTTGGCCACTGGCACAACGCGACAGCACACTAGAGACGGCGCTGGCCCGTGTGGTGCCGGAAGGGACCCGAGCCTGGGTCGTGGACCGACAAGGCAAGGTTGTCGCCCAGGCTGGAACCTTGTCGTCGCAACTGGATACCGACTCGGCGTGGTACTGGCTGCCCGGTCTGGTCTATCGCTGGCTATTGTCGCCGCAACTGGCCGATGACACCCCTCGTGAGTACGACACCATCCAATTGCAGGGAGAAGAGATCGACCAGGCCGTACTTGGCATAGCGTCTACGGTCTGGCGACCAGCGGCGGCCCAGTTTACCGTCGTCGCCAGTAGTGCACGGCCACTGACTGAGGCGGGCAAGCAGTTGGTTCTGGTTTTGGAACAACGCTCCGATGCCCTGCTACTGACGGCAAACAGCGCGCTGCGTCGCCTTATGGTGTACTCGATGATTGCGCTGGGTATCACCTGGCTCGCACTGTTCCTTTTTGCGACGCGACTGTCTCTGCGCATCAGACGCCTGGCTGCTGCGGCTGATTCGGCACTATCGCAAGACGGCGATCTCCGTGCCGAAATTCCCGACACCTCAAGCCGCGACGAGCTCGGTGACCTGGCGCGCAGTTTTGATCACGTTATGGACGAACTGGGCCAGTACAACAGCTATTTGAAATCGCTGGCCAGCAAGTTATCGCACGAGCTGAATACGCCTTTGGCCGTGGTTCGCTCCTCACTGGACAATCTGGCGCGACACGACTTGCCCGACCAGGCCACCACCTACGCCGATCGTGCTCGAGACGGAGCCGAGCGACTACGACTCATCTTGCGATCCTTGAGCGAAGCCAACCGACTCGAACAGGCGATCAGCAATGCCGAATCGGAGGGTTTCGACCTGGCCGAGGTGATCGTCGGTTGTTGCCGTGGCTACGTGCACCTGGTCGGTGAGCGGAAACTGCATACACGCATCGACGGCCCGTTCAAACTGCAGGGTGCGCCTGACCTGATCGCGCAGATGCTCGACAAGCTGTTCGACAATGCGGTCGGCTTCACACCGCAGGACGGAACAATAGAGATTACCCTTGACGATGAGCATGGGAGACCGACCTTGAGTATCTCAAACACGGGACCGGCACTCCCGGACCACCTGCGCCAACGATTGTTTGAGTCCATGGTGTCAATTCGCCCACACAATAGTGACAACACCCACCTCGGCCTGGGCTTGCATATCGTTCGCCTGATTGCTCGCTATCATCGTGCCAAAGTGCGCGCCAACAACCTGCCGAACGAGCAAGGGGTGCAGTTTCAGGTCATATTCCCCAGAACTGGCGATCAGAATTGAGGTACTGTGGAGTGATCAAAGTGCAGAGAAAGCCATGCTGAAGGTTTATCAATTCCATCCGGTCTGGGGCCTGCTTGACGGCAGTCCGTTTTGTGCCAAGTTGCTGGCCTGGCTGAAGCTGGCAGGCGTAGAGCATGAAACAAGAAATGGCGTCCATCACATGAAACGGTCGCCGAAGGGCAAGATGCCTTACGTCGAGTTTGATGACGGCACTATTGTCGGTGACTCCAACTTCGTCATCGAGCGCCTGACCGCCGACCACAACGATCCACTCGATGGCGACTTAAACCCGCAACAAAAAGCGATCACCCACCTGGTGCGTCGCATGCTCGACGAAAACCTGTATTGGTGCATCGTTTACTTTCGCTGGATCGACCGTGACAATTTCGATAACCATACCGTACCTGCGTTCTTCGGCAGAATGCCGGCCTGGCAGCGCGCCATCATCCCGGGCATCGTTCGCAAGAAAATCGCCAAGAGCCTGCATGGCCAGGGCGTAGGTCGCCACAGCAGAGGCGAGATTGGTCACATCGGTCAGTTGGATTTGCAGAGTCTGATCGAACTGCTGGGCGACCAGCCGTATTTCTTCGGAGACCGGCCGCATGCCATAGATGTTTACGTCTATGCCTTCGTGTCGGCTATTTTGCGACCACCGCACCAATCGCCAATGCAACAATTCGCCAAAGGAACTCCGCTCGATGCGCATTGCCAGAGAATGGAGGAGGTATTGAAATGAAATCACTGCTAACGGTAGTACTGGCCATGACCACGACACTGACCACATCTTGTGTGACCGCCACTGACGAAGACCAGCACGCGCTTACTATTTATAGCCGCATGGGTGCTGGCGCTGTTTCGCCGGACTTGTACCGCTCAAGCGCCACCAGCGGTCGCAATCAAATCAACGTGCCGGGCTATGCGGTGGTACGTACAGTCCGCAATATGCCTTTGCAGTCTGGCGTCAGTGAGGTCAAATTTTCTGACGTCGCCGCCGGCATCGATCCGACAACGGTCAGTTTCAGTTCCCTGACCGACACCGCTGGAACCCGGGTACTGGAGCAAAACTATCAGTTCGATCTGGTGTCTGCACAAAAGCTGCTGGAGCGCTACATCGGCCAAAAGATCATTGTCGAACAAGTGCGTGGTGAGCAAGTCGACCGAGTGGAAGGCGAATTGCTGGGTACCGTAGGTGGCCTGACCATGGGCCTGGACGATGGTCGCGTTATTGCCGTGCAGAACTATGCCAATGTCTACTATCCGGAATTGCCGGGCGGGCTGATCACGCAACCCACGCTGGTTTGGATGATCGATGCTGAACGCGGTGGCGATCACGACATTGCGGTCGGTTATCAAACCGAGGGAATGACCTGGTGGGCCGATTACAATGCGGTCCTGCATGACGGTGATGAATGCACCTTGGACCTCAACGCCTGGGTTAGCATCGTCAACCAATCTGGCGCAAGCTTCCCTGAGGCACGATTGAAGCTGGTGGCTGGTGATGTCAATCGGGCACCGACAGCACAACCGAGACGCCAGGTCTACCAGAAAGAAATGGTGGCCATGGCGGTGGCCGACGAGGGCTTCGCCGAGTCAGAACTGTTCGAATACCATCTGTACACCCTGGGTCGGCGCACCAGTGTGCCGGACCGCTCAACCAAACAGTTGGAGCTGTTTCCGGCAGCCAACGGCCTGAAATGTGAGCGCACATTACTTTATGAGGGCAGTCGTCATGCCGGATACGGCAATCGACCGCAGGTCAACCAGGGCTATCTGGCTAACACCAACTCGCCGGTGCAAGCATTCGTTTCGTTTGAAAACAAGGAGTCTCACGGCCTGGGTATTCCACTGCCCAAGGGGCGTGTGCGAGTGAGCCAATTGAACCCATCCGACGGCGCCTTGGAGTTCATCGGTGAGGACCTGATTGATCATACGCCTCGCAATGAGACTGTTTCACTGAAACTGGGCGATGCCTTTGATGTGGTCGGCGAACGCACTCAAGTCAACTTCAAAGTTGACGAACGAACGCGTGTAATGGAAGAAACCTACCGCATAGAGATTCGCAACCAAAAGCGAGGCAACGCCACAGTGACCATCAAGGAAGCCATGTATCGGTGGAACAATTGGCAAATCAGCAAGTCGAACCATGACTATGAGACGCTGGATGCTGCCACCATCCAGTTTATACTGGACATCCCCGCCGAAGAAACCGGCGTGGTTGAGTACACCGTTCGCTACACCTGGTAGCCTTAGCTAGAGATCAAACCATGCGTAAGTTATTGTTTTTGGTTTTAATTTTACCGCTCTGTTCGGCGATGGCCGACACTGCTGCGGAAATCGATGCCGGTGTTGAACGAGCGCTTGATCGCCTCTACAACACCAATGCGGGAACTCGAGCCATCGTCGAATCGGCCGTTGGCGCGCTGGTCTTTCCAGACGTCAAGAAGGGCGGCCTGGGTGTCGGCGGCCAGTACGGTGAGGGATCGCTGCTCGAAGACGGCCAGACCGTGGGCTACTACTCCGTTGCAGCCGGCTCGCTGGGCCTGCAGATCGGATTCCAAAGACGGTCCGAGATTTACCTGTTCATGAATTACGAAGCGTTGGATGCGTTCAAGGCCAACGATGGCTGGGAAGTGGGTCTGGATGGATCGGTCGCGATTATCGATATGGGCGGTGGCAAATCATTGGATCCCAAAACGATCAAAGACCCAATCGTTGGATTCATACTGTCAAACAAAGGCTTCATGGCCAACCTTACGGTTGAAGGCACCAAGATCTCAAAGATTGAGCGTTAGGACGACAGCGGGTGCTGCTCTCAACTCTGCTATTGAGCCCAGTCTTCGCCTTTTGCGCCTGGCTGTATTGGTATTTGCTGGCAAAACGCCAGGCATTTACGCCGAATGACGCGCTTTTCATCGCAGCTACCGGTGCCGCCACGATCGCCGTAGTGTGGTGGGTGCATGCCATCGAACCCATCGCCGATGGGCCGATCTGGACGCCGGTGTTGGCGGCGTTGCTGGGCTACAAAGCGTTCATCATTCCGCTAACTGTGGTCGCCGTGCTGCGACTGCGTCGCCTGCCCAGTCCTGCCTTATGAGCGAGGCGATGGAAAAACTGGAAACGCGGCTGGCCTACGCGGAAGATCTGCTGGAGACGCTGAACAAGACCGTTTATTCGCAACAGCGCGAGATTGAGCGGCTAAAGAAGAAACTGCAACATTTGAGCGATCGCCTGGACCAGAGCAGCGAAGGTGCCGCGGACGCTTCGAATCCGGCTGATGAAGTGCCCCCTCACTATTAGGAGGGTGTTGCAATAGTCCGTCCTGGACTAGCAACACCACGGATTCCGAAAAGCGTGGTTTTCGAAACCCTTACATTTCAATGGGTTAAAACCCACCGAAATGGCGATACGTCCCTGTACCGCACGAGGCTGTAGTTTCGCAGCAACCTCTACTGAGGTGGGTTGAAGTCGCCTACAAACAGCACATCGATATCGCCGACAAAAGTGTTGGTAGGGCCACCAGATGTTTCCCACTTGGCATAGGTGACCTGTTGCGGGTCGGTGGATGAGGCGTACCATTTGCGAAAATCTGGGACGTCGGAATCGCCCGAATCCCAACTATTCGAAGCCACCGTTACCGCATGGCCAGACACAACATCGACCCTGACCAATGACTGAAACAGGCTCAACCCGAACGGTGGCAAAAAGATCGACGATGTCTCGCACTTAAGCACGTGCTGGCCGGTTGCCATCAGACGGTCGAAGGTCTCGCAAAGGCCAGTTGCGAATGGCGACGTATCCGAGAGCTTGACTCGACCACCACCATCGATAGACACGGCGTGAATAGCTTCATTACCACTGTCTGGAATGTTGCGAAAAATCACTCGCTGCAGTTGCTCTGAATACAAACTGAAGGACGAAAACCCGCCCAATGCAGGCGTCAAATTGACCGAGGGCCCACCATTTAGGTCATACAAAACCAGGTCGGATGAAGACGTCACCACCGCTGCCGCCTGGTCGCTCAACACACTCAGCGTCCGCGAGTT
>BQJN01000119.1 GCA_021604725.1 Lysobacteraceae bacterium | reverse complement strand
TCGGTCTGTGCACCGGGGCGAACAAACATGAAGGTGCTGCGCGGCTCATCTTTGCGACGCAGCTTGATGCTGGTGTTGATGCTGTCGAGCGGCATTGCCCTGGCCTTGACCTCGCTGGGATTCGCCATCAATGACTGGTTCACCCTGCGCGGATCGACGTACGAGCATTTGCAAGCTTTGGCTGGCATCGTTGGCAACAATACCGCCGCCGCCCTGACCTTCAACGACCCCGATTCAGCTGCAGAGACGCTCAATAGCCTGCGCAGCGAGAGTGGCATCGTGGCCGGATTGCTATTTGACAGCAACCGGCAACTTTTCGCTGAATATCAAGTACTGCCTGATGCTATCAAGGCATCACTACCGGACCAAACCAGCGGCGTGATGAACGGTCACATGTTCGTTACGCGACCGGTCCAGCTTGGCGAGCAAACCATTGGGCACATTTTGCTCGCCTATGACTGGGATTTCTGGCTCGAGCGCCAGCGATTCCATTTTCTAATTGTCGCCAGCCTGTTCTTGCTGTCACTACTGGTTGTCTACGTCATATCCAACCGGCTCTATGTAAAGCTGACCGCACCGCTGCTGCAGTTGGCCGACATGGCCAAGCGAATCACCCGGTCACAGGACTACAGCTTGCGTGCCGAGAAACTGTCTCGCGACGAGATTGGCGACCTGGTAGATGACTTCAACGGCATGCTCAAGCAGATCGAGCTGCGCGAAAACGAACTGCAACATGCACGCCTCGCCCTGGAAGAAAAGGTCGCCGAGCGAACCTCAGAACTATTTGAACTGACACGGCAGTTGGAGCATCAGGCCTACCATGACGCGCTCACTGGACTGGCCAATCGTGTCACCTTCGATGACCGACTACGCCAGGCGATCAGTCACTGCGAGCGACATGGCAGCCGCGTTGCTGTGCTGTTTCTAGACCTGGATCGCTTCAAGGTCATCAACGACACTCTCGGCCATTTGGTCGGCGATCAACTACTGGTGCAAGTGGCTGAACGCCTGAAACACATGCTGCGCGACAGCGATACATTGGCTCGGCTTGGCGGTGATGAATTTGCCGTACTGCTGATGCAACCGGAGGCAGACAAGGATGCCAGCGAAGTGGCCAGCAAATTGGTGGCCACCATCAACCACCCTTTTCAGGTCAGCGGCCACAGCCTGCACATCACCACCAGTATCGGTATCAGTATCTACCCGGAAGATGGCGACAACGCTGAGACCATTTTGAAGAATGCAGATGCTGCCATGTACCGATCCAAGGACAGCGGCAAGAACCAATTCACATTCTTCGCTGCAGAGATGAATACGCGCATCGTTCGCAGGTTGATGCTCGAGAACAAACTGCGAAACGCGATCAGTGAACAATTATTGGGGGTGTACTATCAGCCTCGGCACGACGCTCGAACACTCGAGATCATAGGCGTTGAAGCATTGGTGCGGTGGTTTGATGATGAGGAAGGTGAGATCTCTCCGACAGAGTTCATTCCAATGGCGGAAGAATGCGGGCTGACCACGGTGATCGACCAATGGGTCATGCAACGCGCCTGTTCCGACCTTAGCGCCTGCTTTGCTGGCAAAAAGCCTCCGGTCACGCTGTCAGTCAATTACTCCGTCGCTCACTTTATCCGCAAAGACCCTGAAACCATCATTTCGGATGTCCTCGATGCCACCGGGTTCCCGGCTGATCGCCTGGAGTTGGAGATCACGGAAAACCTGTTTGGCCCGGAATCAGCCACCGCTCCGGACCAACTTCGAGCCATCGGGCGACTGGGTGTGGAAATCGCGATTGACGACTTTGGAAAAGCCTATTCATCGCTCAGCCGCCTCAAGCAGTTGCCTTTGCATACTTTGAAGATCGACCGATCGTTTATCGCTGACCTCGGGCGAGATCCGGATGATGAAACGCTGGTGCGCACGATTATCAATCTGGCCCACAGCCTCGGCCTGCACGTCGTTGCCGAAGGTGTGGAAACGGTAGAGCAGTATGAATTTGTGCGCGACTATGGATGCGATGCCATCCAGGGGTTCCTGTTTGGCAAACCAATGCCCATCGGGGAGCTCAGAAAAGTTCTCGAGGAGCCCCGGCAGAGTAGACCTGACCAGCTAGGGTTGGCAAGCACGGGGAGTTGATGCCGCGCCCTTCTCACCGGCATCCTGCAAAAATTTGACTCATGGCTGGCGACTCGCTGTCGCCGACATTACTTCGATGGCCCGATAATTGCTTCTGTCTCATTTAATCTGACAACGCTTCGACCAAACGCGTTGGCAGCTTTCGAGACAAGAGGGCAATCGCAATGAATCAAAGGGGCTTCACACTGATCGAGCTGATGATGGTCATCGCCATCCTTGGCATTTTGATGGCAATCGCCATCCCTGCCTACCAGGATTACACCATCCGTACACGCGTCGCCGAATGTGTATATGCCACGGCTACACCGAAACGCGCGGTCGCGGAAGTCCGCATCAATGGGCGCTCTGGGACCTTCCCGACCACCAATACCGAGGCCGGATACGTGGGTTTTAGCAGTTCGCTGTGCACATCCATCGCGATCGGCAGTGGTGGTGCCATACTGATTGACGTTAATGAGGGTGGTGTGCAGATGCCAAGTGGAACACTGGACATCACTCTGACGCCAGTCGCTCTGGTGTTGAACGACCAGGTTTCGGGGGTCGACTGGACCTGCAGTTCCAGCGGTCGAAGTGAATACGCACCGGCGATTTGCCGTTAACTTGACACATGAATTGACAAATTGCGGCCAAAAAAGCCGCCCAGTGTCAGTGCCAGCAGGTACCAAGCGAGCATCACAAAGCCTCAAACAAAGCAATTGTCGCGCACGAATGGGCGGCCTCGATGGGATCCGAATAAGTTGCTGCCAGGCAACTGAACTAAACGTTTCATCGCGTTGGATGATCCGCATGCTGGGGGCTTAACAGGTCGCCTTCATGAAAGATGCGGGCTAGACTACGCGCTGGCAAGCAAGATCAGGATTCCCCAAGTGCAAATCACCGCTGGCTTTGATAGTGGCAATATTCGCTGCATCGACTGTTCGGACCCATCCAATGTTCGACTGACCATCAACAAAGACCACCAATCGGACTTCTATCAATGGTTTCACTTCCGCGCCAGCGGCGTTTGTGACATGCCATTGAAAATGGTGATCGAGAACGCGAAAGGCGCAGCCTATGTCGGCGGTTGGGAGAATTACCAGGCGGTGGCTTCTTACGATCGGCAGATCTGGTTTCGAGTACCTACCACATGGGACGGTGAAACACTCACCATAGACCATGCGCCCGAAACCGATGCCGTCTACTACGCGTACTTTGCACCGTATTCCATGGAGCGGCATGCCGACCTGGTGGCTGCGGCAGTCAGCAGTGGTTGCACCCATGAGCTGCTGGGTAGCACCCTGGACGGGCAGGATATGGACTTGCTTCGAGTGGGTGAAGGTCCCCTCAACTGTTGGCTGATCGCGCGCCAGCACCCCGGCGAGTCGATGGCCGAGTGGTGGATGGAAGGCTTGCTTGATCGACTACTGGAAGCCGATGATCCAGTCGCACGCCTGCTCAAGGAAAAAGCCACGTTTCATATTGTTCCAAACATGAATCCGGACGGTTCAGCGCGCGGCCATTTGCGAACCAATGCTGTGGGTGCGAATCTGAATCGAGAATGGAAAGATGCCTCCAGCGAGCGCAGCCCCGAAGTGCTTTGTGTCCGCGAAGCAATGGCGGCCAGCGGCGTGGACTTTTGCCTGGACGTGCACGGCGACGAAGCCCTGCCCTACAACTTCATTGCGGCCGCCGAGGGCATAGATGGCTGGACGGAGCGCTTGCATAAACTCACTGAGACTTTTAAGTCCGCCTATGTACGCGCCAACCCGGATTTTCAAACCAAATACGGGTACGAGGTTGATGCGCCAAACTCCTCTGATCTGAAGAAGTGCACCGACTATGTCGCCCAGACCCACGACTGCTTGTCGATGACTCTGGAAATGCCGTTCAAGGACAACGCCGACGCGCCAGACGAAGTTTACGGCTGGTCGCCCGATCGCTGCCGCATACTCGGCCACTCAGTGCTGGATGCGCTGCTGGCAGTCATCGACGATCTGCGTTAAGCAAACATGGGCAGCGGAATGAACGACAACGCCAAAGCAAAAATGGTGGCCGCCGGCGGCTTCGCGCTCGCCGGCATCGCCATGATTTCCGCCGCGTTCATGAATACACCCACCAACGTGTCGCTGATCGGGGTTGGCGGCATGTTTATCTGCCTGGCGGCAGTTTTCTTCGCAACGTCCGGCAGCGACAAAGTCAAAGAAGACAGCAACGAGTAATCGCCATCCTTGGCAACCGAACACGCACGTCAAAAGCGACGGCTACTCCACCGAGTATGCTTGAAGACTGACGGGTGTCAATTCAGCCGCTGCAAAGCTGACCGAGTCGCTTGATATGCTGGAAATGGTAACTGTGATCTGGTTGACCTGCGAGAAGTCAATTCCCGTGAATTCAGTGTAATCCCAAACCACATCGCCAGCGGCATTGGGGTATTTGTAAACGGTGTCAGAACTGTCGGTGTCCAGGATGTAAACCGCAATCTCCACACCGGTATTGAGTGACGCAATTGACAGGATAAAGTCACTTTGACCTCCAGCGGTCAAATCAATGGGCGACGAAAATACCGACACGCCGCTTGCATCACTCCACAGCAAGCGAACCCATTCGCTATTTCCGCTTCCATCCATTGTGACCAACCAACTACCGCCAGTAATCTCGCTAGTCACCTCGTGGCCAGGCGTGCCGCTGTTGCCGCCCTCTACCGTCACCTGCCTGAAGCCCCCGATGGCACCGGGTGCCGGTGCCCAACTGGAGGTTGAGCCTCCAACATCCATCGCTTCAGTGAGCATGGCGTGGGCATCTTCAAACGTGTCAGGGCTTAGCGCAAACGCGGGGGTGCTTAGCGCCATCCAGGCCAGCGCAGAAAAATAGAACATTCGCATAGCAGTTCTCCGTACGGTTGGGGTGGTTGGCGGCCTCCCCCAAGGACCGCCCAGTTTTCACTCAGTTGCCAAAGTTTGAGGCAAAGATAAAATCAGGGTCTTCATCGATATCAGCGACCACCGTGCGATTGGCGGTGATGGTCAGGTCGCACTGCAGACCGTCGCCAGAAACGCTGTCACAGCCTGTCCAGCCGGTGACCAGCGAACCCAGTTGTTCGGTGGCCGTTAGCGTGACCATGTCGTTTTCATTGAAATCGGCGATACACGCGGCGCCACAGTCAATTCCGGCGGGCGCGCTAACGATGGTGGCATCAACGTTTGCGGCCATTTCATTCTTTTCTACAGTCAGAGTTACTGGCGTGATCAATGACATGAACTCCGCGCTGATGCTCCGGAAGCCACTCATAGTGACCTGGCAGTTTCCGGTGCCAGAGCACGAGCCATCCCAGCCTTCAAAGCTGTTGTTGATGTCCGGAGAGGCCGTGAAGTTGAACGTTTCGTCCTCCGGCAACGGCCAACCGCAGCTCATCGGCGACAGGCATTCGATGCCATACTCATCCGACACCACCGCCCCCTCACCGTCGCCATCAAAGCTGATAAGCAAAAGTTCGGCGTTCGGCCACTCAAAGGCTCCGCTGTCGCACTGACCGACACCACCGCTGGCATTGCCATCTCGTGGTCGCGGCTCACCGCGTTGATCCTGAGTAATATTGGAACCACCGCCAGCCGCAGTACAGACCGTCGCACCGAGGTCGACCGCGACGCTGTCAGGATAAGGCGGTATGGTCTGGGTTGGTCCGCCGTAGTCGCCCACAGGCAAGACCTCGACCGCAACACCGTCCAAGTCGTTGGCGTGGCCCAGGCAAGAGGTTCCATTGGTTTCGATGTTGTAGCCCTCGCTGAACCAGGGGCCGCTAATATCACAATCGTTGGTTCCAGCATCGAGGAACAGATTGCCTTTGGAGCGGCCGGTTTGACCACTGCCGGTTTCGACCGAAGCACCCTGATTGCCGCTGAAGGTGTTGTAGCTCAATCTCAGCTCAGCAGCGCCGGTGCCACGCGCGTGGACTACGGCACTGGGTTGAAGCGACTCATTCTGAGTGAATGTCGAGTTGCTGATGGTCCGAATAGGATTGCTGGCTCCAGATGGAAGAAGAAACCTGACTGCTCCTCCATTTGCCGCAAAATTGCCAGAGAAAAAGGAGCCTGAAATGGTGTTCGCGGCGTAGGTACTCTCGACCGCGCCACCATTGGTCGTCGTGCTGGCAGTATTGGAGACGCCATTGTTAAGAAACGTTGAGTCGGTGATCAGTAGCGCCTGATTGCTTATGCCACCATAAACCGCACCACCATCGCCGCCGGTCATGTTGCCATCAAACAAGGTCGCATCGATCGTAACAGGTGCATTGGCCCATACCGCGATCGCGCCACCGTCATCGTCGCTAGAGTTTTGCACGAACTGGCTATCGGTCACGGTCAGCGAGCCGAGGAAATCAGTCGTGCCGCCTGGAAAGTTCGAACTAAAGGCGGAAAACGCGCCACCCTTCATCGAAGAGCTATTGCTGGCAAAGCGCACTTGGTCAAGGGTGACATCATTAGCACTGATAACGACGATGGCGCTCTCCGAGAAGCCACCAATACGCATGCCACGAAGAATGAAGTCATCGTCGAGTTGCGCCATATCCAACTCAAAGGCTGACTCAGCACCGTTCGGAATCAGCAATAGGTCATCGATACCGGGGCCGATAATCTCGACGCCACCCTCAATGACTAGCGGGGAGTCCAACTCGATCACCAATTCGCTGCCGCCAATAATGGCGAACAACAGATCTGTATCGATGGGACTGCCAGCGCCGCATTGATCTACGGTTGCGTTGGTGTTGGCTGCAATGATGGCCTCGCGCAATGAACAATTGCCGTTGTTGATCACATCGTCGCTGGCATCATCAGCAATGATCAGATTGGCCATCGCCGATGGGGTCAATGCGAACAGCGCCAACGCGGTGATCAGTAAGCAGGTCGGTTTCATTCGATTCATGATGCCCTCGCCATAGAAAATTTTTGAATCCATACCCTGTTAACAATCCAGCAGCCAATTTACTGACACACTGGCCAGCATCTTTGAACTAATCCGTTGTCACGACGACGGCAACTTGATAGTCTCGACACTCCGGGGAGTTGCTACTAACACATGGATAATCATCAACTTACGCGCCTTCTGAATGACGCGGAGGGTGTGCTTTCGCCCGATCAGGCGCGTGACATCGAGGTCGTCTATCAACGGCTCAAAAAGATCGCAAGGGGGCAGCGGTTCAAAATACGCGGCACCGGCGTCAACACCACGATGCTCGTCAACGAGGCGTGGATCAAAAGCCAAAACGAGTCCCGCACCTTCAATGATCGACAACACTTCTTCGCCTATTGCGCCCTGGCCATGCGCCACATTCTTATCAACGAAGCACGACGCAACCGGCTTGTCACCTATTGCGGTGATAGCGGCGACTATGAGCAAGCGGTTTTCAAGGAATCCGATTACCTGCTGGATCTGGAAACCCACCTCAAACAGTTGCGTGCCTACGACGAACGGCTCGAACAGGTTTTTGTCTACAAGTTTTTCGGTGACATGGAATTCTCCGATATTGGTGAAGTTCTTGGCACCAGCGAGCGCACCGTTTTCCGCGACTGGAAAAAGGCCAGAGCCATGCTGGCTGCCGCAATGCAATGAGTCAGAAGCAAGACCTGCTGGCGCTTTGGCGCAAGATTGATGCTGAGCTGGAAGCCGATGATGCGCTGACAGAAAACGAAATGTTGGCGCGGTGTGGCGTTGCCACTGGCGCATTGCCAGACTCGATCAATCAATCTGCCGCTCGCCTGTTGGAAGAGGCCTTTGACAGGCAGGACACTGATTTGGTGAATCAGGTGTTCGACGGCAAGTACCGAATTCTTCGACCGTTGGATAGTGGCGGCCAGAGTGACATCTATCTGGCTGAACGAGCCGATGGCGTCTATGAAAAAACCGTCGTCGTCAAGTTCATGTCCAGGCGAGTGGATTATCAACAACTGGCGGCCCAGTTTCGCCGAGAAATGCAGATGCTCGCGGATCTCGATCATCCAGGCGTAGTGTCAATACTCGATGGCAATATCACCGAAGGAGGACAACCCTGGCTGGCCTTGGACTTTATCGAGGGCCCGCATGTCGATGACTATTGCCGCGACAAACAACTAGGCACAAAGCAAATCGTTGAGTTGATCGCCGACCTGTGCGAGACGCTCGAATTCGTGCATCGGCGCAACATACTGCACCTTGATATCAAACCGGCCAACGTATTGATCAAACAGATCAACGAGGTGCCCTTTCCGGTGTTGATCGATTTTGGCATCGCCAATTCGGGGCGCGAGGGAAATCCGGACCAGGACGCCATATTTGGAACCCTGGGTTACTCGGCACCAGAACAGCTGCAAGGGCTGGGCGTAGACTTGCGAGCCGACATTTACGCCACGGGCGTGCTACTCGCCAGCCTGCTAAGCAGGTCGCCCGGTCGCAATGATCGCGGCCAACTGATTGCGCAACTGCGCGACACAGGCATCCCGGATGACCTGGTTCACATCGTTCGTACCTGCCTGGCAGACGACCCGAACAAGCGCTACCAAAGCGCTGACGCGCTACGCACCGACCTCAACAACTGGCTAAGGGGGCTGCCAATCAGCAGTCGTACTCATCAGATTCGGTACGTCGCTGGCAAAGCCCTGCTTCGTCACCGCTACCTGGTGGCCGCGGTGGCCGTAGTCGTGCTGGCCGCCCTGGCCTTTGGTGTGCGCTATACACGCGATATCAGTCATCTGCAAAAGCTGACGGCCGCCGAGAAAAATGCGTCCGATGAGTTGCTCAACTTCATGCTGGATGACCTGTACGAAAAACTCGATCGCATCGGCCGGATCGATGTGCTGCAACCGGTAGCCGAACGCAGCGTGGCCCACCTTGAAGCACAGGACCCACGCACACAGGGAATTGAATCGAGAGTGCAGGCGGTCAAGGCGTACATCAATGCCGGGCGCGTGTTCGAACGATTGGAACAACCGGCGCGCGCGCAGGCACTCTACGAGCAAGCGGAGGTTCAATTGCAGATCGTTGCAGCGTACCCTGAAATGCAAACGACCTACCAAAAGCTGCTGGCTTTTCTCAGAGTCCATCAAGCCCAAGTGTTGCTGACTGACGAACAACAAGTGCGAAAATTCGATGTTTTGCAGCAGGCCATTGAGGCATCAAGTGGCCTGTCAGGGACTGATGACAGCGCGGACGTGCTTTGGGAAGCTCGTATCGAACTGGGTTACCACCACCTCGAATACGCAGAGCCGGAACGTGCCATGGCGCAGATCAGTGCTGCCATCGAACTGGCAAGCTCGCAGGCGCGGGCCGATGCCAACAGTGCGCAATGGCAATATCACCTTTCCCATAGCTATCAACTAATGGCATGGCACGCGATCGACTACAGCGACATTGCCGACGGTACGGACTCGATTCAGACCGCATTGGTCCATGCACAGAGCGCTATCGACCTCGATCCGGACGACCTGAAAAAGCAAAACAACCGGCGCATACTGATGAATCAGCTTGCCTTCTTCCTGCTGGAGCAAGGTGAAATCGAGGCCGCCCAGCCCTGGGCCCTGAAGGCGATTGAAGCCGGCGAACAACTGGCACTGAAGGCACCGCTCAATGAGAAGTTTCGCCGCGAACATGCCTCATCATTGACCACTGCCGGCGATATTATGCGCATGCTCGATCAAACGGCGATTGCCACGACCTACTACCAGCGAAGTCTGGCCATATCACGTAAGGTTTACGCTCAGGACACCAGCAACTTTTCAGCCGCCAACGACCTGGCTATTGACAGCCTGCTGGTCGGCAGCATGTTGCAGAAAAGTGGCCGCGAGGACGAAGCAATGAAGCTTTATGAGGACGTTGTCAGCATGATGACCCCGATTACTCAGTCGGAGCCGAACAACAAGTACTACACCCACACCCTGGTCACCGCCTTGCTGCATCTGCAGCGCCTCGTCGAGGCGCGACCTCTATTTGACAAGATCGTCGCCGCCGACATGGTTGACTCGACAATTACGGAGCTGCTGACGCGGCACCAGCTGGAAGACTGGTTGGGCAGCCAATAGCGAGCGAACGTTCAAGGGTGTGCTTTCACTGCCCTGTAAACTCACCCCTAAACTGGCGGATGATAGCAACCTTGCCATCAGCTACCTCTAGAACATCGACCGCCCGAAATTGCTCGGTCAGTACCGGTCCTTCGCCGCCGCGCTGAAAAACATGTTCGCCCTCATATTCTATTGCGACCATACCTTTTGCAGCGACCAAGCCGGTGAGTTTGACATCGAATGCGACGTTTTTCCCCAAGTAGTAGGTCATACCCTCACGCATTCTGTCCTTGCCGCCATCAACTTCGCCCAAAAGGCGGTGCGGTTTGTGCTCGTAGCCGACGTTGTCATCCAGCAAGGCCAGATAGTTCTCCAGCACATCCGAGGTGGCACCGGGCTGCTGGGTCGCGACCCAGGCGTCAAAGTAGGTTTTGCCTAACGAGTGGAGCTCCGGTACGGATTGAGCGTGTGCGTTGCTGCTCAAGGCAAGCCCCAACGTTAGGCTTAGCAATGCGCCTTTTAGTAAGAATCTCATAGCCTCAATCCCACATCGTACCGCCGCACCTACCCGGTACCGGGCTTGACCACTGCAGAGGTTCAATGAATGTCAGGTCGGTCGCCGTTGCATCCGCGCCAATGCCAACCCCAACAACGACCATGACCATCACCAGAACGAAGCCCAATACATCATCGCCTACCGTGGTCTTGTGCCTGGCCAGCAAGCCAGCACGCCGTTTCAGAACGGAGCTGGTCGCCATGAAGGCGGCAACGTTGGCGCTTCTCGGTACCGCACTGGCAATCATGGCAAGGCCATACTGACGTCGCCGACTACCGGGTTGCTCGGCCATAACAGCATGATCGCAAGCCACCTCCTGATCGTCTCTAAACTTGTTTTCGGCCAACCACATCAACGGGTTGAACCAGAACAAACATCTCAGAAGCGCGACCAGGGCATTACTCCAATGATCACGACGCTTGTAGTGAACCAGCTCGTGGCGAAGCACCAGATCGGGGGCCGGGCATTTCGAGAAAAAGTCGGCCGGCAACAGCAGCATAGGCCTTATCAGCCCCAACAGTGCCGGCCCTTGCAAATCCGCAACAACACGGCATTGGACCTGCGGAAATATCATCATGCGTCGACATTGCTCTGCCAAATGCTTTCGTTCAGACCCTTTCAGTTCTCTCGATCCTTGCAGCAGCGCTCGCCGGCATCCAAGTTGTTGCGTGACAGCAGCCCCGAAAACAAGCACGGCCCCGCTGAGCCAGATACCGACCACCGTCATCGAAACCCAGGCCGGTAGCGCATTTGCAAGTGGCAACGGATCAATCGTCAGTGGTCCTGAAATGACGTTGGCAGCTATACCAGACACCTCGGCAGGCAACGCCGACACCAACAAATAGGCCGCCGGCATACTCCAAATCAAATAGGACCAGCGAGCACTGGTCAGTCGTGCTAGCGGCCGCCGGAGGAGCAGGACGACAACCACCAGCAAGCTCAACACCACTGTTGTCTGCATCAGCCAAAAGGCAACTTCATTCATCGGACAACTCCCTGAGCAGGTCTTTCAACTCATCAATATCACGCTCACTCAATGATTGTGATTCGGCGAAATGGGCGACCAGCGGCGCTACTCGACCACCGAAAAGGCGGTTGACCATAGAGCCTGCCATTGCACCCGCGTAGTCATCTCGCTTGATTAGAGGGGAGTACAACTTGCCGCCGGGAGACGGGGTAGTCGCGAGCGCCTCTTTCTTAACCAGCCGAGCCAGCAAAGTGTTGACCGTTTTGCGATGCCATCCGGTCTTCGGACTGATTTGCTCGGCAATATGCGCAGCAGTCAGCGGCGCGGTGCCCCACAGCACCTCCATCACCTGCCGCTCCGCATCACTAATATTCGTCAACTCTTTCACAGTTCACCCATAGACTACGTATGTAATCCAGTAGACCACATTTGTAGTCTCTACGCAAACTGGTATCGTCAGCGCGGAGATTTAGATAGACCCACCGCTCACCGCAGAGGAGACCTGATATGAAAAGACGATTGCTGTCCATAGTATTCACCACGCTATTTAGCGGCTCGGTTCTTGCCGGTGTCGTTTTTGAGATCGAAGTGACTGATCATACTGGTTCGGACCCCGTCTCCGAGCAAACCACCGCTGTTTCTGACGGCACCAATTTCAAGATGGAAATTCCCGCCGAACGGAATGGCCAGGCAGGCGACATGATCTATCGTGGCGACCGTCGCGAGATGGTGATCGTCGACCACGACGACAAGAGCTATATGGTGATGGATGAAGAAACCATGCAACGGCTGGGTGGACAAATCAATCAGGCCATGAAGCAAATGGAAGAGGCGATGAAGAACGTACCGCCGGCACAGCGCGAGATGATGGAGCGCATGATGAAGGAGCGCATGCCGCAAATGATGAGCCAGTCCGTGCCCAAATTCGAAGTGCGCAAGACCGACGAGAGTAACTCCGTCAACGGCTACGATGCCCTGCGCTACGACATGCTTCGCGATGGCCGAAAAGTCCGAGAAATGTGGGTCGCTGACTGGGACGAGATTGAAGGTGGTGAAGAAGCAGCCAAAGCCTTTGAGGACATGGCCTCCTTCTTTCAGGACATGATGGACTCACTGTCCAGCATGAGCAGCATGCCGGGCATGGCTGATGCGATGGGCGACAACCCATT
>BQJN01000118.1 GCA_021604725.1 Lysobacteraceae bacterium | reverse complement strand
ACCAGCTGTTTGTGCGCAAGTTCGGCACCAACAACCTGCCCGACTGCTCCAATATGTGCCACGAATCGTCGGGTCGAGCGCTAACAGACGCAATTGGCGTGGGTAAAGGTACGGTTAGTCTTGAGGACCTTGAGAATGCCGGCGTCATATTCATCTTCGGCCAGAATCCTGGGTCCAACCACCCGCGAATGTTGGCTACATTGCAGCGAGCCAAGCGAAACGGTGCGCGCATCATCAGCGTAAACCCGCTCAATGAAACCGGATTGCGGCGCTTCAAAAACCCGCAGGAAGTCGGAGGTTGGGTTGGGCGTGGCACCTCGCTGGCGGACCTACATCTGCCGGTCCGAATCAATGGTGACGTCGCTCTGGTGAAAGGGCTGATCAAGGCTACGCTTGCATTGGAACGTGCACAGCCGGGCAAGGTCTTTGACAAAGCCTTTCTTGCCGAATACACGCAAGGAATAGAACCTGTCCTTGAAGACGCTGACCGCACGTCCTGGCAAACCATCGAGCAACTTGCTGGCGTCGAGCGTGCGTTGCTGGAACGTGCAGCGAAGTGGGCTGCCGAGGCCGAGGGTGTAATCGCCTGTTGGGCGATGGGGCTGACGCAGCATGTCAATGCGGTCGCCAACATTCAAACCATCGTCAACTTTCTCCTGCTCGGTGGCAACTTGGGTAAGCCGGGTGCCGGTGTGTGCCCGGTTCGCGGTCATAGTAATGTTCAGGGCGACCGCACCATGGGCATATGGGAACGCCCCAACATCGAGCTGTTGCGTGCGATCAAGGAGGAATTTGGCTTTCGGTCGCCGCAGCACGCCGGCGTTGATACTGTGGACTGTGTAAGGGCCATGCGTCGTGGCACCATTGAAGTGTTTTTTGCGATGGGCGGCAATTTTGTTGCAGCGACGCCAGACGATGACTACGTCGCTGGTGCTGTTGCCAATTGCCGACTCACCGTGCAAGTGTCCACCAAATTGAATCGGTCTCATGTTTACGTCGGCCGCGAGGCATTGATTCTGCCAGCGCTGGGTCGCACGGATTCAGATACCCAAAAGGGCGTTGCGCAAATCGTTACGGTAGAAAACTCCATGGGTGTAGTGCAAACGTCGAAGGGGACGTTGCCGCCGCCCAGCGCCCAGTGCCGAAGTGAGGTTTGGATCGTGGCGCAGTTGGCGCGCGCCGTACTCGGCCATGAGGACGACATCCCCTGGCAGAGCATGGCCGATGACTACGCCTTGATTCGCGACCGGATTAGCCGGGTGATTCCAGGGTTCGATTCATTCAACGAGCGTCTGCGGCAACAGGATGAATTCGTGTTGCCCAATGCAGTTCGAGACCATCGCGTGTTCAACACGGACACTAAAAAGGCCAATTTCTTCGTTCATCCTACCGCCGCGATGACCGCCCCGGAGGGGCAGTTCGTGATGATGTCGATACGCAGTCACGATCAGTTCAATACCACCGTTTATTCAAATGATGATCGCTATCGTGGAATTCGAGGGTCGCGCCGTGTGGTGTTGATCAATCGCAAGGACATGAAGGCGCATCGGCTCAAGAGCGGTGCCATGGTTAAGGTCAGCAGCCACTACGATGGTCAGGCTCGGTCAGTTGATGGCTTTCAGTTGGTCAGCTACAAGATACCGCGCGGCTGTGTCGCCATGTACTACCCTGAATGCAATCCGCTGATTCCTATTGAGTATGCGGCCGAGCAGTCCAATACACCGGCCTACAAGTCGGTGATTGTGTCGCTGACAATTGCTGAATGACCACTGGCAGATTCACTGTGCGCTCGGTCCAGCTAGACTTAGAGGTCGTCCACGATTGGCCTTCCGTGGCCAACGCGGACACGAACTTTCAGAAGCGTGGTTATGAAAGTTCTCCATTTTCAATAACTTGCAAATGCCGGTCCATCCGTGAACCGGTGGAGCTGGTCCAAAAACGCAAACTGTGGACGCGCTTTGGACCAGGTTCAGCGCACTGGGGAATTTCAAAAATATGTTGATTGAAACGGTAAAAGCTGTGCTGTTGGCGGGCGTGCCCATGGCGATTATCACGTTGTTGATCGTGCGGGTCGCGATTGAGAGAGGGGCAGTCGACGATGGTGGCGTAGATGGCCACTCGCTGGCGACCAAGGAGTCGCTGGCAGACCGGGGTGGCTTCCTTTATTCGAAATGGGCCCGATTTGGCGGTGGTTTCTACGGGATAATGGCGTTGATTACCTACGCACATGTTGAAATCAACGAAATATGGGACGCGATATCCAGTGCTGGCGGCGTAATCTCGTTTCTTACTAGCCTGTCAATTGGTCTTTTGGTTGATATGTTCGTCGAAGGTCTAATGAACTTCGTGGTCGCCATCACCTGGTTCACCTATTGGGATGATGTTTTTACCATGACACAGCCGTGGATCTGGTTAGCTGCAGCCTATGTTGGCTATAACGCTGGGGTTCGACTTGCTGCCTCAAGGTACTCGCTGCAAGGTGTCAGCTAATACCTGACACACTCGGTCAATGGCCGAGTCTTCGAGCTGGTTGTAAAAGGGCAGGGCAAGTACGCTGTCGGCGACTCGGTCTGCGATCGGCAACTGACCTTCTGCTACGTTCTCACGCCACGCCGGCTGCCGGTGCATTGGGGCGAAATAACGTCCGCACTGGATGCCTTGATCGCTCATCAATTGAGCCAGTTTGTCACGCCGATCACGCCCTCCAGCGACCCTGACCACATAGGCGAACCATGAGGTGGTGGTTTGATAGGGCGGCGGTTTGGGCAAGGTCAGAGAGTCTAACGAGCCAAGGTGGTCATGGTAGCGGTTGGCGACGCGCTGACGGCAAGCCATGATTTGATCCAGACGCTCCAGCTGCGCCAGCCCCATTGCCGCGGACAGTTCGGGCAATCGATAGTTGTACCCGGGTTCCAACTGGTCCAGCCAGTTGCCGTCCATGGTTCGACCATGGTTTCGCAGCCTCTGTGCGCGATGCAAAGCATCGGTAGAACCGATCAACATGCCGCCTTCGCCGGTAGTAATCTGCTTGTTTGGGTAAAACCCGAATGCGGCGAAGTCGCCAAGAGCGCCTGCCGCGCCCTTCGCTGTTGCCGACCCCAGCGCCTCGCAGGCATCTTCGATGACAATGATCTGTTGGTGTTTCGCCCGCTCTGTGATTGCGTTCATGTCCGCCAGCGAGCCAAATGGGTGCACTGGTATGACTGCTTTCGTTCGCGGCGAAATGGCTCGCTCGAAAGCCTGTGGGTCCAGTGCCATGGTCGACTCGTCAATATCGACAAACACAGGCGTCGCTCCGGTTTGCCAGACCGTGTTGATGGTTGCAGCAACCGTGAAAGGCGGCACAACAACTTCATCACCCGCTGCAACGCCACTCAAGCGCAGAGCCAGGTGCAGCGCTGCTGTTCCTGAGTTGACACCGGTTGCGGTGCGACCGACCTGTTGAGCAAAGGCCTGCTCAAAACGCTGCAGCATCGGGCCTCGACTGAGTGTGTCGGATGCAAGCGCGTCCAACACATAGTTTCGCTCCAACTGTGTAATGTCGGGCCTCGATAGCGGAATGGTCTTTGTCACGTCGGCACCTTGTCGAGCAAACGCTGTTTATCCGGCAGCTGGGTCAGGACCTGCACGATTCGTTCGCTGGCTCTTCCATCCCCATAGGGGTTTTCAACGTCCCGAATGGATTGGCGAAACGCTTCGTCCCTGGCTTTGCGAATGCCGTTGACGATGTCATCTGTCTCGGCACGGCATGTGATGACATTTTCAGCGCGCTCTCGCCCCAACTGTCGACGTCCGATATCGACGGTTGGCAACTTGAATGAGGCTGACTCCATGATTCCGGACGATGAGTTACCGACCATCAAGTCTGCATGCTTTAGCAGACTCAGGTAATCGAGGTGGGGAATGTGGGTGTGCAGGTGAGCGTTCGCTCGTTGCAAACAGAAAGCACTGGCCTGTTCGGCCAACTCTCGCGAGCCGGCATCGGCATTTGGAAAACAGAAAATGATGCCGAGATCGTCAAATTGCTGCAAGGCAGAAAATAAGGCACCGGTTTCTTCCAGCGTATTGTCCGCCAGCGTTGTTGGGTGCATTGAAATCACAGCGACTGGAGACGATGGTAGCTCGTGACCCAGCGTACGGGCCAGCTGCTTTGAGTCGGCAAAGTCGTGACCGACCAGGTTGTCTAGCGAAGGTGCGCCGCTTCGTATGACCCGCCAGGGTTGTTCGCCCATCGAAATCACCCGCTCGCGGGCCAACTCGGTGGTGGTGAAATGCAAGTGCGACAGTTTGGTCAATGCGTTGCGAACCGCGTCATCGACCGCGCCGCGACTGACCTCGCCACCCTCAATGTGCGCAATCGGAATACGCAACGCCAGCGCCACGGATGCCGGGGCCAACATTTCGTACCGGTCGGCGATGAGCAACAACAAGTCAGGCCGCAGGTCGGCCAAAGCATCGGTCAAGCCCAGCGACATCGTGCCTATAGTTTTGGCCATGCCGACATCACTGTCGCTGTCGACCAGAGTTTCGATCTGACGATCGATTTCAAAGCCATCAGCTTCGATCAGGTCTTTGGTGTAGCCAAAGCGGCGGCTAAGGTGGGCGCCCGTGACGATCAACTGCAACTGTAACTGCGGGCTCTCACGAATCGCCCTTAGGGGGCAGATGAGATGGCCGTACTCGGCTCGGGATGTTGTGACAACGGCAATTTTTTTCATGCCGCGAAGAATAGCACCGGCAACGTCAATGGCGTGTCTATAATCATCGCTACCGACAACCGAGGACAAAGCTGGTGTTTGAGTTGCTGACCAAACGGCTGCGTTTGCGACACGCGTGTGTAGACGATGGCGACTTTATGCTGCGTTTGCTTAACGATCCGTCCTTCATCGCCAACATTGGTGATCGTGAGGTGCGGACGTTGCAGCAAGCGATCGATTACCTGCAAGACCGCATGATCAGCAGTTATTCAGAGCATGATTTTGGCATGTATGTTGTTGAGCTTGTTGAGGGCGGGCGTCGGCTCGGATTGGCCGGCCTGGTCAAGCGCGAAGGTCTGGATGACGTCGACATTGGCTATGCGTTCCTGCCAGAGCACTGCGGTTATGGCTATGCGGTTGAAGCCAGTCGCGCCGTGCTTGAGGACGCTGCCAGCCGGCTTGGGCTTGGACGCCTGGTCGCCATTACCGTCAGCGAAAACCAACCTTCGATTCGGCTGTTGAAAAAACTCGGATTTGAATTTGAGAAAAGGGTATGTCTGCCAGGCGACGAGCAAATGTTGTGTCTCTACGGTCGCAGTCTGGCAACGAATTAGCGGGTGTGACGGCCTGGTCTAGAGGTCGTTTCCGACTAGCCACCCGCAGCTAACACGGACACGTTTCAAGGAGTGCGCCCATTAGAACATTCCATTTTCAATGACTTGAAAATGGCTGGCACTTCCATGTGCCAGGGCAAGCGCGTTCAAACACCTATTCGTGGACGCGCTCTAATCTAGCCATCAGGCCGTTGCCCGAAATGCTACTGCAGCACCGTGTCGCCGAAGCTATCTCCGAACATAAAGTCGTTTGAGACTGCGCCGGTACACTGGCCAGCGACGACTACACTGTCCAAAGGTGCATCCATGCCCAGGTCCGCGACGACCTGGTCGGATACCGTGCCGGTGTTCCCTGTACCAGGGCATCCAAAGGTGCCTGAGTGAACCACAATGGCACAGTTATCTGCGTGACCAACTACGGGAGATCCGGACGAGCCCCCTTCTGTATCGGCAAAGTAGGTGGCCAGTATTCTGCCGCCGCTGTTGAAAATGTTTGCGACTTCAGGAAAGCCCGTGGGGTCCATGGCGTCAGTCGATACCACAGCCAATTCTTTGCCACGCCCGCCGGGGTGTTGGGGAATATAGATGCGTTCCCCGATGCTTGGGCCTGCGTTGCGAAGCTGAAAGTAGCCCCACTCGGCTGTGGGGTTGACCGAGAGTTGTACCAGGGTGTAATCCAGCAACGAACTGGTCTTCACCAGCGTGGCAGTCGTCGTTACGATTTCGCCGTCACATTGCAATTGGCCGCAGTTTTCCGGGCAGGTGCCTTCTGCACCGAACTCGTAATTTGTATTCATCGCCGCCGTTGGGGTCGAAATACAGTGATTGTTGGTCATCAAGTGACCTTCGCTGCCCACCAGCCACCCCGTGCACAGGCCTGAGCCGTTGATCAACAAGCGAGCCACAGCGCGGCCCTGGTTGTATATCGCCGGATCGGTGGGTGCGTAGCAAGAGGCGTTCAATTTGTCGTCGGTTCCACAGATGGCTTCTGTATCCAAGTCGCGAAAACCTCTGGCCACGGTATCGATTTCGTACCCCCAGGCTAGTTCTTGTCCGGTGGAGTACAGCTCAATGACCGCACGTTCGCCACTGATATGAATGCCCCAAAAGCCGCCATCTCGACCCATCGTGCCTTTGCCGTAGCCTTCATATCGCCATGACCGTGAATTGTCAGGCGACCGCAAAATCAGATAATCGCCCGGCGCCAACTCAAGTCGCGAAAAGTAGGGTGCCACATAAGTTGCTTCCGGCAGATAGATCTCCTTGGTATCGACCAACTGGGGTTCCTTCGACACGCTGTGGACCAGGCCGTAGGGGTGGTTTGACTCTACCGAGTAACTGACATCTTCACCGACAATCATCGGGCCCAATGTCGGTTGGCCGCCAAGTAGGGCGACACTGGCTAGAACAGAAATCGATATCACAACAATACCTCCGGGTGGCGTTGCAGGTCAGTCGCGCTGAATTATTCGCCGCAGGGCGGAAGGTATTCGTCAGCGACCAGTATTGAGTTGCACACATTAGCATCGAGCCCATGCGGTATACAAATGGTCGGCCGGCAAGAGTGTGTATCGCCATTTCGATGGGTTCTACCGCACAGCCTTGTCAAAAAAAAAAGGGGCCGGCATGTGCCGGCCCCTGTGCGATCGTGCGTTTGTCGCTATTGCTTAGTCGCGACGAAAGGTCACTACAGCGATGCCGAGGACCAGGCTAATCATCGCGATCAGTCCCCAGACGCCCAACGTCGGGATGACGCGAGCGACACCTTCCAGACCTGCGGTCGACGAGTTGTTGCCGGGAACCGGGTCGTTTTCGGCTGCAGAAACGCTGGCTGTGTTGCTGATCGCGCCAAAGTCACTAACCACACCGTTGACCGTGCAGTGCGCTGATCCACCGTTGGCGATAATGCCGACGTTCCAGGTGAATACACCGCCACCGTAACTGCCACCGCAGCTATCGCTGGTGTAGTCAACGTTGTCCGGGAAGGTATCGGTAACAACGACAGCGGTTGCATCGGCAGGCCCGTTGTTGTCGACCCAGAGGTCAAAGGTGACGGCTCCGCCCAGGTCATCGCCACCTGATGCGGTCTTGGTCAAGGCTACGTCTGCATCCAGTGGCAGTGGCTCGATTGCCAGGGCGCCAGCGGAAAAGACATCCGCGTTTGTGAACGGCGAAGGCAAGCTTGCGACGTAAACATCGTTGATTAGGTCGTAGACCGATATATCCTGCGCTTCATCGGTGACCAGATAAGCGAATCCACCGCCCACGGCGATACCGTCAATGTCTGCGAAACCGCCAGGGTAGGCAGCAAGATTGGTAATGGTACCATCCGTAGCGATCGTTACCAGTTGGCCGGTTGCGTCGTTTACACCATAAATAATGCCGGTGTCGGGGTCTGCATCAATACCACTGATGCTCTCCGCCGGGTGCGCAGCTATTTGGGTGGCCACAAGTGTGCCCAAATCAATGGAGTAAAGGCCATTGGTGGCCGCGTCAGCAACGGTGCCGTAGAGCGTGCCACCAACCATCGCCAGGCCATCAATGCGCTGCGAGAGGCCACCATTAGTAATAAGCCCAAGGGAAGTCGGTGCGCCGCCGGTGTAAGGAACCGACATCAGCTCATCGCCGAAGCCTGTTCCGCTTGACGTGGTGAACAGAATCCGCTGGTTGTCAGGGTCGGCGGTTGCACCCCATACGCCAGTGTTCGAGTATATGCTGGTCGCGGCACCACTGGTCGGGTCTACCTGAAAGACGTCATTAAGAGTGGCCGTTGGGTCAGAACTGTTTTGGCTGGTGCCGACAAACAGATCACCTGTCAGGTCTGGCGCGCCTTGTATCGCTCTGCTGCCTGGATTGCTGGGTTGTACGCCGCTTGAGGCGCCTTCGTCTACCTGCGCTAACGAGTTGCTGGCGACGGCGCTACCGAGCACTGCCAGGGCGATTAATTTGTGGAGTTTCATGGCTAATCCCCTCGAGTAGGTTTGTATTGGAGTCACTTCCTCTTTCAGTCTAGCACTTGATATTGGGTGACACAACGCAGCGCCCTGAGGTGCTGCGTTGTGCCGCAATTATCAAGGTAAGGGCATGCCCGGCACCCATGGTGCACCAGCGTCGAGCAGTTTCTTCTCAAAGGCGGGTAATGACTCATTCAGGAACGCATTGAAGTCGCCCTTGATGCTGGCGAACTCATCCTCGGCCAGGTCCATCATGCGAATGTGAGTAGGTGTCGGGCCATAGCTTGAGAACATGGTGCCGATCTGGGCCACTGAAAGTCGCGTGCCGACTGAGTCCGGGTTGAGCTGACCGACGATAAAGGCATCGGGTGTGCCGCTGAGGCGCGACTTGAGGTCGGCCAACTGCATGTTCAAAGCATGTAGTTCATCGTCCATGCCATCAGGCGGTGTTCGTGAGCGCTGCAGCGCCTCACCCAGCTGCTTCATGCGCTCATCCAGTTTCGGCATCATCTGATTCAAGGCCGTTGTCTGCCGCTGCAAGTCGTCGGTGCGTTTCCAGAAGGCAACCACTTCGCTCGCTTCAGCTGTATGCAATGTTCCGCGGTTCATGCGGTTCACTGAAAACGACACCGGGCCGGCCAGTGGCGTTGTTTCACCGTTGACTTGTTTGGCCAGCTCTACCGTGTAGTCGCCGGGCGCGGCCAGATGGCCCTGTACTTCAGGGCTGATGTAACTGCCTTGCACACCGATGGCTTGCGTCGCCGGATAACGCAGATCCCAGGCCACGCGGTGGACGCCCGCTTTGACAGGGCCTGTGACACGGCGAACAACTTCACCATTGCTGTCCCGCACGGTCAGAACCACGCCGGGATCGGGTTCGCGCTGCTCTGCAACCACAGCGTTCCAGCCAGGAAACGGCGTGTCTTCACCTTCCTCAATCAGGGATTTCTCAGCATCCTGGCGCTGTTTCTCCAGGGTCTTCAGTTCATCCTTCAAGTAATAGGTGAAGACAGCACCAAACGGCGGGTTGGGGGCGGTGTAGAAAGCATCCCCTTGCGCCGCTTTCGGTCCGAAGCCCAGTGGCGTGCGTTCGATATACCACCAGGCATCTCGCGTCGGCAGCAAGGCCGCTTCCTGCTGTAGTGCTTCGGCCGTAATCTCACGTAGCGGTGAGTAGTCATCAAGAATAAAGAAACCACGCCCAAAGGAGGCCGCGACCAGGTCGTTTTCGCGCCGCTGAATCGCCAGGTCCCGCAGAGAAATCACCGGCATATCACCGTCCAGCTCGATCCAGGCGCCGCCTCCATCGATCGTAAAGAAAACGCCGAACTCCGTTGCAGCAAACATCAAGTTGGCTTTCACGTGATCTTGTACAACGCGCCAAACCAGGTGGCGTTCCGGCAGGTCCGAGGCAATCGACTTCCAGCGCCGACCGCGGTCCGTGCTCTTGAGCAGGTAGGGCTTGTAGTCGCCATATTTGTGATTGTCCAGGGCGATATACACCGTGTCGGCGTCAAACAAGTCGGCTTTGATGTCGTTGACGAAGGCCGTGCTCGGTACGCCGGGCAGACTGCCAACTTCTATGCTCTGCCAGTTCTCGCCACCATCGGCGGTGACGCTAATCAGTCCATCATCGGTGCCGGCGTACAGGATGTTTTCGTCCAGAGGCGACTGTGCCAGCGAGGTGATGGTGTTGTACTGCGACATGGCGTACATGTCCCAGGGCGCATCCCAGCTTTGCTGCCGACCCATGACCGGCAACAAAACACGCTCTTCATCGCGCGTCAGGTCGCCTGAAATGGCGGTCCAGGTATCGCCCCGGTTATCTGAGCGCCAAACACGCTGTGAGGCAAAATACAGTCGAGTGGGTTGGTGTGGGCTGACCAGAATCGGAGCATCCCAGTTAAACCGTTCTGGTGGATCGCCCGGCTCGCCCTGCGGTTTGATATAGACAATCTCACCGACTGTACGGTCGTAGCGGACCAGATTGCCCTGCTGCCACTCTGAATAAACAATGTCAGGATTGCCCGGTTCGGTGGCCGGCTGGTGGCCGTCTCCAAACAAGGTGATAAACCAGTCTGAGTTGCGAATGCCGTGCATGTTGTCGGTGCGCGACGGGCCACCCTGGGAGTTGTTGTCCTGGGTGCCGCCATACACGTTGTAGAAGGGGGCGTCATCGTCCACTGCTACCTTGTAGAACTGTGTCACTGGCAGGTTGGCGATGTAGCGCCAGGTCTCGGTGTGATCGAATGACTCGTACAGGCCGCCATCGGAGCCGAACATCACGTAATCAGGATCATCGGCGCGAAAGGCCATGGCATGGTCGTCGCCATGCTTGTGCTCATTGCTCATCGGCTCAAAAGTCTTGCCGCCGTCTTTGGATATGACGGTGGTGTTGCTCATCAGATACAGCCAGCCGTCATGGTGCGGGCTGGCGTATAGCTCCTGATAGTAATGCGGGCCGGTACCGCCCGATACGGTATCGGAGCGTTTTTCCCAGGATGCGCCGCGGTCGGTCGAACGCCATACGCCACCCTTGCGTCGGTCCAGCTCGATAGCGGCATAGATAACGTCTGGATTCTGTGGCGACAGGGCCAGACCAATCTTGCCCATGTTGCCTTCGGGCAGACCCTTGCTCAGCTCGGTCCAGGTCTCACCGCCGTCGGTAGACTTGTGAATCCCTGTTTCTGGTCCGCCGTCCATTAGTGCGGCGACGTTTCGATGGTGTTGCCAGGTGGCTGCGTACAAGGTATCCGGGTCACGTGGGTCGATCAGAATATCGGTGACGCCGTTGTACTTGTCATCCCCGAGCGTCTTGGTCCAGGTTTCACCACCGTCAGTAGTCTTGTAGAAACCACGTTCGCCGCCCGGCGACCACAATGGACCCTGGGCAGCGACAAAAATGGTGTCACTGTCGCTTGGGTGAACGATGATCTTGGAGATGTGCTCGGAGGCTTCCAAGCCCCGTTTCTCCCAGCTTGCACCGCCGTCGACCGAGCGGTAAATACCATCACCGTAGCCGACGTGGCGACCACCGACGTTCTCACCGGTGCCGACCCAGACCACATGCGGGTTGCTGGGATCGAGCGCGATGGCACCAATCGAATAGGAGCTCTGGTTGTCAAATACCGGCGTCCAGGTGGTTCCAGCGTTGGTGGTCTTCCAAACGCCGCCGGACCCCACGGCGATATACCAGGTGTTTGGGTCATCAGGTCGCAGCGCGATGTCGGCGATACGGCCAGACATCAGGCCGGGGCCGATGTTGCGCCATTTCATTCCATTGAACGTTGCACTCGAAAGCGGGTCGTCGTCTTTGTTCTTGTCTTGAGCCACTGCCGGCATGGCCAGCAGCAGTGCGATGAGGATGGTGGTGAATATGCGCAACATGATCTCTCCCTTAAATGTGGTTCACGTCGGTGCTGAAGCGACGCCAACGCTCAAGAGTACAACAATCCACTTGAGGAGAATAACGGCCCGTCGTGTCGTCGCTTCTTTTTGCCTCAACTATGAACATTGGCCTATGGCGAATGCTGTCAGGCGCGGTAGACTGCCCGGTGGATGTCATTTCACCGAACAGCGTGAAGCGGCTTGGGGAACACCGCCGACTTTATGTCAATGGCATATCAATCAGCTTAAAACCAGAGTAGGAACCGAGTCATGCGTCATTCACTGACATTGCTTGCCGCCACCGCGGCGCTGTCACTGGCCGCTTGCAGCGACCAGCAATCAAACAAGCCCACCGAGACCGCTCAAGCGGCGCCACCAGCAACAGCCGCTGAGGTTGAGTCACAAACGACGCCAGCACCTGAGCAGGCTGTCGAGGACAATATTCTCCTGGCCGAATGGGCCGGACCGTACAGTGGTGTTCCTGCATTTGACCAAATGGACCTGGCTGCCTTGAAGCCTGCCCTTGAAAAAGGCATGGAAATGAACCTGGCCGAGATTGACGCCATCGCCAACAACCCAGAATCGCCGACGTTCGAAAACACCATTGTAGAAATGGAGCGTTCGGGCGATGAACTGGGTCGAGTGTTCAGCTACTGGGGGATATGGGCCGCCAATATGTCGTCGCCCGAATTTCGCCAAATTCAGGGGGAAATGGCGCCGAAGCTGAGTGAATTCCGCTCGAAGATCACGCAAAACGAAAAGTTGTTCGCCCGCGTCAGAGCTGTTTATGAAGGCGAGGAGATGAAAACCCTGCGACCTGACCAGCAACGCCTGGTTCAGCTCACGTACGATGGCTTTGCTAGAAACGGCGCAACTCTGAATGCCGAAGACAAGGCGCGCTATGCCGAAATCAATCAGCGTCTGGCTGAGCTGCATACCAAGTTTGCGAATAATGTCCTGGCCGATGAGGAAGGCTATGTAGTGTTTTTCACCGAAGAGCAAACCTCGGGTTTGCCTGAGTCGGTCAAATCCGCGGCGGCTGCGGCGGCCGCCAGTCGAGGCGAGGAAGGAAAATATGCGGTGACCAACACGCGCTCCTCGATGGATCCCTTCTTGACCTATTCTGACGAACGCGAGCTGCGCGAACAGGTTTGGACCAACTATTACAGCCGTGGCGATAACGGTGGTGAACACGACAACAACGCCATCATCGCCGAAATTCTGCAGTTGCGCGACGAGCGCGTTGCTTTGCTCGGTTACGACAACTACGCGCAATGGCGGTTGGAAAACCGTATGGCGAAGACGCCTGAGCGCGCGCTGGAATTGATGGAAGCGGTGTGGCCGGCGGCGATTGCAAGGGTTGCAGAGGAAGTAGCGGACATGCAGGCGGTCGCCGATGCCGAAGGTGCCGACATCACCATTGCGCCTTGGGACTATCGTTACTACGCTGAGAAAGTCCGCAAGGACAAGTACGACCTCGACTCCGATGAGGTCAAGCAATACCTGCAACTGGGTAAACTCCGCGAAGCCATGTTTTATGTCGCTGGCGAGTTGTTCAACTTCAACTTCGAACCCGTGCCTGACGGCTCGGTACCGGTCTGGCATGAAGACGTCAAGGTTTGGGAAGTGACCGACAAGGACTCCGGCGCGCACATCGGCTTGTGGTACCTGGATCCTTTCGCCCGTCCCGGCAAGCGCTCCGGCGCGTGGGCAACGGCCTACCGTTCACACT
>BQJN01000117.1 GCA_021604725.1 Lysobacteraceae bacterium | reverse complement strand
ATCCTTCGCTGACCCATTTGCGCCAGCGCTACAACGAAGCCCTCAAAGCCCTTACAGCAGAAGCGGTGTCTTTGCTCGAAGCATGGCCAGGACGCAAGGAAGGGGTTGAGGCAGACGAGTTTTCCTACGAAGTGCGTGGCAAGGAAATTCGCGGAGCCAATTACCGAGAATCTTTGTCACAGCAAAAAATCCCCAAGATCGCGCCGCCGCAGTACAAGGATTGGGGCGAGTTGCTGAAGTTCCTGATGAAGGAAAACCTGCCCGGGGGTTACCCCTACACCGGCGGCGTATTTCCTTACCGGCGCGCCGGTGAAGACCCCACTCGCATGTTTGCTGGCGAAGGTACGCCAGAGCGAACCAACCGCAGGTTCCATTACTTGTCGCTGGATTCAGCCGCCGATCGCTTATCTACCGCATTTGACTCGGTGACACTGTATGGGGAAGACCCACACAAACGCCCGGATATTTACGGCAAGATTGGCAACTCGGGCGTATCCATCGCCTCGCTTGATGACATGAAGAAGCTGTACTCGGGCTTCGATCTGTGTGCGCCAACGACTTCTGTGTCGATGACCATCAACGGGCCGGCACCGATGATTCTGGCCTTTTTCATGAACACAGCTATCGACCAGCAGGTCGAAATTTACCTGAAAGAACAAGGGCTTTGGGAAGAGACTGAACGCAAAATCGAGAAAATGTTCGAGGGCCGGGAGCGGCCTCGGTACAGCGGTGACCTGCCTCAGGGCAACGATGGCCTGGGCTTGGGCTTGCTCGGTGTTAGCGGTGACCAGCTGATCGATGCTGAAACCTACGAGGCGATTCGTGCCGCCACAGTAAGCAAAGTGCGCGGTACGGTACAGGCCGATATTCTGAAAGAGGATCAGGCGCAAAATACCTGTATTTTCTCAACCGAGTTTGCGCTGCGCATGATGGGCGATATCCAGCAGTACTTCGTCACCAACAAGGTACGAAATTTCTACTCGGTGTCGATATCGGGCTATCACATTGCCGAAGCGGGTGCCAATCCAATCTCGCAGCTGGCGTTCACGCTATCCAATGGCTTCACCATTGTTGAGTACTACCTGGCGCGAGGCATGAATATTGACGATTTCGCGCCGAACTTGTCGTTCTTTTTCTCAAACGGCATGGATCCGGAATACACCGTGATCGGTCGCGTGGCGCGACGCATTTGGGCCCGTGCCATGCGTGAGCGTTATGGTGCCAACAAGCGCTCTCAGATGCTCAAGTACCACATTCAAACGTCTGGTCGATCTTTGCACGCTCAAGAGATCCAGTTCAACGACATCAGAACCACGCTGCAAGCCCTGTACGCCATTTTTGACAACTGCAACAGCTTGCACACCAACGCCTATGACGAGGCGATCACCACACCGACCGAGGAGTCGGTGCGTCGTGCGGTGGCGATTCAGCTGATCATCAATCGAGAGATGGGGCTGAATTTTTGCGAGAACCCGTGGCAGGGCAGTTTCATTGTCGATTCGCTGACCGATCTGGTCGAAGAGGCCGTTTATCAGGAGTTCGAACGAATTTCCGAGCGAGGCGGTGTGCTCGGTGCCATGGATACCATGTACCAGCGCAGCAAGATCCAGGAAGAGAGCCTGTATTACGAAGGCAAGAAACATGATGGCAGCTTGCCCTTGATTGGCGTCAATACCTTTTTGCCAAAAGACGGGCAGGGCGACTCAGGTGGCCCGATCGAACTGATACGTTCAACCGAAGAAGAAAAAGCACAGCAAATTCAGAATGTTACCGCCGTTCGTGAACGTGGAATGTCACGCGCCGATGAGGTCCTGGGTGAGCTTCAGCGCGCGGCACGCGCTCGACAGAATACCTTTGAAGCGCTGATCGAAGCTGCAAAAAATTGCTCACTAGGTCAAATGTCACACGCGCTGTATTCGGTTGGCGGTGAATATCGCCGCAACATGTAAGGTGCTTACGCAACTGGCTGAAGTGAGGTGCCCCTACTGTGGGGAGGCCATCGAAATGGTGGTCGACCCTTCAGTCAGCCAACAAACCTACGTCGAAGATTGCGAGGTGTGTTGTCAGCCTATCGAGGTAACGGTTGTATTGGACGAGGTCACCGGTGAGGCCCAGATCATTCCATCGCGAGACGATGAGTGAGTTGCCGGCCGAGTGGATGTAGTCCGCCGGCCCACTAGCCCGATTGCTTGTTGGGCCAATTTTGTGGCACTAGCTGAATCTTGTTGCGTTCATAGCCCTGATCAACCAGGTAGTCGACGATTTTTGAATAGGTCTGATCGTCGATTGACGGGGTGCGCGCCATGATCCAAACGTAGTCACGTTTCTGACGACCAATCGCTGTCACCGTGTAATCCGAATCCAGATAGACGATTCTGTAGTCGGACTTGAACGGCCATACGAACTGCATGTCCCACAGCGCGTTGCTGGGGTCGTCAAGGACGAAGCCGGTTGGCGTGTATTTTTTCTGTTCACCATCCACGCTTCCCTTGTTGAAGGTGAACACGGTGGCGATCGTTCCATCGTCGTTTTGACTGTACGACTCGACCGCATTAAATGCTTTCTTCTCGATGAAGGTTGGAATGTTGGCGATGACGTACCAGTCGCCCATGAAACGTTCAATGTCGACATAGTCGACGTGGTTTATGGGTTTCATTGAGGTGCCTCCGCACGCGGTTACGGTATTAACAAGTACAAGGCACAGGATGAGCCTGCCCAGTTTTCGATGAAGCCCGCTGAAACGGACGAATGCAATTTTAAAGGGGTTCATAGCGTAGGATTTTTCCGTTTCTATCAGACTCGAGACCAAGCCATTGGCCGTCGGCCGAATACCATAGGGTCAACTGCAAGGGGCCGGCAGTCAGTTCATATCGGTGGGCGGCGACTGTCAGGCGATCTGTTGTGAAGGTTTCTGCCTTCGGCTCGGACACGTCAATTGGCAGGTATTCACCGGTCTGGGCGTTCAACAACAGCTCTTGATCGAGAATTTGGGGATTCCAGTAGGCGAAACTCATCACGCAATCTGGCAATTCCTGTTGTCCTTCACTGGAGTTAACAACAAAGCGGTTGCCCCGGCGCCGTCCATCGACCGCTGCCTTGTCACCATTGTCGTCCGTGTTGGCCGTTAGAGACTCCAAACAGCCGGCCTGCCAGGTTTCTGTTGCCCGGTGCAAATATGAGTAGGCATTGATGAACAGGAACTTAACCTTAAACTCGGCGTGGCTGGTCAACCGTCGCTGACCACGATCTACCGACGTCAGTTCGAACCGATGCTCACCTACCTTATCGCCGTCTAAGAGAACGCTAAACGCCCAGTTTTGTCCTGTGCTCGCCGAAGCGATGAACGAGTAGCAGAGACCGACCAGCGCGGCATAATAAGTGCGACGGTGACGACGTGTCATGCGGTATCACGCGAAGTCTTCGGGAACCACGGAAAGAAGGCATTGGTCTTTTTCACATATTCGGCATAGCCGGGACGTCTGGACTTGATATCGGATTCGAGCAAAGTCACACCCGACACCCGCATCAAAAGAACGGTCATCAATAGCGGGCTGACCACCGTCCACCAAACCCCAGTCGAAGCGCTGAAGATGAAAAAACCCCACCAAATCAGAAATTCGCCGAAGTAATTGGGGTGCCGGCTGTAGCGCCACAGTCCGGAATCGAGCACATCGTTCTTTGAGTTGGGTGATTCCTTGAACTGCTCCAACTGCCAATCGGCGACCGCCTGAATGGCAATGCCAATGACCACCAAGGCCGTGGCAAACATGTCAAGGCTTAGCGATGCGTTACTCGAACCCAAGGCCCCAAACAGAGCGAAAGAAACGATCCACGCCAGAACAGCCTGTAGCAGGAAAACCAGATACAGCGATTTGAATTCGAAATTGGGTTGGTTACGCTCGCGTATCGCCCGGTAGCGTCGATCCTCCGGCTCACCCATGCCACGCACGGTGATGTGTGCGGCCAATCTTCCAGCCCATGTCGCGGCGAGTGTGAGAATGACAATGTCGCGCCATCCCCACCAAGCCGCAGTCATCGCGTAGGCGAACCCAGCACTTGCTATAAGGATGGACCAGAAACTGTCGACTATGCTCACATCTTTCAAACGCAGGCTGATGGCCCACGCGGAAACAGCCAACAGCAGTGGCGGGATCAAGCCAATTAGCAGGATGGAGAGTTGATCAAGCATGGCGTCGTCAATTAATTAAGAGCGACATACCGTGCTGAATGGGGCGTGAACATGCTGTGAATGGTGCATTCACACACCTTCACGGAGCGTTTACTGGGCCGGCTCTAAAGTTGCAGGCATGCCATCTTTAACACCCGAGAACACAAATTCCCCCGACGCGATTGACTGGTGGCGCGTATCACCATTCGTTGCGTTGCACATCGGATGCTTCGCCGTGTTCTGGGTGGGCATCAGTCCGATCGCCGTGACCATGGCAATCCTCTTCTACCTAATTCGCATGTTCGCCATTACCGCGTTCTACCACCGCTATTTTTCCCACCGAACGTTTCGGATGGGGCGGGTGATGCAATTTGTGGCCGCCGTCCTCGGCAACTCATCGGGACAACGCAGTCCGCTGTGGTGGGCCGCTCACCACAGGCAGCATCACCGATGCGCTGACAAGGATGGCGATGCCCATTCACCACGCGACGGTTTTTGGTGGAGTCATATGGTCTGGTTCTTGAGCCGACGGCACTTCGACACGACGGCCGAGCGCATACCCGATTTAATGGAGTATCCAGAGCTGCGGTGGTTGGATCGCCACGACTGGGTGGTTCCATCGCTATTCCTGGCCGCAACCTATTTTCTTGGCGTCGCAATCAACACCTGGTGGCCGAGCTTTGGCACCAGTGGAGCACAAATGTTCGTATGGGCCGGGTTGATTTCAACAGTGGTGTTGACGCATGCGACGCTAACAATCAACTCGCTGGCGCATCGATTTGGCACGCGGCGGTACCAAACCTCCGACCAGTCTCGCAACAACTTCTGGCTGGCGCTAATCACACTCGGTGAGGGCTGGCATAACAACCATCACCATTACCCCGGCTCTGCGCGACAAGGCTTTTTTTGGTGGGAAATTGACATCAGCTTCTACGGCCTGAAATTTTTGGCCGCGGTGGGACTGGTGTCCGACCTTAAGCCTGTTCCGTCGCGAATGCTCGGAGCCAGGAGAGTTCGTGCATGAACGTGGCGGTAATAGGTGGCGGTGTCTCAGGTTTGGTGGCGGCATTGCGCAGTCAGCAAAGCGGACATGATGTGACCTTGTTTGAAGCGCAGTCGAGACTGGGTGGGCATACCGATACGCACCGCTTCGAAACGGCGTCAGGTGCGGTCAATGTCGACAGCGGGTTCATCGTGATGAATCGAGATCACTACCCCCGTTTCTCACGCCTGCTGGATGAGTTGGGCGTGGATACCCGACAAAGCGATATGAGCTTCAGCGTACGGGATGATGTTGCAGGGATGGAGTATGCCTTGGGCGATGACTGCCCGCTTTATCTTCAGCCAGGTGTATTGCTGCGACCGCGTTTTTGGCGAATTTTGCGAGACCTGATTCGTTTTTACCGACAGGCACCAAGTGCGTTGGCGCTGGCCGATGAAGTGACAGTCGGATCCTATCTTGACGCCTATGGCTACAGCGACGCGTTCGCCGAAAGCCATCTGTTGCCGATGATCGAAGCGCTGTGGTCAGCCGATCCGAAACGCTTGCGCTCACTGCCCATTCGGCATGTCATTGCCTTCTTTTCCAACCATCAAATGCTGACGTTGAGCAAGCGATCACCATGGGAAACCGTAGTAGGGGGATCGTCAACGTATGTAGAAAAGCTCAAGGAAGTTCTCGGAGATGCGATCCAATTGAACACGCCGGTGCTGCGTTTGGCCAGAGTCGGCCACAAAGTGTCCGTTGAGAGTGGTTTGGGTCAGCAGTCCTTTGATCGGGTGATCCTGGCTTGTCACTCTGACCAGGCACTCAAGCTGATCAGCGACGCAGACCGCCTGGAGCATGAAGTGCTATCGGCCATCGGCTTTCAGCCCAACGAGGCCTTGGTGCACACCGATGCCTCGGTGATGCCATTGCGTCGTTCTTCATGGGCCAGCTGGAATGTAATACGCGATGGCTCGCCGCGGCCCGATTGCAGTGTCACCTATTGGATGAATCGCTTGCAGGGGCTCAGCTGTGATACCCAGTTCTTTGTAAGTCTCAACCTATCGGACAAGATTGATCCATCAAAAGTGCTGGCCAGGCGGCAGTATGACCATCCTATATTTGACATCGCTGCGGTTAATGCGCAGCGGTCTCTGGGCGATATCCAAGGCCATAGAAATTTGTACTACTGCGGCGCGTACTGGGGCTGGGGCTTTCACGAAGATGGTGCGCGCAGTGGCGAACTGGCCGTCGAGCATCTTAACCGCGCCGACAAGGGCCAACCTCGTGCAGCATAGTTCCGTTTGCAAAGGTTGGGTCGAGCACAGCCGAAACGCCCCTTTCCAACATCGATTTCGCTATCGGATCGGCATGTTGTGGCTGGATCTTGGCGCGAAACCATTGTTGCCGGTCGATAGCCGTATCAGCAGCGATAAACATCGCCAGCTCATCGAGTATCGTCGATCAGACTACCTCGGTGATCCGAAGATACCGCTGAACCAAGCTGTCATTTCTTTAGCGTCGAACCGGCTCAACCGTGAGGTCGGGCAAAGCGTTTGCTTGCTCGCCATGCCGCGCATGTGGGGCGGTTGTTTCAACCCTGTGGCCTTTTACTTCGGCTTCGATGCCGACGGCAAGGTCGATTTTGTGGTCGCCCAGATCAACAACACACCCTGGAACGAACGCCATGAGTATGTGCTGGATGCTGCCGACCAGAATACATCGGGAACTGAGGCGTCCCTGAAGTTTGCTTTCGACAAGAGCTTTCATGTTTCGCCATTCTTTCCAATGACCCTGAATTACATCTGGCGCTTCCGCATTGCGTCCGACTCCATCGGCGTTGCCATGCGCTTGCAACAAGACGGTGAACCGCAATTCGATGCCCGCATGTTTTTGCAGCGCGGCGAATTGAACGCCGGAGCTTTGCGCTCAATGGCGCTTGGCTTTCCTTTCCAGTCGCTAGCCACGATCACCGGCATTTATTGGCAGGCCTTGGTATTGCGGCTGAAAGGTGCCCGTTTTTATGACCACCCGGAGACTTTGCGTTCATGACTACCCGCAGTGAAACCTACCCTGACTCCAGCAAAGGCTTCCTTCGACGCCGCCTGTTGGATACGTTCAAGTTGCTGAATTGTGGCCAGCTTCGGCTGTCCGACGAGCACGGAGAGTGGACTTTTGGAACCGACGCGCGCGATGGGCTGGTCGCTGAAATCAAGGTCAACAACTTGCGGTTCTATCGTCGATTGGCGCTCGGCGGCAGTGTTGGTGCCGGTGAGTCCTACATCGATGGAGATTGGGATACACCGAACCTGACCGATGTCGTCCGCTTGATGACGCGCAATCGCGACTTGCTCGATCAAATGGATAGCGGTCTTGCATCGTTCGCCGCAGCGTTTCTGAAATTATGGCATCGAAAAAACGACAACAGCATTGAGGGCAGTCAGCGCAATATTCATGCGCACTACGACACCAGCAATGCGTTTTTCGAGAAGGTACTTGATCGCTCCATGATGTATTCCTGCGCTGACTATCGCCTTCCAGGCGAGACCTTGGAGCAGGCACAGGCCAACAAGCTGCAGCGCATTTGTGAAACCCTGAAGCTGACCAGGCACGACCATGTCCTGGAGATAGGCACTGGCTGGGGCGGTTTTGCTGAATATGCCGCCAAACACTATGGCTGCCGAGTAACGACGACCACGATTTCCCAGGAGCAGCACGATTACGCGGCGGCTCGTTTCAAGGCATCTGGCGTAGACAGCCAGGTCACGCTGCTGCTCAATGACTACCGTGATCTGGATGGTCAGTACGACAAGCTGGTGTCGATTGAAATGGTTGAGGCGGTAGGTGAGAACTACCTCGACGGCTATTTTGAAACGATACACAAGCACCTCAAACCGGGCGCTCAAGCCCTGATTCAAGCCATAACCATTGAGGATTGGCGCTATGAGCAGGCGGTACGCTCGGTAGATTTCATGAAGCGCCACGTGTTCCCCGGATCATTTATTCCCTGCGTTAGCGTTCTGACCGACGCTGCTGCCAAATCGAAGCTTCGTTTGGCTGGGCTGCAGGATATAGGAAGCAGCTATGCGGGCACCTTGAAGGCCTGGAACGATCGCATGTTTGCCGCCTGGCCAGAGCTGACACAGATGGGCTTCGATCAAACCTTCAAGCGCCTGTGGCATTTCTACTTCTGCTATTGCGAAGGGGGTTACCGCGAGGGTGCCTTGTCCGATGTGCAGTTGCTATTCACCAAATCCCGGGCAAATTCATGACACAGGCTGGCAACAAGATCATCAACGCTTTGCTTTTTCAGGGCGTTTGGTTCACCACAGTGCTGGGCGCGGCCTACGGTGTATTGTGGCCGTCGCTGTTCCTGCTGATCGGCTACTGCGCCTGGCAGTCCCTGCCGTCTGTGCGCATGCCCGGTGACCTGCGCCTGGTCGCTGTGGCACTGATTCTCGGATTGGTCTTTGACGGTTCCATGGACCGGTTTGGGTTGTTGCAGTATGCCGAGCCCAGTGTCTCAACCTTGTTACCGCCGCTGTGGATTTTGCAAATGTGGGTGGGTTTTGCACTCACCCTGAATCATTCGCTGGCCTGGCTGTTGCGAAACGGTTGGGTGGCTGTGGTTGCCGGCGCCATAGCAGGGCCCCTGGCTTACTTGAGCGCTGAGCGACTCGGTGCGGTGACGTGGTCGGGCGATATCGCTTGGGTCGCCGCCATTTTGGCAGTCGGTTGGGGCGCTTCTACCTGGCTGCTGTGGGTCTTGAGTGTGCGGTGGCGAGAACAGGGGCTGGGCGCTATGTCGAAGCCGTCTCCCGCTGGTGAGTATCAGTAATTTCAAATGGTGTCTGTTATGAGCTTAGGTATTGAGTGGGCGGAGAAGGGACTGGTTCCCGACCCGGTAGTTAGATTTGGTATTCGGCAACTATGTCGGGAACGGCTGCGGCGAGAAGCGTCTGCAGCGTTGGAGTTGAATGATCGCATGCAGAGTGAGCGCCTGGCATCTATGCGCAAGGATTCAATTGCGGTCGAAACCGATGCGGCCAATGAACAGCATTACGAAGTGCCACCTCGATTATTCGAGTTGGCGCTGGGACGGCATCGCAAATACAGCTGTGGCTATTGGGACGATGGCGTTGACAACCTGGATCAGGCCGAGCAGCGCATGCTTGAGCTGTACTGCGAACGCGCCGAATTGGCGGACGGGCAGCACATACTGGAGCTCGGCTGTGGGTGGGGCTCTTTAACGTTATGGATGGCAGAGCACTACCCAAATGCGCGGATTACCGCGGTATCAAATTCGGTTCAGCAGAAGGAAACTATTTTGGCGCTTGCCACCGAGCGCGGTCTGGACAATATCGAAGTAATCACGGCCAACGTCGCTGAGATGACGCTGCAACAACGATTCGACCGAGTGGTGTCGATCGAAATGTTTGAGCACATGCGCAACTACCAGGAACTGATGCGGAAAATACAGGGTTGGCTGGTTCCAGGCGGCAAGCTGTTCGTCCATATTTTCTGTCATGCGCAGTGGGCTTATTTTTTCGATGTGCGCGACGATACCGATTGGATGGCCAAATACTTCTTTACCGGTGGCCAGATGCCAGCGGCTGACACGCTCTTGCACTTTCAGAAGGACCTGACCATTGAACAGCGTTGGCGCGTCAGTGGTGAGCACTATGAGAAAACGGCCAACGCCTGGCTGGAAAATTTCGACGCGCGCAAAGACGAGATCGAACAGGTGTTGCAGCAAGCCTACGGCGAGCAGGCGGGCGTGTGGATGCAGCGTTGGCGCTTGTTTTTCATGGCCTGCGCCGAACTGTTCGGTTATCGTCAGGGCGCGGAGTGGCATGTTTGTCACTACCTGTTTACCCGCGCCGCAGTGGACGATCAGTGATTGCAGCGGTGGCGCGGCCTCTGTAATTCGGTTTAACGAAAAAGGATTTGTTGCATGACAAAACGCACCGTTGGCTTGCAAGCCAAACTGTTTCGCGTGTTTGCGGCACAGGCGTTGCTGATTGGCGCCGCCGCCATTGCCGGCGTGTATGCAACAGCCTTTATCGTAGAGCATGTATTGGTGCGGGCGGCACTGCAAGGTGAGGCCGAGCATTTTTGGGGGCTGTATCAACAGGACCCAGATGTGCCCTTGCCCAACACGCAAAACCTGCATGGCTATATGGACCGGCAGGGCGAAGGGCCGTTACCTCCAGGTTTCGCCGACATCGAGCCAGGGTTTGGTCGGCATGAGCTGAACGGGCGAATGCCAATCGTGTTTGTATCCGATTTCGATGACAAACGCGTTTACCTGGTATTCGATGAAGAACAGGTATCGGAGCTGGCCTTCTATTTTGGTATTGCGCCGTTGTCGGCGGTGTTGCTGACCATTTACTTGCTAATGTGGCTGGCCTTCCGTCAATCGCGTCGAGCCATCTCACCAATCGTCACCCTGGCTCGTGAGGTCGAACAGGTGGACCCGCTAAAGGCCGACTTGAACGAGTTCGAATTCACGGCGGCCGAGGGGCCGAATAGCGAAGTGATAGTGCTGATCAATGCCATTCGCCAGCTGGTCGAACGTCTACGGCGCTTTTTGGAACGCGAGCGTTCTTTCACACGCGATGCCAGTCATGAGTTGCGCACACCACTGGCGGTGATCAGTGGCAACGCCGACTTGTTGCAGACCAGCGAACAGCTCAGTGCCTCGGACAAGAACGCGGTTGAGCGCATCAAGAACACGGTTCGTGACATGCGCGAGCTGACCGAGACCTTGATGCTGCTGGCGCACGAAGACGAAGCGGCGCTGCTTGCCGAGCAGGTGATTGTCAATGACCTGATGGATGAGTTGCTTGATCAGCTGGGCCCGTTGATCGCCAACTCAGGAAACCAGGTCGACAAGGACTATATGGCGCTGTTGGAGATCAATGCCTCGCCGCAGGTGTTGAAGATTCTGTTTACAAACCTGCTGAGGAACGCGCTGGCCTACACCGACCAGGGCACCATCACGGTGCAGGTGAGTGATGATCGAGTGGCCATCCATGACACCGGGCGAGGCATCAGCGCTCAGGACCTTGAACACGTTTTTGAACCGTTCGTGCGCGCTGGCGAGCAAAAGCATGGCGACAGAAAAGGACATGGCCTGGGTCTGGCCATTGTCAAGCGCCTTTGTGATCGCCACCAGTGGCGAATTGTCGCCGAGTCCGAGTTGGGTGTCGGCACCACGGTCGCTATCGTTTTCAAGGACAGTGGGTTGTTGCCTTAAGGACTGACGATGCCCATGGTCATCACTGCTTGCGTAGATACTCATAAAGTGCATCCAGCTCGTAATCCGTAAAGTATTGAAAATGCTCCAGGGAGTTGCTTTTCATCATCGGGTCCAGTTCGCGTCCGCCGACGCCGATGCCTTCACGCATTAACACCTCGAAATCGTCGCGGTCGTAGGCCGCCAAGACACGCATGTCGGGTGCTCCTTCGCTTTCTTTGCCTCGCAGGTCCGAGCCATGGCATGCACGGCAAGAAGCAGCGAAGTATTCGCCGGTCGTTTCCGGGTCAGCATAGGGATCGGTGATTCGGGCTTTTCTCTCAACCTCGTCAGCAATCAGAGGGACTTTGCCCAAAGCAAGCATGATGGAGGCTACCGGTTTAAGTCCGACGCCATCGTAGCCATGATCAACCAACGGTGTGCTCCTGGCTAATTCCAAAATCATGCTCAGATGGTCGTCGGTCATCGGGTGGTAAACCTGCGAGGGCATGATCAGGATGCTGCCACCATCAGTTTTGATACCCTGACGAACCGCGCGCTCAAATTCAGCATCGGTCATCTCTCGAGCGGCTTTTGACAGGCTGGGTGGTGCGATGCGAACGACCATGGGTATGTCAACCAGCACATTTCCGCCCAGGTCTTTACCATGGCAGTCGCCAGCGCAGCCCATAATGCGCGAGACTCGCAACGCCTCGTCCAGATCATGCCCGGTGCTGGCTACGAAAGTGTCAGCCTCAGGTTCGAACTGTTTTTGTAGCTTAAACCAGCTTGTGACGTATGCTGTGGCCAGGATAAGTACAAGCAGCCCCAGCAGTCCACCGAATATTCTCAATACCCATTTCATGATTCGCTCCCCCGATCGTGTTATTTCCCATGCGGAATAGTAACCGATACGAATGTAATTTGACTCTGCGGTGACTTGCAAATGTCCAACACAAGCAGTGGATGTATACTAACGTGCATAGTAGTGATTCATCAGACCAACTAGCGATGGCAGCAGGGCGAGCAATCAGGTTTTTTGCCGTTGGGCTACTCAGTGCTGTCGTTTGTTGGGGCGGCCTATCTCTTCTCGAGGAGAGCTATTGGCTCTCTGACCTGTGGCCGGGCCTGGTATACGGCTCTGCGATCACCGTACTTCTGCAAAAACAAAAGCAGGCTCGGTTTCGCTGGTTTCCTGTCGCATTGTTGTTGGCAATAGTGGTCATTACCACCGGCTGGCGGTTGGCGATTCACACCGCCATTGCGGTCGATGGCGCGCTGTCGATGGTCGCGGCCGGTGCCGTTGGCGGAATATCTGTGGCCATTGCCGCAATCCTGCTACAACGCAACCGCCACAATGCGTGGCGAAGCGTCCCGATCTTGTTGCTGGCTGGTGCCATCGCGGCGGCAATATTTGACCTCACCAACCACTGGACTGGGCGAGTCGATAGTGATCCGCTGTGGGCACTGCAATTGTTCGCGACCTGGCAACCGCTGGTGCTCGCAGTTTTGGCCGTGGTATCTCAGCCGCAACGATCCAGGTTGGCCCCGGCTTAGACCGAGCGTACGATGTGGTCATCGCGTTGACGCACTATTCACGCCTGATTTGAGATCGTCACCGGCTATTGGATCGTATATTCGTGGAGGAGCATTGATGACAGGTGCACAAACGGCAACGGTAAGCATTCTGTTGGTCGAGGACCACAAGGAGCTGGCCCAGACCGTAACCGAATACCTCGAGCGTATGGGCTACATTGTCGATTATGCCGCTGATGGTCTGAGTGCCCTGCATCTGGTTGCCGTCAATCAGTACGATGTCATCATCCTCGATATCAATCTGCCTGGTGTCGATGGACTGACGTTGTGCGAAAGAATTCGTGACGACGCGCGGCTTAGTACACCTGTCATTATGTTGACCGCCAGGGATCAGTTGGCCGACAAAGAGCGCGCGTTTACCGGTGGCGCTGATGATTACCTGGTCAAGCCCTTCGAGCTGCCAGAGCTGGTGCTGCGTTTGAAGGCCATTGTGCGTAGGCAACGCGGCGAGCTCGGCACAGAAACGTACCGGGTTGGTGATTTGACCATGGACGCTAGAACAGGGCGGGTTGAACGTGCTG
>BQJN01000116.1 GCA_021604725.1 Lysobacteraceae bacterium | reverse complement strand
TTGCCCGGGTTCCTTGAGGCATTGCGTGCGAACTGCGACCACCATGGTGCGCTGCTGATATTTGATGAAGTCATGACCGGCTTTCGTGTAGCCATCGGTGGCGCTCAACAACGATTCGGCGTTACTCCGGATTTGTCCACTTTCGGCAAGGTGATTGGTGGCGGCATGCCAGTTGGGGCGTTCGGCGGAAAGCAACAATGGATGGATCTGATCGCGCCAGTAGGCCCGGTTTATCAGGCCGGTACGCTATCAGGTAACCCAGTCGCCATGGCGGCGGGACTGAAGACCCTGGAAATCGTCTCTCGCCCCGGCTTCTATGAGCAGCTGGAACAGCGGACCGCACAGCTGGTGTCTGGGCTTGAGGCTTGTGGACGCGCCGCCTCAGTGCCGATCATGGCGCGCAACGTCGGCAGTATGTTTGGCCTGTTCTTGACCGACCATTCAGAGATCAACGGCTTCGAGGATCTACAGCACTGCGATGTGCAAGGCTTCGGCAAGTTTTTCCATGCCATGCTGGACCACGGCGTCTATCTTGCGCCGTCCGCTTATGAAGCCGGGTTCGTATCGGCAGCTCACACTGAGCATGACATCGAGTCGACCCTAGAGGCGGTCAAACAAGCGCTGACGGCCATTCGGTGAGTTCAGTGCTGACTGCAGGCATCCCCTAATGTCGAACGAATGGCTCGATACCTTGCTGGCATGGGTGCAAGCAAACCCCGCCTGGGCCGGTGCCATCATATTCCTCACCGCGTTCACCGAATCGCTGGCGATTGTTGGCATCATCATGCCCGGCGCGTTTATTCTGTTCGGACTGGGGACGCTGATCGCCTTCGGTGTACTGGATCTTTACACAACCTGGCTTTGGTGCACCCTCGGTGCCATCGCTGGCGATGGCGTCAGCTTTTGGCTGGGTCATCATTATCGAGACCGGCTGCGAAGCGTATGGCCGTTTAGTCGCTACCGAGAGTTGATGGCTCGTGGCGAAGTTTTCTTTCAGAAGCACGGTGTCAAGTCCATTGCTATTGGTCGGTTTGTCGGCCCAGTAAGACCCATTATCCCGGTGACGGCCGGCATGATGGGGATGCCAGTCGGCAAATACATCACGGTCAATGTCATCGCTTCGATCCTGTGGTCGCCGGCGTATTTACTACCGGGTGTCGCGTTCGGCAAGTCCATTGAGTTGGCGGCAGCGGTCGCCACGCGACTGGCAATCCTGGTTGGTTTGATTGTTGGCCTGGCCTGGCTTTCCTGGTGGCTGGTTAGCCATGCCAACAGATTCCTGGCACCACGCGCTTCAAGGATGATAGCGCGCGCCATGGCTTGGTCACTCAGGCACCCTACCCTGGGACGGTATACCACCGCGCTGATCGACCCCGCAAAGCCGGAGTCGCCCGCATTGATTGCACTAGGTGCCGGCTTGATCGTCGCCATTTGGGGGCTATTGTCCCTGCTGATTCGTCGCCAGTTGCAGCATGGCGCAGGCAGCCTGGATGTGGCGACGTACAGCTGGTTTCAGTCGTTGCGCACCCCATTTGCAGACCTGCCCCTGGCCATGGTCAATGCCATCGGCGACCCACTCGTATTGCTCGGCTCATCAACCATCGTGCTTTTTTGGCTGGTACGCCGGCGCCGTTTCCACGCTGCCCGTCATTGGCTGGCGGCCATTGGCTTCTCACTAGTGGCAACGCTGGTACTACGTCAGCTGCTATCGTCTGACGCGCTAGCGACCCTGCCTGTCGATGGCTTCAGCTTCCCAAGCCTGTCATCAGCGCTGGTGACCACTGTGTTCGGCTTTTTTGCCGTGATGGTGGCCCCCGAGTTGCCAAGAAGAAAGCGCAACTGGCCTTACGTAACCGCTGCCTTGATGGTGTTGAGCGTATCGTTCAGTGACCTGTACCTTGGCGCTGTCTGGCTGACGGATGTGCTGGCAGGTATCCTGCTCGGTGCCCTGTGGGTTGCGGTGTTGGGCATTGCCTATCGGCGGCGTGTTCGACGATCGTTCTGGTGCCGCCCGCTGACCACCTGGTTTCTGGTTTCGGTACTGATAGGCACAGTTTGGGTGGGCGCAAGCACAGCCAACGACCGCCTGAACCGGTTTAAGCCGCCGACAACTGTTGTGCAGATGAGCGCAGAACAGTGGTGGGACAATGGATGGCAAAACGTCGCGGGTTTTGACGACACCGAATACATGCCGGCCCTGAATCTGCAGTTTGCAGGTCAACCAGACCAACTGGCACAGCGTTTACAGAATGCAGGTTGGCAGCTATCGCCACCGTTTAGCTGGACCTCGGCATTGCAAGCACTGTTGCCGGAACCAACCGTTGACACACTGCCTTTGTTGCACAGCGATCTGGACGGTGACTCAGAAACACTGCTGATGTATTCGACATCCAATAATGGACTGACCGTACTGCGGCTTTGGCCCGCCAGGGTGCAGCTAGGTCCGACGCAGACACCCGTTTGGCGCGGCGTAATCGCAGAACACACGCTGGTAAACCATTTGTATTTTTTCAGCAACTGGGAATACGACCTGCCCTACACTCAGGCAGCCAGTGAGCAGTTGCGCGAAGCACTGGGTGAGTGGTGCGAAAAGCGCAAGACCGAAACACCAGCCCAGTCCGTATTGCTTTGCAGGCCATGATCAGGCAGCAACTATTCACAGCCCTGCCGATGGTCATGGGACCGGGAATGCGCTATCTCGGCACCAAGCCCATCAACGCTAAAGCACTGTATTTAATAGAAAAAAACTCAAGCTGCAGCAAAGGTCGACGAGAACTTGACACGCTCCGATCAGAGTTTTCCGAGAAAACCAAGGTTATCCACAGGCATTGTGGATAAGTCGAGTACTGTTGTCCGCGTCGCAGTTCCGGTACCGCTATACCGCTGCTTCGACTACCTGTGCGACAAGGCACTTGAACCTGGCTGTCGAGTACAGGTTCCGTTTGGCAACCGTTCGGTGATTGGCGTCGTTGATCAGGGTGATGTCGAATCTGATCAAACTACGGCATTGAAGGCGGTTCAGCTGGTGCTGGACGAGCAGCCCATTTTGCCACCGGCCATGATTGCCCAGGTACGCTGGGCAGCCGCTTACTACCACCACCCGCTCGGTGAGGTTTACGCGCTGGCTTTGCCGACTCGTCTTAGGAAGGGCGACGCCTTGCCTGAACCCTTGCCGTGGTTCCAACTGGCGTTGACAACGGAGGAGGCGCTTGCGCTTTGCGCGCGAGCCCCTGTGCAAAAGAAGCTAATCGAGCGACTGGCCAGCTCTGAGCGGCTACCGCTGGACCGGCTGGCAACGAACAGTGCAGAACGCGGTGCTGTCAAGCGTCTGAACAATGCCGGAAGGCTAGTGCAAGTTGAAGCAGCGCAACGAACGCCACAACCGCAACCCGGACCGACGCTAAACGAGCAACAGAATCAGTGCGTCAAATCTATCGTCGAGGCATTGGGCCGGTTCCAGCCGTTCTTGTTGCACGGCGTGACCGGCAGCGGCAAGACTGAAGTCTACTTAAACGCCATTGAACAGGTGCTCAAGCGAGGCCAGCAAGCGCTGGTCATCGTCCCCGAGATCGGTCTAACCCCGCAGTTGCACGATCGCTTCATGCGCCTGGACGCCAGTTTGGCGCTCGCCCACTCGGGGCTGTCAGATGGCGAGCGCAAATTGGCCTGGGCGGCCGCCGCTCGAGGTGACGCTGATGTCATCATTGGCACGCGTTCTGCGGTCTTTATGCCGATGCCCAAGCCGGGGCTGCTTATCATTGACGAGGAACATGATGGCTCGCTGAAGCAGGCCGACGGCCTGCGTTATTCTGCGCGAGACTTGGCGATCTGGCGAGCGCGTCAGGATCAGGTCCCCATCGTATTGGGCAGTGCAACACCCTCGCTGGAGAGTTGGTCAAACGCCAGCAACGGCCGATTCGCGTGGTTGCGACTCGATCGCCGAGCGAAAGGTCGCCCTCCAGACTTTCGCCTGCATGATATTCGCAACCAATACCTTGAGGCCGGTTTGACCGAAGCAGCATTCGAAGCCATCGGCGATCGGTTGAACAAGGGCGAGCAGGTCCTGGTCTTCATTAATCGCCGCGGGTACGCGCCGGTCATGATGTGCCACCGCTGCGGTTGGCATGTCGAATGCGAGCAATGCGATACCAACATGGTGTGGCATTTGAGGGAATACATTCTGCGTTGCCACCACTGTGGCGATCAGCGCGCCCTGCCAGCCGTCTGCGAGGTATGTGGCGATGACGCCCTGGTGCCAGCCGGCCAAGGCACCGAACGCCTCGAAGAAGTGATGGCGGAACGCTTCGCGGATTTTCCGGTGATCAGAATCGATCGTGATTCAACCCAGCGCAAAGGCGAATTCGCGGCGATACTTGAGCGACTGAGAGAAAACCAGCCGTGCATTGTCGTGGGAACCCAGATGCTGGCCAAAGGGCATGACCTTCCGGCTGTAACCCTGGTGGTGGTGGTCAACGTCGATTCGGGATTGTTCAGTGGTGACTTCCGAGGTGCCGAGCGTACCGCGCAACTGATTGAACAAGTATCGGGGCGTGCCGGGCGAGCTGAACGACCTGGCGAAGCCTGGCTATTGACCCGGCACCCGGAACATCCGCTGTTGACCGAGCTCATTGCCGAAGGATATGGGCCATTTGCAGATCATGCTCTGGCGGAGCGCAAAGCCGCCGGCTTGCCGCCCTGTGCGCATTTGGCGGTGGTCAGAACCGATGCCGGTAATCGCGCCATGGGCATGAATTTCCTTGAAACCAGCCTGCAGACTGTTGGCGAACTGGCGGGCGTTGAACAATTTGGTCCTATGCCCCTGTTGATGGAACGTCGCGGTGGCTGGTTCAGGGCGCAGGTGAGCCTGTTGGCGGCCGAGCGCGCTCCGTTACATCATGCGCTGGAGCAATGGGTCAGGGTGTTGAATGGTGCGAAGAAGACCAAGAATTTGCGCTGGGCCATCGACGTAGACCCGCAGTTTCTGGACGTGTAGCAAGACGGAAAGGATTCACCAACGACCGCTGCTCAACAATGCCCAAAGGGACGTCAGCCCATGGCTATAATCGACAGCGCTTCGCAATCGAGATTGGGCGATACGTCCGTGTCCGCAACAGCCTCCACGGAGGGTGTTGCAATAGGTCTTTGAGGACTGGCAACACCACGCGTAGACGAGCCGGCACTGATCAATTCGGCTTTGAGGTATTGAAATGTGAGGAAGTAAGGGTGCCTCGCCACATGGAGGCACCCGGCAATCAGTTAGGCGGCGATGCGACCGCGCAGTTTCTTGATGGCGTTGGCTTCAAGCTGGCGAATCCGCTCAGCCGAAACACCGTATCTGTTGGCCAACTCCTGCAGAGTCGCCTTCTCGTCGGTAAGCCAGCGACACTGGATAATGTCTCGGCTGCGCTCATCCAACTCACCCAATCCGCTATACAGCAACTCGCTGCGGTGATCCTCAAGATCGTCGCGCTCTGCCTGTAGCGATGGGTCTGCGTTTGACGACTTCAAATACGCCGTCGGTGATGGCCGTGGATTGTCATCGTCATCCGGAGTCGCGTCGAAGCCAATATCCTGGCCCGACAGCCTGGATTCCATTTCCATGACCACTTCTGGGCTCACGCCCAAATCCTCGGCCACTTTATTCACTTCCTTGAGATTGAGCCAACCAAGACGCTTCTTTGACTTACGCAAGTTGAAGAACAACTTACGTTGTGCCTTGGTCGTCGCTACCTTGACGATACGCCAGTTACGCAGGATAAATTCGTGCATCTCAGCGCGAATCCAGTGCACCGCGAATGAGACCAGCCGCACGCCCTGATCGGGGTCAAACCGTTTGACCGCTTTCATCAAGCCAATATTGCCTTCCTGAATCAGGTCTGCGATTGCCAAGCCGTAACCGGAATAGCCACGTGCCACGTGAACGACGAATCGAAGATGTGCCAGCACCATCTGGCGCGCACCATCCAGATCACCTTCATCACGAAACCGGCGCGCCAAAGCCTGCTCTTGTTCCAGTGTCAGCACAGGAATTTGATTGACAGCGTGAATATACGCGTCAAGGCTTCCCACTGCGGAAGGAACGGGCAAATTTTTGGTTACAAGCGCTTCGGTCATTTCAACCTCCTGAGCCGGTCAGAACCGGGCATATTAGCATTCGCACATTCTGAGTGCCAGAGCTGAAAAAAGTTCCGCCCCTCGGAGGTAAAAAACACCAACGTCACTACCAGCCAGGCCATGTCCCAATGAAATCGGTGTGGCGTCAAACTCCAGCGCCTGCACTCACAGCAACGAGGCGCTACCTCAGCGCGACAAATCACCTTCAGGCATCGTCGTTTCCTCATCGGAGTGCAACGCCGAGGCGTACAAGGCCAATAACCACATGATCACCAACGACCAGAACGTTGAGTACATGGCGTAGTGCGTGTTGAGCGGAAACAATGCGGCGATCAGCCCGAGCGCATACGGCCATGCCGTTTCTCGCTGAGGTCCGCTGGCACGGCGCCACAAACGTGCAGCAACCGCAACGGCAACCACAAAGCCCAGTAAACCAATCAGGCCGGTTTCTGCAAGAACCTCCAGGATCAGGTGGTGAGCATGCAAGGCGTTGCGCGCAGAGTCGCTCTGCCAATGATCCGGATCGATCTGCTCATAGGACGGCCAGGCGAATCGAAACCCACGCACACCCACCCCGGTCAAGGGTCGGTCAGCAACCATTGCCGTCGCGCCCTGCCAAATGTCCAACCGCTGCGCCACTGCCCGATCAATGGCATTGTCATCCACCAAGGTCTGCGTCGTGGCCTGCAAGCGGTGTTTAAACTGGGGCGACAACTGCCAGGCGGCACCAGCGGCCAGCACCACAGCCAAAATCAATGCCACCGGCCCTTTCCAGTTGAAGGTGCCTGACTGCATGACCTCGCGTGTCACCAGAGCAATCGACACAACGGCAAAGGTGATCCAGGCAGATCGCGTTCCGATCAGCAACAAAGCAACCAAAACAGCGAACCATGCGAGCGGAAAAACGAAAGGACGACCGAAGCGTCTGGCGTAAACCAGCAACAGAGGAGACAGCGTGGCCAACGTCGGCCCCAGCTTCATATGGTCAGGTCCGAAAATACCGTTGGGTCGGTCGGCCGGTACCGCAATACCAAGCAAGCTGACACCGAGCACCACCTGAACCAACAAATCTACCGTCCATAACGCCAACAACCAGGCTGTCCACCTTTGCAGCTGACGATGCTGATCCAAGCGGGCCAGCAGCAGCAGAGCAAACGTGCCGAGCAGAGCGAATCTAAAAGCGGCCAGTGAAACCGTTGCCGACCGCGCAACATCGACAGCCAGTGGAACCGATATCAGCATCGGCAGCCACCACGGCGCGAACAATGCAAAAAACTGTTTGAATCTGACCAGCACGTCAGCGGGTCTATAAAGCCCGAGATAGATGATGACGATGCAAATAATCGCCACGGCGACGCCAGCCAGTCTAGAAAATGGCAGCAGTATTACGCAGGAAAAGAAAAGCAGTACCGGCCAGCTTGCCGGCCACCGTGGCATCAGGGTCAACCGCGTGACGCTTGCTTCATATGAAACACGACACTGGGAGCGCGAGCCACCTCATTGCCGGCTTCATCAACGATAACGGCGTTAAGAGTGTGCGCACCTCTTACCACTTCGTCGATTCGAATTCTCGCAGCACCTCCGCGCGCCACTTCGTTGCCATTGAGAGTCAACACCAGTTTGTGGCCGAGTGCCAGCGGCTTGCCAGGATCGAGCGCGACCTCAACGCTGCCACCAGTACCCCACAGATTCTCCTCTGGGTCAGGCTGGGTAATCGCAAAATCAGGATAGCTAAATTCCTCGTTGCTGCCATCAGGGCCCGAGTTGAGTTGCTTTGGCCGGCTGCGTCCGGCGTCCATCTCGCCCAACATGGGCAAGTCTTCCGGAACCGCATCGTTTGAAGGCGGCTGGTCGGTGTATATAACGTTGCCATCTTCGTCGATGACCTTGTATATATTCTGAGCGGACAGCGCGCCGCACAGCATCAACAACAGTAAAGGAATGAGTTGCTTCATGGCCCTATTCAACCAGAAATTGCTACTGGTTGGAACGCCTGCGGCCATGAAAGTTCGCACCTGGCCGTCGCAAGCCGCCCTTGCGGACGGCTCGCACCGAGTTAGTTAGAGCGCGTCCACGATTAGCCATCCATGGCTAACGCGGACACGAACTTTCAGAAGCGCGGTTATGAAAGTTCTTCATTTCCAATGGCTTGAAAATGCCGGTCCATCCGTGGACCGGTCGAGCTGGTCCAGAAACGTAAACTGTGGACGCGCTCTAGTTAGAGCGAGTAGTACATATCGAACTCCGCAGGGTGCGTCGCCATTCGAATGCGAGTGACCTCCTGCTGCTTCAACGCGATGTAGCCATCGATCAGGTCATCAGTGAACACGCCACCAGCCTTTAGGAAGTCTCGATCGCTGTCCAGCGCGTCGAGCGCCTGATCCAGGGCATGGCAGACGCGCGGCATGTTCTTCTCTTCTTCCGGCGGCAGGTCGTACAGATCCTTGTCCATCGGTGCACCCGGGTCGATCTTGTTGGCGATACCGTCAAGGCCAGCCATCATCATCGCGGCGAAGATCAAGTAAGGATTGCCGCAAGCGTCACCAAATCGAATCTCGATGCGACGTCCTTTCGGGCTTGAAACGTAAGGGATGCGGCAAGATGCTGATCGGTTTCTTGCCGAGTAGGCCAGCAATACCGGCGCCTCAAAACCCGGCACCAAGCGTCGATAACTGTTGGTTGAGGCATTTGCAAAGGCGTTAATCGCGCGAGCGTGCTTAAAGATGCCGCCGATGTAATGCATGGCAGCTTGTGACAGGCCACCGTAACCTTCTCCGGCAAAGAGATTCTTGCCGCCGTTGGATAGCGACTGGTGAACGTGCATGCCGCTGCCATTGTCACCAACCAAAGGCTTGGGCATGAACGTCGCGGTTCGCCCAAAACTGTGAGCCACATTGTGCACGACGTACTTCAGCAGCAGTGTTTCGTCGGCTTTGCGCGTTAGCGTGTTGAATCGAGTGCCAATTTCACATTGACCTGCTGTTCCCACTTCGTGGTGATGAACCTCTACCGGCACGCCCATTTCTTCCAGGGTCAAGCACATGGCACTGCGAATGTCCTGCAGCGTATCTACCGGAGGTACCGGGAAATACCCGCCCTTCACTTTCGGCCGGTGCCCCATGTTGCCGTGCTCGTAATCACGCCCGGTGTTCCAGTGCCCCTCTTCCGAATCGATCTGAAATGAGCAGTCGTGCATCTGGTTGTTCCAGCGAACACTGTCAAAAACGAAGAACTCAGGCTCCGGACCAAAGAAGGCCTGATCAGCAAGGCCGGTGCTGGTCAGGTAGGCTTCTGCGCGCTTGGCAAGTGATCGCGGACAGCGTGAGTAGCCTTGCATGGTGTTCGGCTCGAGCACATCGCAGCGAATCACCAGCGTTGATTCTTCAGCGAACGGGTCCATCACTGCCGTTTCGGCGTCTGGCATCAAAATCATGTCTGACTCATTAATCCCCTTCCATCCGGAAATGGAGGAGCCGTCAAACATCTTGCCATCTTCAAACATTTCCTCATCGACTGCAGAGGTCGGCATCGAAACGTGGTGCTCTTTTCCCAGCGTGTCGGTGAAGCGAAGGTCGACAAACTTCACTTCGTTATCTTTCATCATCTTGGTAATGTCAGTGGACATGGTTCACGGGTTCCCGTCGTCAGCTAGAATAGATGGCCCCTATGAATGCAAAAGCCGTACCAACTCTGCCAACCGCGCTATCGCGGCCGACGCACCGATTGACTGCACCAAACTGGTGCAAGCAACACTGGCTATCGCCCCGACACAGCCACCATCCCCGCCATGATTGAACTGGACAACTCCATATTGATCGACGCGATGCAAACCGCCGTGGTGGTGTTATCCGCCGAACGCTCAGTGTTGCGGGTCAACACCGCTGCCGCCGACTTGTTGGGCGTCTCTCGTCAACGATTGCTCGGCATGGTGCACGAAGGTTCGCCCCTGCACCCTCTGGTCGAACTGGCCGATCGGGCACTAAACGCTCACCAGACCATCATTGAGCGCGAGCTGACGTTGCAGTCCGGACCACGTCGAACCACCGTCATTGCCACAGCCAACCGTGTCGACACTGCGTCCGGGCCGGTGGCCCTGGTCGAGCTGACACCCCTTGACTGGTACATCGAACATGAATCCATCAAGGGTCAGCGACGACGGCAGTCGGCCACCCGGGAATTGGCGCGGGGGCTAGCGCACGAGGTACGCAACGCACTGGGAGGCATCAACGGCGCCAGCCAGCTGTTGCGCCGGCAAGTTGCCAACGAAGAAGCAACTCGCTGCCTTGATGTCGTGCAGCGAGAGACATCTCGACTGGGCACTTTGGTGGACCGGGTGGTCGCGTCGGCGACACCAACACCGACACGAGAGGTCGAGTTGTCACGCCTGCTGGAAGAGGCGCGCGAAGTGGTTGTTGCTCAATTCGGTGAAAAAGTCCGCATCGATCGTGACTACGATCCATCGATTCCACCGATCGCGTTAGATGGGGACCGGTTCAAAGAAGCAGTATTGAATTTGATGTTGAATTCAGTGCAAGCAGGAGCAGGGACTGTTACATTGCGCACGCGAATCGAACATGGTCGCCGATTGGCCAGCACCCGTCACGATACGGTCATTCGTATTGATGTCCGCGATGACGGCTGTGGTGTTGATCCATCGTTGCGTGAATTGATGTTTTATCCGTTGGTGACCGGCCGCGCTGACGGCACCGGACTGGGTCTTAGCCTGGCTCAGTCGGTAGCCACCGAGCACGGCGGTTTGATTGTCTACGACGCCCTGGACCCGGGGTCGTGTTTTACATTTTATCTGCCGTTTGATCCGACATGACAACAGCCGCAACCATCTGGATTGTCGATGATGACGACTCAATTCGCTGGGTCAGTCAGCAGGCGTTGTCGGACCTCGGCGACGTCCACGCATTTGCAAACGCCGAAGACGCCATGCGGGTGGTCAAGGACCACCGCCCGGATGTTGTCATTACCGACGTGCGCATGCCCGGAGCCAACGGGCTCGAGTTGTTGGCCTGGCTAAACGAAGAGGTGCCAAAGGTTCCGGTCATTATTGTGACGGCATTCGCTGATCTGGAAGCGACCGTCCAAGCCTACACTGACGGCGCCTATGACCACCTTTCGAAACCTTTCGATATTGATCAATTGGCCGACACTGTCGCTCGCGCCCTGACTGAGCAGAAAATTGAGTCGAATGCAGCGCCCGAGCTGGACCATGGCTTTGTCGGCGAGTCCCAGGCCATGCAGGATGTTTTTCGTTCCATCGGCCGCCTTGCTCGGACCCAGCTAAACGTATTGATCAGCGGCGAAACCGGTGTTGGCAAAGAGTTGGTCGCTCATGCCCTGCATCGTCACAGCCCTCGTTGTGACGGACCTTTCGTGGCGATAAACACCGCAGCCATCCCGGACTCCTTGCTGGAATCAGAATTGTTTGGTCACGAAAAAGGCGCTTTCACTGGCGCCGACGCGCAGCAGGCTGGGCGATTCGAGCAGGCCAACGGTGGCACCTTGTTTTTGGATGAGATCGGCGACATGCCGGAGACGCTACAAACACGTTTGCTGCGCGTATTGGCCGAGGGCGAGTTCTATCGCGTCGGCGGACGACAATTGGTGACCGTCGACGTTCGAGTCATTGCCGCCACACACCGCAATCTGGTCAAGCGCGTGAAAGAGGGCCAATTCAGGGAAGATTTGTTGCACCGGCTCGATGTTGTCAGCCTGCGTGTGCCTCCGCTTCGCGAGCGACCCGAGGACATCGCCCATTTGGCCGCACTGTTCTTCAAGGAAGCGGCTGCGGAAACGGGTTTGCCGCAGCGCCACCTGACCAATGCAGCGCTGAATACTTTGCAGGCACACCAATGGCCAGGCAATGTCCGTGAGCTAAAGAATATGTGTTACAACCTGACCGTAATGGCAAGCGGAAGAGAAATTCGACCCGACGATCTACCCAACGACTATGGCGGAACACTGGTCGCCACCAACCCGCCGTGGGTATCAGGGTTGCGCCGCTGGGCAGACAGTCGGCTGACCGAACAGTCGACAAGCGAGCAAGGCGTGCTGGAGCGGGCACAGCACCTGCTGGAAAAAACTCTGATATTGTCTGCCTTGAACCAAACCGGTGGTCGCAAGGCTGAAGCTGCAAAACTTCTCGGGCTCGGCCGCAACACACTGACGCGCAAGCTTAAGGATTACGGCCTGGACCTATGATTAGTTTACCGTTTTCGGTATATGACGCCGACCAGGTCGAACTGGAGCTGGCTAGCGCCGAACGCGCCCATCAACTGCTCGATGCGCACCTGCCCGATGCCAAGCGTCAACTGATAGCACTAGCCAGAGGCTGTCGACTCAACGACGATCGCGAAATGACTGCAGTCATTGACGCGCTGGTCATCGCCCATGCAAGAATGGCCACGCGCAATGGCTGCCTGTCAGCGCGGCCGCTGGAGTATCACAACGATCAGCACGCCATTGATCTGGTGTGGCGTTTGCAGCGCATGCGCGACGCGGCTGACTGCGATGAAATGGATGGCCAAAGCCTGCTAACCCTGATCCTGTTCGCCACCATGCATGACCTGCGCCAGGACGAGCAGCAACGAGAAGGCGACGTGGGAGCCAACGAACTGGCTTCCATTGCCGAGGCGCGGCGCATCCTGGCCGCTTGTGGGCTCGACCTGCAGCGTTGGTTCGATCCTTTGAAGTGGATGATCGCCGGCTCTACTTTTGCAGTGCCGTCGACTCGTCATCATATCGAAGGAGGGGCACTGGCCTCTAGATTGATGACTGATCTGGCGCGGGAGTTGCCCGACGACCAACTAAACCTGTTGGCCTGGGGCGCAGACATCGATACCGCCAGTGTCGCTGACCCGTTTCCGGCCTTCGCCCGCAGCGCAGTAGCTTTGTGTAGCGAACGCGAGTATCGCCTTGGCCGAGAAATGGGCACAGATTCAGCGGTGTCGGTATTGCAGTTTTTGACCGACGCGCAGTGGCAGTTTTTCTTTACCCTGCATCGCTTTCACTCGCCATTGGCTTTGCGTACGTTTGGACCTGACAAGCAAGCCAATGCCCACTTGCTCAAAACTCTGATATCGAGTGTCAAACAGGCGACCGAGGAAAAGGCACTGGACCGGGGCGACAGCATCGCCGAAGTGTTTGTTGTTTTGGCCGATGACCTGGCGAGTTAACAGTTACAAGCCGACTAGTGCACGAGCTGGGCTAGCTAGAGCGCGTCCACAGTTTACGTTTCTGGACCAGCTCGACCGGGCCACGAATGGGCCAGCATTTTCAAGTTATTGAAAATGAAGGGTTTCACTGACCGCGCTCCTTGAAACCCTTGTCCGCGTTAGCCATGGATGGCTAATCGTGGACGAATCTAGTTAGAGCGCGTCCACGGATAGGTCTTTTGACGCGCTCGCCCTGGCACACGGAAGTGCCAGCATTTTCCAACTTGTTGAAAATGAAGGGTTTCAATGACCGCGCTCCTTGAAACCCGTGTCCGCGTTGGCCATGGATGGCTAA
>BQJN01000115.1 GCA_021604725.1 Lysobacteraceae bacterium | reverse complement strand
TGAAGCGGTGCTGATTTCCTGGGACGATGCCGAGACCTATTTCCACGAGTTTGGACACGCCTTGCACTACCTGTCGTCCAATGTGGCTTACCCGACCTTGAACGGCGGGGTTCGAGATTACACTGAGTTCCAGTCGCAGCTTCTGGAGCGCTGGCTGACTACTGATGCCGTGATCGACAACTATCTGGTGCATTATCAAACCGGTGAACCGATTCCTGCGGAATTGGTGGCCAAAATCAAGAACGCTGCAACGTTCAACGAGGGTTTCAAAACGACTGAATACCTGGGCTCTGCATTGGTCGATATGCGCTATCACACCACTGATCCCACCGGTATTGACCCCGATGCCTTCGAGCGCGAGACGCTGGCGGAATTGGGCATGCCATCGCAGATTGTGATGCGTCACCGCTCACCCCATTTCGGCCACATCTTTTCGGGCGAAGGATACTCGGCCGGCTACTACGGCTACATGTGGGCTGAGGTGTTGACTTCGGACGCTGCCGAGGCGTTCGCTGAATCTCCGGGTGGGTTCTTCGACGAGGAACAAGCGGCCAAACTGGTCAAGTACCTGTTCGCACCTCGCAACTCAATGGACCCGGCTGAGGCTTATCGTTTGTTTCGAGGACGCGATGCCAAGGTCGACGCGCTGATGCGCGATCGTGGCTTCCCGGTCCCGGAGTAAGCCGTACACTGTATTATTGTGCAACGCCCACGTCTTGAACGTGGGCGTTTGCTATTGCGATCTGACCAGGAAACATCATCATGAACCCGATAAATTTGAAGCGGCTGTCGATATGGGCAGTCATCTGCTTGCTTCTAATCTCATTGCCCGTATTGGCCGAAGAAGAAGAAAAGAAGGATGAAGAAGAAAAGCCCAAGACCATTGCCGAGCTGACTGAGAAAAGCGAACGCATTGATGGCCTGTTTACCTTGTATCGGGACAACAAGTCGGGTCAGATGCACATGGCAATCAGCGCCGACCAGTTGGACACCGAGTACGTTCATTTTGCGCAGGCGGCCAACGGTGTGGTCGACGCCGGCTACTTCCGTGGCGCGTACCTGGCCAATGGGGTGTTGATGTTCAAACGTCACTACGACCGAATTGAGGTGATTGCGCGCAATACCAGCTTTTATTTTGACCCGGACAATGCGCTGGCCCGAGCGGCAGATGCCAACGTTCCGGACGCTGTGTTGGCGGTTGAGAAAATCCTGGCAGAAGATGAGGAAAGCGGCGAGGTATTGATCAAGGCGGACAGCCTGTTTCTCACCGAAAACCTGATGCAGGTCAAGCCGTCTCCAAACCCGGATGCTGACCCCAAGACCACGTTCACTCTCGGATCGCTGTCTGAGGACAAAAGCAAAATTCTCAACGTACGCAGTTATCCGCTCAACAGCGACGTGGAAGTTGAGTATGTCTACAACAACCCTGCTCCAACTGTTTATGGCGAAGCCGCAGTGACCGACGCACGGAACGTTTCTATACGCGTTCTGCACAGCTTGATTGCCATGCCGGAAGATGATTACCAGCCGCGCCAGGACGATCCGCGTGTTGGTTATTTCGGAACCGAAACCACTGACCTGACTTCTTTCTCGGCGACGCCGTATCGAGACTTTATCGCGCGTTGGAAGCTGGTCAAAAAAGACCCAGATGCCGCTCTGTCCGAGCCCGTTGAGCCGATTACCTGGTGGATTGAGAACACCACACCAGTAGAGTATCGCGACCTGATTCGTTCCGCCGCGCTGGAATGGAACTCATCATTTGAAAAAGCGGGATTCAGAAACGCTGTAGTGGTCAAGGTGCAGCCGGATGATGCCGAGTGGGATGCGGGCGATATTCGGTACAACGTGCTGCGCTGGACCTCATCGCCGAACCCACCATTTGGGGGTTATGGCCCCAGCTTTGTCAACCCACGAACCGGACAGATCATGGGTGCCGATGTCATGCTCGAGTTTTCTTTCATGAATCGCTACCTGTATGCAGAGCACCTGCTGTCGGAGCCGGCTGCGTTCAATCTTATGGGTCAGCAAGCAGGGCACTTTTGCAACGTGTCCGAGGGCTTGAAGAGCGGCCAGATGATGGCTCGCGTTGCGGCCGAGGCTGCTGGCTATGGCGAGGGACTGACCGAGCAGCTGATCCACGACACCATGCATTACCTGATTCTGCATGAGATCGGTCATACCTTGGGCCTCAATCACAACATGAAGGCAACGCAGTTGCTGTCACCGACCGAGGCGTTCGACCCTGCCATCGTCGATGAGCGTGGGCTGGCCGGTTCGGTCATGGACTACCCAGCGGTAAACTTTGCGCCGCGCGGGGCGACGCAAACCCGTTTCTATGCCGTCAAGCCTGGCCCATACGATGACTGGGCCATTGAATTTGGTTACACGCCGTCGCTGACCGATGCGCAGGCCGAGGCACAACGTGTTAACGCTTTGCTGAGCCGATCCACCGAGCCTGAGCTGGCCTTTGGCAACGATGCTGATGACATGCGCTCACCGGGCAAAGCCATCGATCCCCGCGTCAATATCTACGACATGTCCAGTGACCCCATTGAGTATGCGGCGGCGCGCATGACGCTGTTGTCTGAAACTATCAATGGCCTTGGTGAGCGCCTGCCGGCGGCCGGCAAATCCTACCAGGAGACGCATGATGCCTACGTTGTACTGATGCGTGAATGGGGTCGTTCGGCCAACGTTGTGTCTCGTTTCGTCGGCGGCGTTTATCTGGATCGAGCCATGTCTGGACAGGCTGGTGGTGGCCAACCCTACACACCGGTGCCCGCAGATGTTCAGGCCAAAGCAATTGACGTACTGGGTCAACACTTGTTTGCACCCACTGCGTTCGACGCGCCGGCCGATCTTTATCGCTATCTTGCACGACAGCGCCGCGGCTTCAACTTCTATAGCGAGACTGAAGATCCAAAGGTTCACCAGGCCGTATTGGCTATGCAGCAAGCCGTGCTGGATCATGTGCTGCACCCTTCAGTGCTGAAACGCATGACCGATTCATCCTTGTATGGCAATGAGTATTCGCTGGGCGAGATGATGGGCGATCTGACGGATGCCGTTTTTGACGCCGACATGCGTGGCGACGTCAACAGTTTCCGACAGAATTTGCAGGTTGAGTATGTCAACCGATTGGTGGCCATGGTCTCTGCCGACAGCAAAGCGCAATACGACTACATGACCCAGTCGATGGCCTTGCATGTCTTGGCCCAGCTCGAGGATCAACTGAAGCGACGGCGCGGTGCTGACTTGTCGACGCAAGCGCACGTCAATCACCTCAAGCTGACGATTGCTCGTGCGCTTGATCCGGGGGCGAGCAGTTAACCTCAGACCAGATGGCTGAGCCAACTGCGAGACAAAAACCGAGGCGGTGGTTGCGAACTTTGGCAGCCACCGCCTTTGTTGTTGCGTTGACTGCTGGTCTTCTCGAGACTGCCAGCAGAGTATTTTGGCGGGTCGGCTTTGCTGTGCCGATGACGCAACCTGACCAGATACTAGGCGCATGGTATCCGGGGCTGCTGCGAGTGAAACGACAGCAACCCAGTCGCCAGGACAAACGGTTCGATATCTTGCTGCTTGGCGGTTCGGTCGTGAACAACAAGTGGGGTAATATTGAGAACGAACTGGTCAGGCAATTCTCAAGCCTCGGATACAAACGCGTGCGCGTATTCAACTTTGGCGTGCCCGGTCATACCTCGCGCGATAGTCTCATCAAATACCGTGCCATGCACCAGGCACGGTTCGACCTGGTGCTGCTATATCACGGCATCAATGAAATTCGCGCCAACAACGTTCCGCCGGATCTTTATCGGCAGCGCTATGGCCATTATGGCTGGTATGAACTGGTCAACTCCATGGAGCAACACCAGGATCGCGCGACCTGGGCTTTGCCTTTGACTCTGGACTACTTGCGTGTGCGAATTGCCCAGACAGCTGGCGCAGCCAACTACGTTCCCGAACACATTCCCCGTGAGGAATGGTTCCAGTATGGGGAAACGCAACAAAGCGTCGCTGAGTTCGACCAGAACATCCGCACCATATTGGACATCGCCCGGTCCCGGGAAGACCCCCTGGTTTTGATGAGTTTCGCCTGGTACCTGGCCGATGGCTACGACCTTGATGCGTTCATGGCTGGTCAACTCGCTTATGGCGAGCACCGCGCACCGATTGAAATGTGGGGTCGTCCGGAGCATGTGGTGGCGACACTACAAGCTCACAATCGGGTGGTTAGAACGATCGCCGCCGAAAACGGCAGCGTTGTATTCGTCGACCAGGCCTCTGCCCTCCCTGGCAACGCCGACTATTTTGATGATATTTGCCACTTGACCGAGCGGGGATCACAGGCGTTTGTGGAAAATATCGTTACAGCATTTTCCAGTTTGCCCTAAGCTTAGAGCTAGCACTACTGCGCGCCGCGCAGTACAGTTGGCGCAGATTCACCCAGGGGCAGATAAGGCATGCGTTGGAAAGACTTACGCCGCAGCAAGAACGTAGAAGACCGCCGAGGACACAGTGGCGGCGGTGGCGGCCGCGGCATTGGTGGCGGTGCCGGCATCGGTCTGTTATTGGGTTTGTTGCGCAGCAAGATGGGTATTGCTGTCATCATCGGCATCATTGCGTTCAGCTACTTTACGGGCACCAACCCCTTGTCTCTGCTGGCATCACTGGATGGGTCTGGTGGTCAGGTCAGTCAACAACCCTCAACGCCAGCACCGGCAAATGATGAAACCGCACAGTTTGTCGCCGCGGTATTGGGTTCAACCGAAGATGTTTGGACACAGGTTTTTCGATCAGGTGGGGCGCAATATCGAGCCCCGAAACTGGTGTTGTTTACCGACAGGGTGCAATCTGCTTGTGGTGTCAATTCATCGGCAACCGGTCCGTTCTATTGTCCAGGCGATGAGCAGGTCTACATGGACCTGGGCTTCTTTCGCCAATTGCAGGCCTTGGGTGCTCCGGGCGATTTTGCTCAGGCTTATGTGATTGGTCACGAAGTCGGGCACCACATTCAAAAAATCACCGGCACCGAAGCCCGTGTGCGACAGGCACAACGAGCGTCTGGCAGCCAGGCTGAAGCCAATCAATGGCTGGTTAAACTGGAACTGCAAGCAGACTGTTACGCCGGCGTTTGGGCCCATCATGCCAACAAGCAGCACAAGGTGCTGGAGCCTGGTGATGTTGAGGAAGGCTTGCAGGCGGCTCGGTCGATTGGTGATGACACATTGCAACGGCGCGCCGGGCAGGCAGTTCGGCATGAGAAATTCACTCACGGTTCCTCGGCGCAACGTCAACAGTGGCTGGAGACCGGGCTACGCACTGGCGATGTCGAGTCATGCAATACGTTTTGATCTGTCTACCGCTTCCACATACCCATCACGCGGCCATCTGGGTCGGCAAACAGGCTGAGTGATCCAACGCCCGGCACATCCTGCTCCTCAACAATGATCTGGCCGCCTGCATCCAAAATGCGTTGGCGAAATTTCGCCAGGTCGTCGACATCGATATACATCGCCATATTTCCCGGCCAAGGACCCTTTTGCGGTTGCATGATGCCGCCACCGATGCCGTTTTCTTCTTTTTCAACCAGGTGGTAATCCATCTGCGGAATGGTTCGAATTTCCCAGTCAAAAACGGTCCTGTAAAAGTCGGCGACATCACTTGGGTTCTCAGACCAAAGCTCCCAATGCACAACGGGCTGTCCCATTTTTCAATCTCCCAATGGCCTCTAGTCGAACGGTCATTCTAGCCTGATCCTGACCAGGCTCGTTCTTGTGCATCTGGCGAAGGACAGTTCGAGCTAGCTGGCTTATGTCCGGCACCAATGGCACATCACAGTCCAATGCACAGGAGTACAATCAGATTTTTGACGCCACCTGACACCTGCATGACTGTTGGCACCACCAATAATCAAATGAAACCCTATCGGCTCGACACTTGGGAAGTGCGGCCCGAGCAAAAGAAACTGGTCTGCCAACGCACCGCAAAAGTGGTCCGTCTTGAAGGGCGCGCCATGCAGGTTCTGCAGGCCCTGGTTGCGGCGCATGGTCAGTTTCTGTCCAGGGACCAGCTGTTCGAACGAGTCTGGGGCGACCGTCCGGTGACTGATGACTCCTTGACTGGAGCGGTAAAGACGCTGCGCAAAGCGCTTGGTGATGATCCAAAGCAACCTAAGTTCATCGAAACCCGCAAGAATGTTGGCTATCGTCTGATCGTTGCGCCAGGCAGCGTCGTCAGATCGACACATTGGCTGGCGTTTGCGGCAGCGGCGATGTTGGCTGTTGCCTTGTTGTTGGGCAGTGTCAACAGTGAGCAATCCCGTGACACGCAGCCCACGGTTTTGGCGGTGTTGCCGTTTTCAGACCTCAGTAGCGAGTCGCCAAGTCATTTGGCGCCGGTTATTACCGATGCTTTGATCATGCGCTTTGGGGAACAGCCCGGGTTGAGTGTGATCGCCAGAAGTAGTGCGCAAGCCTTTCAGGACGCCTCTGACTTGCAAGCGGCGGCGCAGCAACTCGGGGCAGATTTGCTGGTGACCGGCACCGTGCTGCAAAGTGGCGATCAAATTCGAGTAAACGCCAGAATCGTTGATCCCTCTAACCTCACCCAGTTGTGGGCGCGGCAATTCGATCGCCCGTTGGCGGATGCTATCGGGTTGCAGGATGAGTTGGGCAGTGCCATTGCCATGCAGATTGGAGCGGCAGTCAAAGGCGAAGCAGCCACAGTTGCGATGACGCCTGACGCCATGCAACGCTTGTTGAAGTCGCGCTATTTGCTGACGACCGGCCAGAGTGTTGATTTGCATCAGGCGGTAGTTGATTTTACGCGCCTCGTCGAGGAATACCCGCAATCAGCGAGGGCGCATCTTGGTTTGGCCGAGGCGCAGCTGGCGCTGTTTAAACGCGGAGAGACTGGCGTCGAGCGCTTGTACCTGGCTCTTGAATCAGCCATGGAGGCGGAGCGGATTGGCGGTGAGTCCGCGCAGCTGCACCGGCTCATTGGTCAGGCCCAGCTATTTGCACATTACGACTATTCCGCGGCAGAGCGTCGCTATCAGAAAGCGCTGGCGCTCAACCCTAGCGATACGATAACGCACCGACGCTATGCGTGGTTGATGGTGGCGCAGGGGCGTTACGTTGAGGCCATCCGACAGTGGGAACACACGCGCCGACTGGACCCAGCAAGCTTTGCCAGCGCCGACTATGCCTACCTCAAGCTATTTGCGGGGCGCCCGGCGGAAGCTTTGGCAGATTTCGAAGCACTCAGCGCCGGCACTGAGTTTGGGTCGGCCGCCTTACGCGCGCAATTTGTCGCATACCACGTTCTGGGAGATGTTGAGTCGTCAGATGCCGTGTTGAGGCAGTTGGCGGTGCGTACGCTAGAAATTGATGACGCTACTGTCGGGCAGCTTTCCCGGCAGCAGATTTTGCGACAAATGCTTGACCAGCGCAGTTATAACTCCCTGGTTGCCGGGGCCGGCTATGCGGCTATTCTTGGTAGTCAGCAGGAAGCGATTGCGCTGTTGGAAGAGGCGGTAAATCGGCGTGACCCGTTCGCCATATTCATAAACGCCATGCCTGAATTTTCTCATTTTCGCGAAGACCCAAGGTTCGTGAAGTTGCTGCACGCCATCGGCCGTGCACCTACCCGTTACTTGGCGTCGACTTAAAGCCGTATTCGAATTGATTCAGAGCTTCCCTGGACGGTGTGCACTGCTGGCTGTCGGTGCGGTCGATGCACGCTGAACTCGACTCCTGCCTTCACGTTATCAGCGACGTCAAACTGTTTTGTGAATCCGAAAAATTGGCTGTGTTCTTAGATCCTCTGGTTAGGTCCCGAGTATCGAACGCATGGCTGCGTTGATTCGTTGTCGTAAATCGAACCTGAGGCAGATGATTCACTTTTCCTCACCTGAAAATCCGCGACAGTTTGTGCCTGCTGAACCACTCTCCAAGGCAATTGATTGGAGGAGGCAAGACGGTGCCAGGAGTGGATTACTTTTCGTTGAGGTCGGCCGGTGCGCGTTGGCACCTGCACCAGATCAGCCCTGATGATCGGCGCTTCGGTTATGTTCGGATGCGTCGGCAGAATTACCGCAACAGCGTATTTCTCGACACCCGGATTGATCGGCCGGACAGCCAGGTGCTGCAAGTCAAGGCACCCAAAGTAGCACCGGCCAAACGACGTCTGCCGGTCCATTTCATCTTTCATAGCGCATTTTGTGGATCAACTTTGTTGAGCCGCGCATTTGAAAGTGATGCCCAGACGCTGGTGCTGCGAGAACCGCTGGCGCTTCTGCAGCTAGCCGAGACTCGCCGGTTACACGCAGACCGTTGGCATGGCCGCCGTTTCAAACAGCTGGTCGATGTTGTCTTGAGCTCGTTGTCGGTCGCGTTCGACGGTCAAACGCGCGTCGTGATCAAACCGTCCAATCTGGTGTGCGGTTTGACCCCAGAGTTGATGTCCGATTCGCGTTCGCGCGCGACCCTGATGTTCCAGGGGCTGCGCTCGTTCCTGGTTAGTTGCGCCAAGAAGAACGCCGATACCCAGTTGCGCTTGCTCGATTTGCCCGCGCGTTTATGCGGCTATTTTGGTATGCCATTGGTGCCCGCTGATCAACTTGCATTTGAGCAGGCTCGATCAGATTATCTGCGCGCCGGAGCGCTGGCCTGGCTATTGCACATGCGCCAGTTCAATCAGCTGCTGCAATCGCGATGGAGCCCCAGGTTATTGCCGCTGGATTTTGACGACTGGCTAGACCAGCCACGACGGCACGCCGACCAGTTGGCGGCTCGTCTCGGTATTCGGTTGGGTGAGCCGCACTGGTTGACAACACATGCCAAACAACCGGGCACGCACTACGGTGCAGATCAGCGGCAAAGGGAGACCGATACGGTGATTCGGATGCTTGGTGGTGCATTGCCGAGGGCTATTGACTGGTTGGACCGGTCGTTTCCCGGGGAGCCGGCAGAGCTGCATTCGCGATTGCGAAGTGCAGCGGCGGATGCGCTTGCAGGCCCCTCGAAGGTGGCTGTCTGACGCCCCATCGCTGCATGCCTTATAATGGTGGGCTTTTAGCTGCGACCAGGTGTGGAGAATTTCGATGGGTCATAAACTTACCATTGTTCCCGGTGATGGAATCGGTCCGGAAATCATGCAAGCAACTGTTCGTATGCTTGATGCCCTTGGTTTGGGCCTGGACTACGATTACCAAAAGGCTGGCCTTGTTGCATTGGAAGATGAAGGCGAACTGCTGCCAGCCGACACCCTGGCATCAATAGAGCGCACTGAGGCGACGTTGAAAGGCCCGCTGACCACACCGATTGGTGGCGGGTTCAGCTCAATCAATGTTGAATTGCGCCGTCACTTCGATCTGTATGGCAATTTGCGGCCGGCTGTTTCATTTCCGGGGACGGCGTCGCGCTACAGCAATATTGACATCATTACCGTCCGTGAGAACACGGAAGGTGCCTACCTGGCCGCCGGTCAAACCATTGACAAGGAAAAGACCATTGCCGAGTCGAAGATGGTGATCACCCGCGCTGGTTCTGAGCGGATTGCCAGGTTTGCATTCGATGTCGCACGACGTGAAGGGCGCAAGAAGGTTACGGCTGTCCACAAGGCCAACATTCTGAAGACCACTTCGGGTCTGTTTCTCGATGTCACGCGCGAAGTCGCACAAGACTATCCAGACATCGAATTCAATGATCTGATCGTCGACAACACCTGCATGCAGTTGGTGATGAACCCCCACCAGTTCGACGTGATCGTCACCACCAACCTGTTTGGCGACATCCTCTCCGACCTGTGTGCCGGGCTGGTTGGTGGGCTGGGTATGGCACCCGGCGCCAACATAGGGACCGAGACTGCAATATTCGAAGCTGTTCATGGCTCAGCGCCGGACATCGCTGGCAAGAACATTGCCAACCCCTGTGCGTTGATGCTGGCAGCGGCAATGATGTTGAGTCATCTGGGCCAGGAAGATGCTGCCCGCCGCGTACGCGATGCGATTCGCCAGACCATCTCCGCACACGATCGTCTGACACCAGATCTCGGTGGCCAAAGCGGTACCGATGCATTCACCGATTCGCTGATCTCGCGCTTGTGAGTCATTCGCACAAGTGAGCGAGTGACTAGCGCGTCCACAGTTTACGTTTAGCAGCGGGGTGCCCAAGGCACGCCGCAAGGGCTGAACGACTCGCCATGAAAGGCGAGGCTGGGGGTTCATTCGAAGCATTGCCTTGCGCGAAACAGCGGCCATGGAGGGCCGTGGCCGACCGAAAAGCCATGTCACCATCGGCGCGATTTTTGGGGGCGCAACGCTGCCGCGGGCATCGGACGGAATCTATTGGACGTTGCGCTGTCCGAATCGATGAGTTTAATCATCGATGGGGATTGCAAAGATGTCGGGCCGAAACCTGCCTTTTCTGTTACTTACTGTTTTTTTGTGGTCTGCAGCTGAGGCGGATGATTCTTCGGCTGTTGTTGTGGCGGCGGTTGAACGAACATTTGTTGGGGCCGAGGTCGGCGCGGTCGAACGCACACCGGTGCCTGGCATGTATCAGGTCATGGTGGACGGCCAGGTGGTCTATGTGTCTGCCGATGGCAAGTATTTGATGAAGGGGCCGATGTACGACCTGGTCAATCGCGTTGACTTGACCGACTTGGCCATGGCTGGCGTGCGGCGCGACCGTCTGTCTGCGGTGCCTGAAGATGAGAAGCTGGTGTTTGCACCCGATCAACCAAAACATATGGTGAATGTGTTCACCGATCTGGATTGTGGTTACTGCAAGCGCCTGCACAGCCAGGTTGAACAATACAACGAGCTTGGCATCGGTATTTCCTATTTGTTTTTACCGCGTGGTGGATTGCAATCCCCGGCTTATGACAAAGCGGTCTCGGTGTGGTGCGCTGATGATCGCCACCAGGCATTGACGCTGGCCAACCTCGGAGCAGAGCCCAAGCCGCTGCAGTGCGACAACCCCATCGCCGATCACTTCAATCTGGCCCTGGCACTCGGAATTGGTGTCACGCCTACCCTGTTGACGGAAGACGGCATCGTCCTCAGTGGCTATATGCCGCCTGAGCAGCTACTGCACCGGCTCAAGTCCCTGGATGAAAGCGCCGATGTGCAATCGCGGTCTGCTGAATGAGTAAAGCGCACCACGCAACCGACCTCAGACGCCGGTCAGATTGTGATCCGTTGGGTGTTCGTTTTGCGCGTATTAAGGTAGACTCTGCGCCCTGCGAGCCCCTCAGGGCGCGGGCTTTCAACTACGCCTGAATTTTTGCCGAGCGCTGTTGTCACAACAGGGCCCGCGCACGGGGCCATTTAAGTTTTCAAGAGGTTTGAGATGTTTCGACGATTTGTTGCACCAGTCACGATTGCTGTCGCGTTGCTTTTCGGCAGCGTCGCATCGGCAGAAGGGGATGCTACTGATACGGTTACCGAGGCGCTAAAGAAGCTGCTGCCCACCGCAACCATTGATGGCATTAGTGAGTCGGTGATACCCGGTGTTCTCGAGGTGATGGTCAGCGGCCAGGTCCTGTACGTCTCGGAAGACGGTAAGTACCTGATGCAGGGGACCTTGTTTGATATCGATAATCGCATCGACCTCACCGACCGCGCCATGGGCTCTGTGCGCAACGCGCGACTGTCAAAGATTCCTGAGGTGCAAAAGCTGACTTATGCCCCGGAGAACCCGCGCTACATGGTCAGCGTGTTTACCGACATCGACTGCGGTTACTGTCGCCGGCTGCATGACCAAATGGCTGAATACAACGATTTGGGTATCGGCATTTCATATTTGTTTTTTCCGCGAGCAGGTTTAAAGTCACACTCCTTCGACAAGGCTGTGTCGGTTTGGTGTGCCGCTGATCCGCACCAGGCCCTGACTGATGCCAAAGCAGGCAATGAGCCTGAGCCGCTGCAGTGTGACAACCCAATCGAAAATCACTTCACCACGGGACGTTCGGTGGGGGTTAATGGAACACCAGCGATTATTGCCCCGGACGGCACGTATCTGTCTGGCTATGTTCCGCCGGCGCAGCTGCTGGCGCGGCTTGATGCGATGAGTGCTGCGGAGAACGAAGCGGAATAGCGTTTTGATTTCGATCGACCTGCCACCGGACCGAAAAACCGGGCAGGTCGATATTCCAGCAAAGACTGATTTTTGGTAAGCCGGCAGGTATCATTGCCGGCTTAAATTTTTTCTGTGGGGTCAACGTATGTGGCTGGCCGGCAACGCTGCTCTTTCTGATTTTCGCAAGCGACGGTTGCTGGAGCGAATCCAGCGCTCTGCGCCCGATGTAACCGATATCGAAGCACACTTCGTCTACCTGTTCGAGCTGCAAGCGGAACTCAACCCGACGCAGAAAGAAGAAGCCTGCGTGCTGGTCGGTGGCCGCATTGGTTCGCTCGAGTCGCTGGGCGATCATGTCATTGTGACGCCACGGCTTGGCACCATCTCGCCCTGGTCCAGTAAAGCGACCGATATATTTCGCCATTGCGAGCTAGGTTCCGTGTCGCGGGTAGAGCGCGCGGTCTACTACACGTGGTCCAGTAGCGGTGACCAGCAGCGGGCGCGGCTTGCAGTCCATTCAAATGTTCACGACCCAATGACGCAGTCGTTGCTATCAAGCATTGACGCGGCGCAGGGTCTGTTTGGGCATCATGCTCCAACGCCTGTTCAGTACGTTGATGTGATCGCGGGTGGGCGTGCGGCATTGGTGGACGCCAACAGCGAACTCGGATTGGCCTTGGCTGATGATGAAATTGATTACCTGATCGACGCCTTCGCTCGCCTGGAACGCAACCCGAGCGATGCTGAGCTGATGATGTTCGCACAGGCCAACTCAGAACATTGTCGTCACAAGATATTCAACGCCAGTTGGACCATCGATGGCGTCGATCAAGCAAAGTCCTTGTTCGCCATGATTCGCAACACCCATGCCAGTCATCCGCAAGGCGTGCATTCAGCGTACAAGGACAATGCGGCGGTCATCGAGGGCACCGATGCACGGCGACTTTTCGTTGACCCGAAGACCGGCGCGTACCAATGGCATGCTGAGCCGGCACATATTCTGATCAAAGTGGAAACACACAATCATCCAACGGCCATCTCGCCGTTTCCCGGCGCTGCCACTGGCTCCGGTGGTGAAATTCGGGATGAAGGGGCGACCGGCCGCGGGGCGCGGCCAAAGGCGGGTCTTACCGGGTTCAGCGTTTCTCACCTGCAGATCCCCAGATTACCGCAACCATGGGAAACTTCGCCGGGTAAACCAGAGCGTATCGCCTCTGCGTTGGACATCATGACCGAAGGCCCCATAGGTGCGGCGAGCTACAACAACGAGTTCGGCCGCCCAGCGCTTGGAGGCTACTTCCGCACCTTTGAGATGACGGTGCAAATGGAGGATGGCGAAGAGCTGCGTGGTTATCACAAGCCGATCATGATCGCCGGTGGAATGGGCGTTATTCGCCAGCCACATATCGAGAAAAACCGTTTGTCGCCGGGTGATGCTGTGATCGTCCTGGGTGGGCCTTCGATGCTGATCGGATTGGGCGGTGGAGCCGCCAGCTCGATGAGCAGCGGTGCCAGCAGCGAACAGCTGGACTATGCCTCGGTGCAGCGCGACAACCCGGAAATGGAACGCCGCTGCCAGGAAGTGATCGACCGTTGCTGGGCT
>BQJN01000114.1 GCA_021604725.1 Lysobacteraceae bacterium | reverse complement strand
GGTCGGACCCGGCACGTCGACCCAGATCGGGGTGCCGGAAAACGTTAACTCGAACTCGGGGTTGCTTAGCAAAAGCCGCGCCTGCCGAGTCGGGCCGTTGATGACCAGGTCGAGCTGCGGCTGCGCCTTGTGTGCATCGCTTATGATGATCTTGGCCGTGTCGCCGGTGAAAGTCTGGTTCAGCTCGATATCGAGACGTTGCACAGTGCCTTTTGATGCCAGCTGGGCCTGTCCGTGGCTGTTTTCAAAATCAAGCTTGATGTTGTGCCGCAGCATGTTGTTCAGGCGCAGGTCGCCGCTCAAGGTCAAGCGGGCCTGATCGTAATCCGCTGCCAGCACCGACAACGATGCGGTCAGCTCCTGGCCGATCCATCCGGCGCTCCCTTGCACCTCGGCAAGCTGAATATTGAGCCCTTGTTCGACACCGTCTGTGACGCTGATCTGACCGACTTCAAGGTTGCGAAGTCGCAATGGGAGCGGCGTGACCACGGCCAGCCCAGGACCCTCAAGCCATGGTCCAGCAAATGGAGATGATGGAGCTTGACGATGGGTCGATGCTGGGACAGTCAGGTGCACCGCATCGGCGGTAAGTGACCTGATGGACAGCGACAACGGAAAAAAGTGAATCTGCCAGGCAACGTTGACCTGGTTTGAGTGCACGGCGATATCGTCAGTGGTTATTCGCAGTGACCTGGCTCTAACGCCGTGCCATAGCGACCCGGTCGGGGTCTCAGCCTGAACCGACACGCCGGCCAATCGATCGGCCTGACCCAAGGCCCAAACAAGCCCGGTCTGGCTGTTGACAAACCAGCTGATGAAAATCAGCAAGGCGACCAGGGCCAAGGCAAAAACCAGCGATGTCAGCTTGATAACACGCTTCACAGGTCAGGCCCGATAACAAGATGGAAGCGAGGATCAAGCTCGCTACTGGTCAGGGGGGCTGCCACATCCAGCCGAATCATGCCGATCGGTGAGACGAAACGTATGCCGATCCCCGCGCCGGCTTCGAGGTCCGCGTCCAGGTCGTTGAATGCGTTGCCGCCGTCGACGAACACGGCACCACGCCAGGTGTCGGTGAAGGCTCGTTCCAATTCAACACTGACCACTGCCAGGTGCTTGCCGCCGATCACCTCACCATCGTCGTTTTTAGGCCCCAGAGACTGAAAATCATAGCCGCGGATACTGCGGTCGCCGCCCGCAAAATAGCGCAAACTCACCGGCAAGTTCAGCGGTTTGTTGGCCCAGGTGGTGGCCAGACGCGCCCGGGTCAACAGTCGCCAGGGATCGCTCAAGGTGGTGATGTAGCGGTGCTCGAATTCAAGCTGTGCCATCGAAGTGTCAGACAGCAGGTCGTCGGAGGCCAGTCGAAACTCCAGGCCCAGCAAGTCACCGCTGACAGGCACCACCTGATCTTCGCCACGGCTGCGGGCAAAGCCAAGCGCACCTATCAACATGGTCGATTGTTCAAACTCCGAGGCCACCACGAAGTCTTCATCGAGATAGGTCACCGATTGTGTACGCCGCCAGTCACCAATGCGCCGCAGGTGACTGACGCCGAGTCGATAAGAGTCCGTCTCGAAACTGCTGGTGTTTTCTGTGACGTAGGCCAGGTCGATACCGTAGTAGGCGTCCGATCGACCGCCATCCGGGATTCGATAGTTGATGCCGGCGTGGGACTTTTCCTGCGCGATATTGGCCGACACTTTGAGGCGATGACCGCGCCGATTCAGCCAGCGCCGCGTGTAATCACCCTGGACGCCAAATCCCGAGTCAGTGCCATAGGAAAAGCCGCCCAGCCACAAGTGTCGAGCGCTGGGAGCGACTTCGATCATCACCGGTACCACTTGTCCATCGCGTTCATCGAGCACCGGATAGACGGTGGCGGTGCGGAAATAGCCGCTGTCAGCCAAGCGCTCCGAGGCATCGAGCAGCTGATCCTGATTGAAGGTCTGACCGTTCTCAAATTGAATGAAGCGACGCATGAATGGGTCGCTAAACTGGCTTCCGGAAAAGCGAATCTCGCCGATGCGGTAGGGCAAGCCAATTTGCCACTGCAGTTCGATTTCAGCCGACTTCTGCTGGCGGTCGACGACGATTCTGTGCGTGGTCAGGTCCGCATCCAGGTAACCATCGTCATACAACGCCACCTGGATCGATCGCTTGGCCAGCTCATAGCGGCGGTGATTCAGGACTTGCTGTCGCTTCAGGGTGAGAATATGGCGGTAGTTGCTGGCCAGGTCCTGTCCGTTAGCGTCAACAACGCTCAGCCTGACGTCCGTAATCAACGTGGGTGGCCCCTTGCTTACGGTGACTGCGACGGTCTGCCCGTCGTCTTCCCAGTTGACCTCAACGTTTGAATGGTAATGCCCGTAGGGCTGCAGCGCTTCATCGACGACATTGTCGATCAGCTGCGCAGCACGGCCGCGGCGACGTGGGTCCAGCTCAAGGTCGGTCAGGTGCGCCATCACGTTGTCCAGCTCGTCGCCGTCCAGGCCGCGCACTTCGAACTCGGCCTGGGCAGACAGGGCAGTGAGCATCAACGCGGTGGCGAGAGACAATCTAAACGAGCTCAGCTTGGGGCCTCTATGTGATTGAATTGGCTAGAGCGCGTCCACAGTTTACGTTTCTGGACCAAGCTCGACCGGTCCACGGATGGGCCAGTATTTTCAAGCCATTGAAAATGAAGAACTTTCATAACCGCGCTTCTGGAAGTTCGTGTCCGCGTTAGCCACGGATGGCTAATCGTGGACGACCTCTAGCTAAAAGTTTCATGGGGACCGCAGAGCCAGTATATAGGCTGGCGCGCTTCCCAACAGGGCTGGGTGCTGCCGTTGGCTCCGAACGTTTGTAGACCACATCGTCGACAAAACGTTCTACCGGTCCGCCTTACATCGCAAGCGTTTTACGCAGGAAGCGGCCGGTATGTGAGGTCTTGTGTTCGGCAACTTGCTCTGGTGTGCCAGTGGCAATGATGTGACCACCGCCATCGCCACCTTCCGGACCCAGGTCAATCACCCAGTCGGCGGTTTTGATCACGTCCAGATTATGCTCAATGACGACCACGGTATTGCCATGGTCGCGCAGGCGATGCAGCACCTTGAGCAGTTGGGCGATGTCGTGGAAATGCAAACCTGTGGTGGGCTCATCCAGGATGTACAGCGTTCGCCCGGTGTCACGTTTTGACAGTTCCTTGGATAACTTGACCCGTTGCGCCTCACCGCCAGACAGCGTTGTCGCACTTTGGCCCAGCTGGATGTAGCACAGCCCAACATCCATCATGGTTTCGAGTTTGCGGTGAATGACCGGCACGGCGCTGAAAAACTCGACCGCATCCTCCACCGTCATATCCAGCACCTGATGAATGTTTTTGCCTTTGTAGGTGACTTCCAGTGTCTCGCGGTTATAGCGCTTGCCCTTGCATACATCGCACGGCACATACACATCCGGCAGGAAGTGCATCTCGACGCGAATCAGCCCGTCGCCCTGACAGGCCTCACAGCGACCGCCCTTGACGTTGAATGAAAATCGACCTGGCTTGTAACCGCGTGAACGCGCTTCCTGAGTGCCGGAAAACAACTCTCGGATTGGCGTAAACAGCTGGGTGTAAGTGGCCGGATTGGAACGTGGGGTGCGGCCAATCGGGCTTTGGTCAATGTCGACGACTTTGTCGAACAGGTCCATTCGCTCTACAGAGTCAAAGGCTTTTGGGTGCGCATGTGATCGGTTCAGCTCGCGCGACGCCAACTGATACAGGGTGTCGTTGATCAAGGTGGACTTGCCTGAACCTGAGACGCCGGTAATGCAGGTAAACAGACCTGCAGGAAGCTCCAGATCGACCCCTTGCAGGTTGTTGCCTCGCGCACCTTTGAGCTTCAAGACCGCCTTCGGATCGATCGCTGTACGCTCCGCAGGGATTTCGATGCTACGTCGTCCGGACAGATAATCGCCAGTGAGCGAGTTTGGGTTATCCAGGATATCTTTGGGCGTGCCCTGCGCCACAATCTGGCCGCCATGGACACCGGCACCGGGACCGATATCGACCACGTGGTCGGCGGTCAGAATCGCTTCGTCATCGTGTTCGACGACCAAAACGGTGTTGCCCAGGTCCCGCAGCCTTTTCAAGGTGCCGAGCAAGCGCTCGTTGTCACGCTGGTGTAGACCAATCGATGGCTCATCGAGCACATACATAACACCGACCAGGCCGGCGCCAATCTGGCTGGCCAGGCGAATGCGCTGAGCCTCCCCGCCCGACAGGGAGTTGGCCTGGCGTTCCAGCGTCAGGTATTCAAGACCAACGTTGACCAGGAAGCGAAGTCGTTCGCCGATTTCCTTGACGATGCGCGATGCGATCTCGGCGCGCCAGCCATCCAGCTCGAGCTGTTCAAAAAACTGCAGGCAATGATCAATTGAACGCGAAGTGACATGCGCAATGTTGTGGCCGCCCACGAACACATGGCGCGCCGCCTTGTTCAGGCGCTGTCCGTTGCACTCGGGGCAGGGCTGACGACTGATGTATTTGCTCAGTTCTTCTCGCACCATGGCCGAGTCAGTTTCCCGGTAACGGCGTTCGAAATTGCGAACAATGCCTTCGAATGTCGACTTGCGGTTGTACGTGGACCCATTTTGGCCGATGTATTTGAACTCCACCTTCTCGTCGCCACTGCCAAACAACAGCAATTGTTGAATGTCCTCTGGCAATTCATTGAACGGTGTCGCCGGGTCGAACTTGAAATGTCGGGCCAGTGAGTCGATCAGGTGGAAGTAGAACGCATTGCGCCGATCCCAACCGCGTACTGCGCCTTCGGCCAGGCTCTTGTCGGGGTGCGCCACCACCTGATCGGGGTTGAAGAACTCGGTGACGCCGAGCCCGTCGCATTTGCCACAGGCCCCCATTGGGTTGTTGAACGAGAACAGTCGCGGCTCGAGTTCGGCCAGGCTGTAGCCGCAAACCGGGCATGAGAAGCGCGAAGAGAACAGCAAATTGACTTCATCGTCATCCATGCCGGCGACCGAAGCCAGGCCGTCAGACAAGCGCAGCGCGGTTTCCAAAGACTCGGCCAGTCGCTGTTTGATGTCGGCGCGGACACGCAATCGATCTACCACAATCTCAATGGTGTGTTTAACCCGCAGCTCCAGCACCGGCGGCTGGTCCAGATCGCAAACGGTGCCGTTGACCCGAGCACGCAAGAAGCCTTGCGCACGCATGTCGGCGAAAATCTGATGGTGCTCACCCTTGCGTTGGCGAATGACCGGCGCCAACAACATGATTTTGGTGCCTTCGGGCAGCGCCAGGATTTGATCGACCATTTGTGAGACGGTCTGTACTTCCAGCGTTTCGTCGTGATCAGGGCATCGCGGTGAGCCGACGCGGGCGAACAGCAGTCGCAGGTAGTCGTAGATTTCGGTGATGGTTCCGACCGTAGAGCGCGGGTTGTGCGAGGTCGATTTTTGCTCGATCGAAATGGCCGGAGACAGACCCTCAATGTGGTCGAGGTCTGGTTTTTCCATCATCGACAAGAACTGGCGCGCATAGGCCGACAACGACTCAACATAGCGTCGCTGGCCTTCGGCGTAGATCGTATCGAAAGCCAAAGATGACTTGCCGGAACCAGACAGCCCGGTGAACACGATCAGCTTGTCGCGGGGCAGTTCTAGATCAACGTTGGCGAGGTTGTGGGTGCGAGCCCCACGGATCAGGATCTTGTCCATCAACGAATGGTGAGAATATCAGGCTACAAAGCCGACGCACGATAGCATGGTTGGGCGCTGGCGTCGCGGTCGGTGAATGGATCGGTGCGGCGGTGCGCTCGCAGGTGCATGCGCGACGGGCAGTTCGCCCGCCGCACATGTATAGACTGGCTCAAATGGCCGTGAACAATGCCCAGATCCCGAAGATCACAACATACGGAATGGCAGCAACGATGACACCGTTGGCCATCGATGAATTACGCAGCATGCTCCACGCATAACCGACCAGGGCAATTGACCAGACGTGGAAGATCGAAATCGCTGAAGCCAGCGAGGCAAATGGGTGTTTCGGGTCAAGATCCAGCAGTCCGTTAAGTGACATGAAGTCCATGTCAAATTGGGAGACCTGATTGGTTGACGAGGTTGCCAGGAAAATGAACAGCGCGATGACACCCAGAACGCCAGGAAAGGCAGTCCAAACAGATAATGAGAACCAGTTGCCGAAGCCTCGTACTTCTTCGCCACCGGATCGGGCCACCAAATTGAGGTACAGGGCATAAATCAGGAACATGATCAAGGTCATTACGGTGACCATGATCGACGTCACGGTAATCGAGAACGTCGGAGACATCATCGACACCGTTGCGTCGCGTTGCGCCTCGTCCAATTCGATATTGCTCAAGTAGTCGGCGAGGTACCACTCATAGTCGACCCAGGTAAAGTAGTAACCCCATACGGCAATCATGCTAAACAGGAGAAGAAGCAGCGGTACCCACAACCAGCCGGTATGTTGATCCTGAGCTGCTATTGCTCGACCAGGGCGAATGATGATGTCGACCAATGCCGACCAGACCGAGTTGGATGCATTCATGAATAGTCTCCCGTGTTTAGTTTTGCGTAGATTAGCAGGTCAGCATTCCCCGATTCGATATGACCGACCCTCACCACAATCAGTGTAGCGGCCTGAATTGACCGCAGCCATCTGCCAATAGTCCCTGTTTAATGATTTTTCTGGGACTATCGTTCATGTTTATGCACGTTTTGGCCGGCCCGTTGGAAAAACTTATGCACTGTTGTAACGCTTCTGAAACAAAACCTTCGGGCGTGCCTCGCTCTAGCGCATTTTTCGCATAAACAAAGTGACGAAAGCGCTCTAAGTTATTGATTTTACGTATCGCGTATACTTTGGGTATGGAATTGGTCAAAAATTGCCCAGGTGCGGTAGAAACCCGCCATTTTGGGCACCGTTGGCATTTGATTCACAGACTTATCCACAGCCTCTGGGGAAAAGTCTACTTGCGACAACTGGCCTGTGGCCTCACAATCGCGCCCCAATGAGTATCGCTACAAAAAACAAGGCAAAAGTCGGCTTCGTCAGTCTGGGTTGTCCCAAGGCTCTGGTCGACTCCGAGCGCATTCTTGGTCAACTGCGTCATGACGGCTATGAAATCTCGCCGACTTATGACGGCGCTGACGTGGTGGTGGTTAACACCTGCGGTTTTATCGACCAGGCCCGAGCTGAATCGCTGGATGCGATCGACGAGGCGCTGTCGGAAAACGGCAAAGTCATTGTTACCGGCTGCATGGGCGTGCACGAGCAGGAAGTTAGAGGCCGCTTTCCGGATATTCTGGCCGTATCTGGTCCGCAGCAATATGAACAAGTGGTATCTGCCGTTCATCAGCATGCACCCATTGCCAAGTCCCATGACCCGTTCACTGATCTAATTCCACAGCATCGGGTAGCGCTTACGCCACGCCACTATGCCTATTTGAAAATTTCGGAAGGCTGCAACCACAAATGTACGTTTTGCATCATTCCATCGATGCGAGGTCGTTTGGCCAGCAGGCCGGCTGGTGATGTGATGCGTGAAGCAGAGTCGCTGGTCCGTTCAGGTGTCAAGGAATTGCTGGTGATATCGCAGGACACCAGCGCCTACGGCGTGGATTTAAAATATCGTCTCGATTTCCATGGTGGTCGGCCAGTAAGAACGCGGTTAACCGAGTTGTGTGAGGCTTTGTCGTCTTTTGGTGTCTGGGTGCGTTTGCACTACGTCTATCCCTATCCGCATGTCGATGAACTGATTCCGTTGATGGCGGAAGGCAAAGTTTTGCCGTATCTGGATGTCCCGTTTCAGCATGCAAGCCGCAAGGTATTGAAAGCCATGCGTCGCCCGGCCGCTGCAGAGAACAACCTGGCACGTGTTCGTGCGTGGCGAGAAATCTGCCCGGAGCTGACGATTCGGTCGACTTTCATTGTCGGTTTCCCAGGCGAAACTGAAGACGACTTCGAGCAGCTCCTGGAATTTCTCGATGAGGCGCAGTTGGACCGTGTGGGCTGTTTCCAGTATTCGCCTGTAGAAGGGGCAACGGCCAATGACCTCGCTGAGCCGGTTGCCGACGAGGTCAAACAGGATCGTTACGACCGATTCATGCAGGCTCAGCAAAAAGTTAGCGCTGCTCGAATGCAGGCCAAGGTTGGCAAAACCATGAGGGTTCTAGTCGACGAAGTGAATGGCCAAAAGGTTGTAGCTCGCAGCGAAGCTGATGCGCCGGAGATTGATGGCCAGGTTCATTTCGACGCCGTCGGTGTGCAACCTGGCGAATTCAGGGACGTCGCCATTGTCGGTGCTGACGAATATGACCTTCACGGGACGTTGGCGTGCTGAGATTGCTGGAGCGCCAGCGTGCGCTGTTGAGTTCTGGAAAACTTCTGGTGGTCGACCCGCCGGCAGATTACGTGCGTTGGTTTACCCAGTTGGATGGGGCCAGTGGCGTCTGCTTGAATTGGAGTGCGGCTCAGGAAGTTGAAGGAACAGGAGCCTGGGGCTTCGGCGGTTTGCCATCAACACCTCTAGCTGATCATGCCATCGTGTTTCAGCCGAAAGCTCGTGATCGCCTGGAATTGCTGCTGCAGATCGCGGCGGACGGTACCGGAGCCAAAGCACCGGTCTTCTTGATCGGTGAGAATCGAGCAGGCATCAAGAGCGAAATGCGCCGGCTGCCGCTCTATCTCGACGGCGTTAAAAAAGTCGATGCCGCCGCGCACGCCGTGATTTACAGCGGCCAGTCACGCCAGGTCGAAGCTGCCCCCAATGCCTTGGAAGCTTTTCGATCAAAGAGCCGCTACGAAATCGCCGGTTTGAATATCGATGTGGCCAGCTATCCGGGTGTCTTTGGCCACAATGGATTGGACGCCGGAACACGCTTGTTGCTCGAAAATACTGCACCCAGTGAGGGGAAAATCCTGGACTACGGCTGTGGCAGTGGGGTTATTGCGGCCTGGATGCTGGCCAGCAATACCGACAGTGAAGTCGATTGTCTGGATTGTGATGCACTGGCGGTTGCGGCGACGCATGCGACATTGGTGGCCAATGGGGTAGAAAACCGTGCTCGAGTTTTTGCCGGCGACCGCCTGGATCATCGAACGGCGAAGTATGACCTGATTATCTCGAACCCTCCCTTCCACACCGGCATACGTCGCGATTTGACGATTGTTCAACGCCTGTTGGAGGTCGCCCCGGGCCATTTGCGGCGCGGCGGTAAGATACAGCTGGTGGCCAACGTTCACTTGCCCTATCCGAAGCTGTTGGACAAAGGCTATGAATGGCGAGTCCTGACCGACAACCACAAGTACCGGATCTACGAAGCCAGCCCTAAATAGAGGTCGTCCACGATTAGCCACCCGTCGCTAACGCGGACACGAACTTTCAGAAGCGCCTGGGCGGCGTTGTCAGGATGCCGACGCCATGATGACCTGGTTTCGCCCGGCTTGTTTGGCTCGGTACATTGCCTCGTCCGCTCGACGCAACCAGCTTGGCCAGTCGTCATCCGGGAGTAACTCGGCCCAACCTATAGAGACTGTCACCGGCATCGAGATGGCGTCCATGCCTGCGTTAAACTGCTGGTGCAGGTCGTTGACGACTCTTGCCCCCTGCACCGTTGTGGTGTTGTTGAGCAGCACCACAAACTCCTCTCCGCCCAAGCGAAACAAGCTGTCTTTTTCGCTCAGCCGCTGTCGCACGATGTCGGCCAGCATCACCAGTACGCGGTCCCCGGCTTCGTGACCATATCTGTCATTGATGGACTTGAAATGATCCAGGTCGAGTACCGCGAGCATTGCAACAGCATGTCGTTTGTGGTGACTGACGACCGCCCCTTCGAGCGTCTTTTGCATTAAACGGCGGTTGCCGGCGTGGGTCAGCGGATCATGGTGAGCGAGCGTCTCCAACTGCCGCTTTTGAATTTCATATTGGGACTTGGAGATCCATCCGTACAGCGTAATCAGCGCCGCTGTGACGACAAAAATGGCGCGCTCTGGCAAGGAATTGAACAAGGCGGATTGCCAGGCAATAGCAGCGATTAGCACGATACTGCCGGCCAAGGCGACCCTCGGCCCCGTCACCACGAAACTGATGCTGAGTACAACGAAGGCCCAGTACGCTGCGGTGCGACCAAACACAATGGAACTGGCGATGCACGCAATCACCACAAAGGCTACGAACACGGCTCCGGCGTGAGCGACGCTGCGGCCGCGCCAGGCGTAAACGACCACACTCGATAGCCCCAGCGCAATGGCCACATCAACAATGCCGCCTATGATGGATCCGGTAGCGAAGCGGTAGATAGCGAACGCGCCGACGACAACTGCGCTCGAACCACCAAATATCGACAATATCGCCAGGTCAAATTCGTTGCGCAAGCGCTTGATTCGACCCGCTACTGATGAGTCGAGGCTGCGGCCTGATCGTTCGTTTGGCTTGTTAGCTGTCGACACTTGTCGCAAGCTCCAAGGTAATACTGGTTTCAAACGTTACAGCGGGTTGCGCCGATTGCCAAGCAACCGCTGTAGCAAGTTGTGTCCTGATATAGATTCGGATTAATACGAATACTGTGCCTTTTTGCCTATTCATCAGGTGATGAATTTAGGTAGGATGGGGGCCGGTCTGCAACGGGGTTGCCTTAAGGTCGAATGATCGCAGCACAGTGGCGTGCTCGAGGTCACGATCAAGCAGATTTCGAATCAATCAGACATTCCTGGACTTGCCAATGCTCCATCGTTCCATTTATGGCCTGGCCATAACACTTGTGTTGATACCTGCCGGCCTGCTGGCGCAGGGCAACGCAATGCGGGTCACTACGCAGGCGCTGGGTGAGGTGTCGATCATTGCAACTGGACGAGCACCTGCGACTGTGGTGGCCAAAAACGAGGCCCTGATTTCGGCAGAGATCGCAGGCATTGTTCGAGCAGTAAGCATCGATGTCGGTGACCAAGTTGAGCAGGGACAGCAACTGGTAGAGATTGACCCGGTCGACTACCAATTGCAGCTGGATCAGGCGCAGGCGGTACTTGTAGCGTTCGACGCCCGAATCAAACAGGCTCGAGAGAGGTTGCGGCGAGCCGAGGGGTTGAGCGAGCAAAGCTTTACGTCAGCCGATGAACTGCTATCACGGCAAACCGATCTGAACGTGTTGCTGGCCGATCGGCGGGCACAGGAGGTTGCCGTGCGAACCGCTCAGCGCAATCTCGACAAGACGGTGATTACTGCGCCGTTCGCCGGGACGGTGAAAGACCGCCAGGCACAGAACGGCCAGTTCGCAACTGTGGGCGCACCGCTTCTGACCCTCGTGCAGAGTGATCGCCGAGAATTGGATGTCGATATTAATCCCAGGGACGCAGCATCGTTGCAAGCCGCTGTCGAGCTGTCTTTTGACGGCGATGGTCAAAACTGGGCTGTGCGACTGGACCGCTTGTCCGACGTCATTGGTTCGGCCAGCCGCACGCGCAAGGCTCGGTTGCAATTTGTCGACGGCAGCCCCCCGGTTGGGGCTAGTGGTTCGCTGGTCTGGCGGCGTACGTCTCTGGCCTTGCCGCCCAGTCTCTTGCTCCAGCGTGACGGGCGGCTCGGCGTTTTTGTCGCGGACGATGGCGTTGCGCGATTTATCCACCTGCCGACCGCTCAGGAAGGTCGCCCCGTCGTTGTTTCGCTCCCGGAAACCACCGCCATGGTGATTGACGGGCGTGATCGTCTGCAAGACGGCCAACAGATCATCGCCGAATAATGCGCTTGCTCAAATCACTGCTGACCAACCACCCGCTGGTCAACATACTGTTCACCGTGGTGATCGCCATGGGCGCGATGTCCTATGTGACGATGCCTCGCGAACAAGACCCTGAGATCAACTTCAATTGGGTCAATGTAACCACAGTGCTGCGCGGTGCATCGGCCGAAGATGTTGAGAAGCTGGTCACCGAACCGCTTGAAGATGCGCTGCGCAATGTGCAGGACATCAAGTTCGTGTCCAGCAACTCTCGCCAGAGCGTGTCGACCTTGCTGGTCCGGTTTCGTGATATTTCAGAGCGCGTTTTTGACAAACGAATCAACGACCTGCGTCGCGAGATACAAAACAAGGCGAATGAGGAGCTGCCCGAGGCTGCGGATGACCCATTAATTCTGGAGATCACCAGTTCCAACGGGTTTCCAACTGCGCTGGTGGTGGTGACCGGGCAGGCAGATGATGAAAACCTGCGCAGGCAGGCGCTGACGATCAAAGAAGATCTGGAACGCTTGACTGGCGTCGATCAAGTTCTCGCCTTTGGGCTTCATGATCCTGAAATGCATGTTGAGCTCGATCCGCAGGCGCTGGCGGCGCGCGGTCTGGCGGCTTCGACCATTGCCGACAGCCTGGCTCGTTCGTTCGCCGACATTTCCGCTGGCAAGGCGCGCGTGGTCGGTGGCGAATGGCTGGTCCGGATCGAGGGTACAACGGCGGACCCAGAACAATTGGCGCAGTTTCAACTGAACATACCCGGAACTACCGACCAGCTGGTGACTTTGGGTGATGTTGCTACGGTGAAACGGGGTCGAGAGGAACCGGAACGTCTGGTCGCTCTGGGCGACCAACCGGCGGTGTCGTTGTCAGTGACCAAAATCAGCTATACCAATACCTTGGAGTTGATCGGTCGCATTCGTCAGTACATCGAGCGCAAGAACGAAACGCTGACCGGTAGCGGCGTCGGTGTGCGCCTGGCTGATGACCAAACCGTGCAAACCCGGCAAGCGCTCAACATCATGCAGAAGAATGCCGGGTTGGGTTTGACGTTGGTGCTGCTGGTGTGTTGGCTGTTTCTTGGCTTTCGCATTGCAGCGATGGTCACGCTTGGAATCGCCTTCTCCGTTGCTGGTGCCTTTTGGCTGCTCAATATCACCGGCAATACGCTTAACATCTCAGTCTTGCTCGGCATCGTCATTGTGCTTGGCATGTTGGTGGACGATGCTGTGGTGGTCGTTGAGGCCATCTATTACCGTCTGCAAAGAGGTGCCAAGGCGCTGGATGCCGCCATCGATGCGCTACGTGAAGTGGCGGGGCCGGTCACTGCTGCTGTGAGCACCACGGTGGCTGCATTCTTGCCGTTAATGCTGCTGCCCGGCATTGTCGGCAAATTCATGTTTGTGATCCCTTTTGTCGTCACTGTGGGCTTGGTAGTCAGTTTGGTGGAGGCGTTCTGGATCTTGCCATCGCACGTGATCAGTAGCGCGAAACCAGTCACCAAGTATCGTCCAGATGCACATTGGCGATCGCGTTGGACGCATAAATTGCGTATCAACTACACACTGGCATTGACCTATGTGATGCGGCGACCAAAGCGCTTCCTTTCTGTTGCCTTGCTGCTGTTCATTACGGCAGTGGGTGCAGTCGGTGCTGGTGCGATTCGCATGGAGTTTTTTACTTTCGATGCGATTCGATTGTTTTATGTCAACGTCGATATGCCACCTGACACACCGCTGGAAACGACCTTGCGCGAGACCAGAAAGGTCGAGCAAGTGGTCCGGCAATACGTCGATGCTGAAGAGGTGCGCGAGATCACTTCGCTGGCAGGCATCAAGTTCACTGACATCGAACCGCTCTATGGCGATCAATACGGACAGATTCAGGTGGCATTGCAACCCGGTGGCAATGGCAGCCGCAGTGTGGCGGAAATCGTTGAGTCAATGCGCGATGCTGTGGAGTCCACGCCAAGCAACGCAACCCTCTCTTTCCTGACCTTGTCCGGTGGCCCGCCAACGGCCGCCCCGATT
>BQJN01000113.1 GCA_021604725.1 Lysobacteraceae bacterium | reverse complement strand
AATCATGGAGCTGCGGCAGAAAGCCGAAGACCAACTGGGGGAGCGGTTTGATATCCGCCAGTTCCACAATGTCGTGCTGACCAACGGCTCGGTGCCGCTGACCATCCTTGAGGAACTGGTAGATCAGTATATTGCGGAGGCTAATGGCTGACAGCGTACGCTAAGCCGCCATGAGTGCGTCAGGCCGGCACAGTCCGCCCTGACGCCCATTGCCTGAGTTGTTCGACGTGTTCACGCATGGTCACAGACAGGGGCACTGAGGCCATGATGGCGGCGACCAGGTCCTGTTGGCGCATCGGCCTTGAGTCCGCGTAGGCAGCGTACAAGGCCTGGACGATTGCTTGTTCAATCTCGGCACCAGACCAGCCATCCGTGCCCTCGGCAATGGCGGCCAGGTCAAAGTCGTCCGGATTCAGCTCGCGGTTTCGAAGGTGAATGGCGGTAATGGCCTGCCGTTCTTGCAAGTTCGGCAAGTCGACGAAGAAAATCTCGTCGAAGCGACCTTTGCGCAGTAACTCCGGTGGCAGCGCGCTGACATCGTTGGCTGTCGCCACCATGAAAACCGAGGTTTTGTGTTCGGCCATCCAGGTCAGCAATGTACCCAAGATGCGTTTTGATACACCACCGTCGGAGCTGGTGATCGCCAGCCCTTTTTCGATCTCGTCCATCCACAAAATGCACGGCGACATGATGCTGGCAGTCTCCAGTGACTGACGCAGATTGCGTTCGCTCTCGCCATGGTATTTGTTATAGATCGAGCCGAAATCCAATCTCAGTAACGGGACGCCAAAACCCGCTGCTACAGCCTTGGCCGCCATGCTCTTGCCGCAGCCTTGAACACCGAGTAAAAGAATGCCGCGCGGTGGAGTCAGCCCGGGTGGCGGTTTGGCACCGTCGAAAATGGGTTGGCGCAACTTGAGCCAGGCCTTCAGGCGGTCCATGCCAGCGATGTCATCTAGCCCGACTGGCTCGTATTCGTAGTGCAGTACGCCGGACGCGTTGAGCAGTTCAAACTTTGCCTGCATCGCGCCAGGAATATCACACTCCATGATCGCACCATCGTTGTAGATGGCATTGCGCGCCAGTTTGCGAGCATCCCTTGAGCTCAGCCCGCGCAGGTTCTTTACCAACATGGTCAAGGCCTTTCGGCTGACCTTGACGCGACGTCCGTCGTTGTGGCGAGACCATTTGAAAGCTTCGTCGCGGACGATGCGCTCCAACTCGGCATCGTCAGGCAGTTTCATCTGCAAGCGTGTTGCCGCGCGCTCGAGGTGATCTGGCAGCGTTTGCTCTGGCCCGATCATAACCACCGTATGAGCGCCGCCTTTGACGCGTTGAATAATGTCTCGCATCAAGCGCTGATTTACCGGGTCTTCGATGAAGGGCTGAAAATCAAGCAGCAGATAGATGCCACGTTCGTTGGTCTCGCGAATAACGCGCAGGGCAGCGCCTGGCTCGGAGGTTTTATCGCTGTTGTCCAGATCCATGTCCAAACGGGTTAGCCCGTCAGCGATGGTCCACTGAAACAGGGGCCGCCACACTTCGGCGACCACCTTGCGAAATAGTTCCACGGCGCGCCGCTCCTCGGCGGTATCGAATACCAGCAACGGTGTGTTGGCACGCACCAGAGATGTGATGTCGCGATGGTCGGTCATGGTGGTGCGGGCGTCCTGCTGCGCGGTCGACGAGTCAATCCAATGTAGATACCTACCAGAGCCAGACTAGCACCCACCAGTTCAATTGAAGTCGTGGGGCGATCAAAAAAGAGCACGTCCCAAAGGAACGACAACGCTGGTTGTAGCAATAACATCAGACCAACAACTGCGGTACTCAGTCGGGTAATGGCCGAGGTGATGAGCAGCCAGCCGAACACCTGACAGAACAAACCATAGGCCACCAGAGCGCTGCCTGTCTGCCAATCAGGGATGGCAAAACTGTGGCCTTCATAGATGTTGACAAGTGCCAGGTAGATGGCGCAAATCATCGTAGACCAGGTCAGGATGCCCGGGGCATCCAGGCCATGCTTCTCCTGCACCCGCCGCAAGCTCAACATATATGCTGAGTAGGCAACAGCTGTGGCCAGGCCGAGCATCACGCCAATGTGATACTGCTGCGGCAGAGCATCCCAGTCCAAGCCAACCATAAGCCATAGTCCCGCAACGGCCAGGGTGACGGCAGTGGCAAATCGCCAGCCGACGCGCTCGCCGTACAGGACCACCGCTGCCAGCGCCAGTACGAACACCTGAAAATTGGCCAGGATAGTGGCAAGGCCGGGCCCGATGTACCAAATGCTGCGGTGCCAAAACACCAGATCAAGCATGAAAAAGAAGGCGGTTGCTGCAATCCACAACGCAACGCGGCCCCGCGGTATGGACAAACGTCCGCTGGCCAACGTCCAAATTAGCAGGACGGCACCACCAATGGCCATGCGGTAGAAGGCGGAGGTGGTTGGTGCGACCTCAACAAAGCGAACGATCGGTGCTGAAAAGCTGATCATCACCGCCCCAATCAGCATGCGCAGACCTGGGCTCATTTGTTGTTCTCTTCGGATTGCGGAAGGGATGCGATGAAACGCTCCAGCGTATTCTCCAACTGGATCAATCGCTGATCCAGGCTGTCGAGGCGTGCGTGTATCTGTTGGCTTTTCTCTTCTTCGTCCTGACCAATCAAATGGGCGCTGATGGCAGCTGTCAGGATCGCTACCATGGCAATGCCAATCAACATGACGAAGCCGGCAAATAACCGACCCATTTCTGTCATCGGCACAACATCACCGTAGCCGACAGTGGTGACTGTGACCCAGGCCCACCAGATGCCTTCCATGGGACCATCGATGCCGGGCTCAAAAACATCGATAAAGATGCCGGCGGCGAAGATACACAACGACGCCAAAGCGAACAACGGGCCCAATTGCAGACGACTGATAACACCGCGCCAGACCTGAGTGGAGCCACCGAGCATAAGTGCGAACAAGACCAGACGGATATTGCGCAGGCCTGCAGCCAATACCGGCCCAGCCCACAACACCGGAAAGCCGGCGACGATGATCACCAGGTTGATCCAGTTGCCGGTCACATATTCGAGTTTCTTCCTGGTCAGAATGGTTAGTACGGCGGTTTCGGTAACGAAAAGCGCCCATATCATCCAGTCCATCACGTACGCCAGCTTCCCCGGCTCCACGCCATGGATGTCCAGATACCAGCGAACCAGCACAGCCAGGGCCGCCGGTATCAGTAGCCACTCAAATACTGAATGCCAGCGATACGCTGTTGCCGACTCGCCATCTGGTACGCCAGCGATGCCAAAAATTTTGCTCAGTTTCACGGGGCGCAGGATGCGTTATTCGTGGTAGCAGCGCAAGCAGGTCATGGTCATTCCAGTACCTCGGCCACGCTGGCCCTCAACACAGCGGCCAGTTTCGGAAAAAAATCAGCTGCCGCGGCGCTGCGGCGCCAGACCAAACCAATGGTGCGATGAGGTACCGGTGCTTTAAACGGGATCAGGCGCACATCGGCCGGCGTTGAAATCGGCGGCAGGGTGGCAAGCAGCGGCAACAGCGTAATGCCGACTCCAGCACCGACCATTTGGCGCAACGTTTCCAGGCTGGTCGCTCTAAAACCCGGTCGTTCATTGGCACCTGATAGCTGGCAAACTTCCAACGCCTGGTCACGCAGACAGTGGCCATCTTCGAGCAACAATACAGAGTGTCGCTCCAACTGCTCAATGCCGATGATGCTTTCACCTGACAATGGATGGGCTGCTGGCAGGGCCATTACGAACGGTTCGGTAAATAGCTCCTCGGTCTCCAGGCCGGCAGCTTCGACTGGGAGAGCGAGCAATGCCGCGTCAAGACGCCCTTTGCGCAAGCCATCGAGAATGCTGGGCGTTTTTTCTTCATACAGCAGGCACTCCAAGCCCGGGAACGCTTCGATTATTTTCGGCATTGCATGCGGCAACAGGTATGGACCCAGAGTAGGGAACAGACCTAGACGAATAGTCGCATTGGCGGGATCGGCGGCACGGCGAGCGCTTTCTCTTATTTGTTCGACATCGCGAAGGACACCGCGAGCGCGCTCAACAATACTGGCACCCACTTCAGTCAACATCAGGTTGCGCGGTGCCCGCTCGATCAATTGAACGCCAAGTTCCTCTTCCAGCTTGCGAATCTGGGTGCTCAAGGTGGGCTGCGACACAAAACAGGCTTCGGCAGCTCGACCAAAATGCTTAAGGTCGGCCAGCGTCACCAGATAATTCAAATCTCGTAAGTTCATGGCATCAATATCAACGATGAGAGGGCGGTTTTCAATGGCTTTGGTCTATTAGGGTGGTGCCGTAGTCCGTCCTGGACTGGCAAACACCAAGGCCACGATTGCGAACCGCCCGGTAGGCCAGAGCCGCATTCGAATTGATCAGCGCTTCCTTAGGCACTACGTTGATCGCTTGACTTTCCGAAAGCCGCGCGATCTCATGACGGCCATGAGTAAAGATATTCGAGCTTCACTGGAGCAGTCGCGAACCAGTGTTACCAAACTGGTGTTTCCAAATACCACCAACCATCACGGTACTTTGTTTGGCGGAACATTGATGCAGTGGATGGACGAGGTGGCCTTTATCGCCTGTACTCGCTTGCTGCGGCAGAAAGTGGTCACCGTATCGATGGACAAGATCGACTTCAAAACGCCTTTGCCAGAGGGCACCATCGTAGAATTGATCGCCAAGGTGGTACATGTTGGCACCACCAGTCTCGGCGTCAGGGTCCAGGTGTTCAAGGAAAACATGTATGACGATGAGCGTGAGCTTGCAGTCACCGGCCACCTGACGTTCGTCGCCGTCAGTGAAGCGCGCAAACCCATCCCGCTGTCGATTCATGGTGACGGCTAATGCCGTCTGCGGGAAACCCATCTGACCCGGTCTATGCCGAAATAGAAGGTCGCAATACCGCCGACTACCTGCTGCGAACAGCGCAACAGCACCATGTGCAAGTGAGCGCGATGGCCGATCGCAAGGCCAATATCATCATCACTGTTTGTTCTATCGTGGTCACCTTGGTGATCGGGCGTAGCCATGAGCCGGCCTTCGCTGTGCCAATCACCATTCTCGGCGTGTTCACACTGATTGCCTTGTTGTTGGCGATCATAGCCGTGCTGCCGTCCTATGCTCCACCGAAGATCCGGGGCGAGGGCAGGCTGCCCAAGAACTTCAATTTGTTGTTTTTCGGGCATTTTGCGTCGTTGGACATGGCTCGATACGAGCTGGAAATGGCCCGAGTCCTGGCCAAAGACGCAAATGTTTACCGAGCTTTGGTCAAGGACCTGTATGAAATCGGCTACTATCTCGCTCACCGTAAATACCGATTTTTGAGATGGAGCTATTTTTTCTTCCTCGGAGGATTCATGGCGGCCGGCATCAGCCAGCTGTTTTTTTACCTCTAGGGCTGGTCTTGCTGGCACTAGTCCTTTGGGTCATCCCACCGTCCGTGCATGGTCGAATGACCATCGATACAGCGGCCAGGACCTTCCTCAGCCCACCAGAGCTTGACTTGCTGCGACTGGCGCCTGCGGGCAACAAGGTCGCTGGCATTGAGTATCGACAACAGCGGTATCGACTGGTGGTCATTCCTCAGCAAAACGGCAGGCAGCGGACGGTTGCGCACAAGTTTGAGCAAGGTACGCCGGTGGGTGTGCTATGGGCGAATGATCGACGGCTGATGGTGCGCGTGCAGTTTGGCGATTCCGAGGGGTGGCTGGCGGTCGATGAGGATGGTGGCCATGCGCGGTGGGTGGTGCCACGCCAGCAGGGCAGTGCCACGCCGCTGCATTTACTAAGTGCGCAGCCTGCACACATACTGGTAGCGCTGGACGATGTTCGAACGGGCTTGTCCAACGTCGTCCGCCTTGACCTCTATACCGGGCAGCAGACATTGGTCGAGAGCAATCCGGGGCAGGTGTTTAAATGGGTGATTGATCAACGCGGTGATGCTCGCGCTGCGCTGGCGTGGAATGTCAGTGACGATGGTGCAGTCGAGTATCGACTACGCCACCGATCTGCAGTCGACCAGCCTTGGCAAACGCTCTACCAATGGCGCCTTGGTGGGGCCGCGATCAATCCTTTGCGATTTGATGTCGACAACCACCATTTGCTGGTGACTGAGTCCTTGAGCGGGGATGCTGCCCGCTTGTCGCGACTCGATCCAGACCAACCGCTCACGCCCATGCTGCTCAGTGAAATCGACGGCGCTGACATCGAGAGAGTGGTCTACGACCGCTCAGGTCATGCAGTACTGACGGTAGGCGGACGGTCTCGGTCAGTCAATCACCGAGTCAATGATCGCTTCGATCGCTGGTTGAGCCCTTTCGAACAAGCAATGACACCGAATCGGGTCGATGTGGTCGATGTCGGGCCAGAACAGGCTCTGGTGCTGGTTACGGGTGACCGCAACCCGGGTCGTTACTACGTATTGGATCTTGAATCGGGGCGAGCGCAAACTTTGGCACACCGTCATCCGAGTCTCCGATGGACTGCGATGGCTGCTCTGGAAGAGACCAGTATCAGTACCGAAGATGGTGAGCAGCTGAGTGCCTATGTGATGCGAGCGCCCGGGCATAGTCGCGGCGCGGTAGTCATGCCGCACGGCGGCCCGTGGAGTCGCGATCAGTGGCGTTATGACCCAGTGGCGCAATATCTGGCAAGTCAGGGCTACGATTCGATACGAGTCAATTATCGTGGCAGTCAGGGCTTTGGTCGACGATTCCTGAATGCCGGTCGTCATCAATGGTCGGGCAAAGTTCTGGATGATATCGAGTCGGCACGTCGATGGGCGATAGAGCAACTTGAGTCGGCCCAGCAATACGGCGTATGTGTATTTGGCATGAGTTTCGGCGGCTACGCTGCACTGATGAGCGCTGCGCGCAACGAGCAGTGGCGCTGCGCAGGCTCCTTCGCTGGCCTGATGGACATCTCTTTGCAAATGGATGCTCTTCAGGCGCGGGGCAACCACCGCGGCCACGCGGAGTGGGCCTGGATGGTGGGCGTCGATCGAACTTCGCCATTGGCCGAAGTTGAAACGATCGAACAGCCGGTATTCATGGCCTGGGGCGAGCTGGATCAGCGCGTTTCGCCGCAGCAAAGCAAGCAAATGGTGAGGCGTTTGCAGACCGCCGGCAGTAACGTTGAAAAACTGACTCTGCCGGCCAGTGGCCACATTCCGCACGCCGGGGAGGCTAGAATAGCCTTGTACTCAGCATTGGTGCGGTTTCTGGGACGCCATCTCGAACCAGCGCAGGCATCAGGTGGGGGGATCGCTGCGCCAGCAGCGGAGTGATGATGAATATGCAAATGGAGAGTTACATTCAATGAACAGCTTTAAAACTGCTGCCTTGGTATTGCTTATGTCCGTAACGGTCACGCCATCTTGGGCGCAATCGTCCGTCGCCGACAGTGTCGATCGTGATTGGCCGTATCTGGAAACCCTGTATCAGTATTTGCATCAGTTTCCAGAGTTGTCTTTCCAGGAGCAACAGACCGCTAGCCGTATTGCTGCGGAACTTGAGCGAGTAGGAATTGTAGTGACCCGCGATGTGGGTGGCCATGGGGTGGTTGGCATGTTGTCGAATGGGCCGGGACCGACTTTGCTGATTCGAGCCGATCTTGACGGCTTGCCAATCAAGGAGATGACAGGCGTACCTTACGCATCGCAAGTGACCCAAGCCGATCGTGACGGCAAGGATGTGCCCGTGATGCATGCCTGCGGGCATGACGTTCATATGTCAGTGCTGATTGGGACCGCACGGCGTCTTGTCGACATGAAGAGCCAATGGCAAGGCACCATCATGTTTGTCGGTCAGCCGGCCGAAGAACGCAGTGGTGGTGCCAAGGCGATGCTGGCCGAAGGTTTGTTTGAACGGTTCGCACGTCCGGACTATAACCTGGCGTTGCACGTCTCCAGCAGCATGCAAGCGGGCACGGTGGGTGCAGTCAGTGGCTATCACATGGCGAATGTGGACTCTGTCGACATCGTCGTTCGCGGCCAGGGTGGGCACGGTGCTTATCCAGAACGTTCGCGCGACCCGGTGGTCGCTGCGGCGGAGTTGGTGCAGGCTTTGCAAACCATCGTCAGCCGCGAAATCTCGCCACGCGAACCGGCCGTTGTCACCGTCGGGTCTATTCATGGCGGTACCCAGCACAACATCATTCCGAACGAGGTCAAGTTGCAACTGACCTTGCGCTCGTACAGCAGTGAGGTGCGAGAACAAACCCTGGCGGCTATTGAGCGCCTGGCCGCCGGCATCGCCATGGCGCACCGTTTGCCTTCGCCACAAATCACCGTCCTGGACGAACATACGCCCGCGGCCTACAACGAACCGCAGTTAACCGCACGCGTTGTTGATGTGTTCGAGCAAACCTTTGGTGCCGCTGCGGTCATCGATCTCGAACCGGAAATGGTAGGTGAGGATTTCGGTCGCTATGGCGCGGTAGAGCCGCCCATTCCCAGCTTGATGTTTAGACTAGGTACCGTGCATGCGGACCGCTTTGCCATGGCTGAGGAAGGGCAGTTGGTACTGCCTGGCCTGCACTCGGCGGAGTTTGCGCCCGACCCCAAGCCGACCATATCCACCGGCATCGAAGCGATGACCCGGGCGGCGTTGGAAATACTCGGTGAGGACTGACGCCAATGGGCGGGCGGTCAGGTACAATGCGCGCGGCTAGATTGGCGGTTGGGGTGTAAAAAGGCCCCGCGTCGTGGCTGCACCTCAAACATGAACTGGAAGACCAAGGGTCCATGTCAAAAAAAACAGTACTAACAGGAATCACGACCAGCGGCACGCCGCACCTGGGCAACTATGTCGGAGCGATTCGGCCGGCCATTAGAACCAGCTCGGATCCATCGGTAGCATCGTACTACTTCCTGGCTGACTACCATGCGCTGGTGAAATGTCGCGACCCGGAGCGTGTCCATCGTTCCACACTGGAAATTGCTGCCACCTGGATGGCGTTGGGCCTGGATACTGAAACGGCGACGTTTTACCGCCAGTCCGACATTCCTGAAATCCCCGAGCTGACCTGGCTGTTGACCTGTATGACAGCCAAGGGCTTGATGAATCGATCGCATGCCTACAAGGCTGCGGTACAGGACAATGAGCAAGCTGGCGAGGATGCTGATCTCGGCATCAACATGGGTTTGTTCAGTTACCCAATACTGATGTCGGCTGACATATTGATGTTTAACGCAACTCACGTGCCGGTCGGCAGCGATCAGTTGCAACACCTTGAAATGGCACGCGATATCGCGGCGCGATTTAATCATCACTATGGCGATCACTTTGCTTTGCCCGAGGCAGTAATCGATAGCGGCAATGCGGTACTGCCAGGTCTCGACGGACGCAAGATGAGCAAGAGCTACAACAACACCATACCGTTGTGGCTGGAAAGCAAAAAACTGCGCAAGCACATCATGAAGATCAAGACCAACTCTCTGGAACCCGGTGAGCCAAAGGACCCGGATGACTCGGCCTTGTTTACCATTTACTCAGCCTTTGTAGATCAGAACGAGCGCGATGAGATGCGCCAGGCGTTCGCTGACGGCATCGCCTGGGGTCAAGCCAAGCAACAGGTGTTTGAGCGAATTGATCAGGAGTTGGCGCCGAGCCGAGAACGCTATCAGGACTTGATGGCCAATCCTGAAGAGGTTGAGGCAGTGCTGATCAAAGGCGGTCTGCGGGCTCGCGAGTCGGCCAGCGTATTTATGCAACAGCTCAGGGCAGCTGTTGGGATCCGGCCGCTGAAGTGAAAACGGTCCGCCAATGGATATGGGTTGCGCTGTTTATGGCGATCTTGGTCGCTGTCTTCGGTGTACTCATCACCCTTGGTTTGTCTACCGATCTGTTGATGGTCGTGCAGGGCGCGATGGCTGTCGCCCTGTTGGTGTTGTTGGTCGCGTGCCTGAAGGTAGTGGGTAAGCGGGACAAGATTCGGCTCGGCGAGCTGTTGATGGGCAGCGTCGAACAGTTGCAGCAGGGCATTTTGCTGGTCGATACCAAAGGCGTTATTCGTCATAGCAGCCGAGGCGCAGCTCGCTTGTTCGGTTACCAGTCCCTGGAACTGAGGCCCCTGGAATTGGTCCTGCCAGAGTTTGATGCGATCGCGTTCTGGAGTGAGCTCGATGGCAAGCAATCGATGGTGCACCAGGTCACCTTCAAGACGCGCTCCGGAAAGGAGTTGTCTGGCCTGCTGGAAATGGGCGTCCTGGAAAGTGACGGCGAAAATCTGTTGTTTGTGTTGGCCAGGGATGTCAGCGAGCGACAACATGAAGAGGGTCAGTTGAAGTCGGCGCTGGACGAGGCCAAGGAAGCCAACCGCGCCAAATCCGCATTTCTGGCCAACATGAGTCATGAGATCCGCACACCTCTGACAGCCATTTTGGGCTACGCCGATATCCTGCTGCGACCCGGAGTGCTGGATGCAGCGCAGGGCAACCTGGCAGCGCAGGTTCGATTGAACGCAGAGCACCTGCTTAGCGTTGTCAATGACATTCTTGACTTGTCCAGGGTTGAAGCTGGTGCAGTCGAGTTGCAGGAAGAGCCGTGCAACCTGTTGGGTTTGATTTCCAGCATTTGTTCGCCAATGCTGCCGATGGCCAAGAGTCAGGGCTTGCGATTTAGTGCCTCGATTGGCAGTGAATTGCCCGAAGAAATCAAGGTCGACGCCCACCGCCTGCGCCAGGTTTTGATCAACCTGGTATCCAACGCGATCAAGTTTACGCCGGAAGGCTATGTTGAGTTCTATGTCACCGCAGAGCCGGGAACCGACTCCAGAGTTCGCATCAGATTTTCGATCATTGATTCAGGCGTTGGCATCGATGAGGATGGCGTAGCCAAGTTATTTAACCCCTTTAGTCGAGTAAAGGGTGCCGGAATGCGTGAGATCGAGGGCAGCGGTCTCGGGCTCAGTATTGCCAAGCGACTGGCCGAACGCATGGGCGGCGGTATCGAAGTCAGCACCGAAGTGGGCATCGGCAGCGTCTTTACCATGGTCATTGATGTTGAGCAGGTTGGCACCGCTCAGGTGCCATCCGACGCTGTGGTGCCGATGGTGGTCGACCCTGATGTTTCAGAACAGGATTTGCCCTCACTCGACGGCGTGTTGGCACTGGTGGTCGACGACAATCCACACAACCAGGAAATTCAACGCTTCTTTCTGGAGGAGGCTGGAGCCACCGTGGAAGTGGTGGAGTCCGGCCAAAAGGCGGTGCAACGTATCGTCTCCGGTGTGGCCCCGGATGTCGTTCTGCTAGACATGCAAATGCCCGATATGGATGGTTTTGCAGTAGCAGGAAAACTGCGTGAACTGGGCGTTGGTACACCGTTGGTGGCGGTAACTGCTTATGCCATGGTCGGCGATAGGGAAAAGTGCCTGGCCGCTGGCTGCGATGCCTATTTGAGCAAGCCCGTTCGGCGCTCAGAACTGGTCGATATGGTGGCCAGGCAGGCCAAGGCAGTCCAGATCATCGAGGCGCCGCCAACGACGCCTAGCACCGACAAATTCACAACGCTGCGGCGGGACTATATTTCGCGGTTGCCAGATACAATTGAGCGCCTGAATGACGCATTTCGTCATGGCCAGGTTGAGCAACTGGAGCTATTGGCTCATCGACTTAAAGGCAGCGCAGGATCCTACGGGTTTGATAGCTTGAGCCATGCAGCGGCGGCTTTCGAACAGTTCTTGGGGCGTGATGTGTCCGCTTCTGATCAGGAGCTGGCGTTGAAATCGTTGGTTCATGAGATGCGAATGGCTGTGCGCGAAGGTGTTTAGGCGATGAGTGGGATGGAAGAAGGCAAAGTTCAGGTGGCGGCCCTGTACTGTTTTGGCTACATCGATGATTTGGAGGCGCGCCGGGATCGCCTGTTGTCGATGATGAAGACGCAGGGTGTGCTCGGTACCATTTTGTTGGCCGAAGAGGGCGTCAATGGCACCATCTGTGGTGAACCCGATGCGATTGATGTGGTGGTTGGGCAGATCCGACGTTGGCCGGCGATGTCTGAGCTGCAACCCAAGTACAGCTGGAGCGAAGATCCGCCTTTCGCCAAAGCACGAGTCAAGATCAAGCCAGAAATCGTATCGTTCGGTCCTGCCGTTGATCCCCAGGCCAAAGTTGGTGAGTACGTGGACCCACAGAAATGGGACGCATTGATCTCACAGCCAGATGTATTGCTGATTGATTGCCGCAACCGCTACGAGTACAACCTGGGGACATTCAAGGGTGCGGTCGACCCGCAAACTGACTCCTTCAGAGAGTTTCCCGATTATGTCAAAGAGAACTTGAACCCCGAGAAACACAAGAAGGTGGCGATGTTTTGCACCGGCGGCATTCGCTGTGAGAAGGCCACGTCGTGGATGCTTGAGCAGGGCTTTGAGAATGTGTACCACCTCAAGGGAGGGGTGCTCAATTATCTTCAGCAGGTGCCGACGCAAAATAGCAGTTGGCGCGGTGAGTGCTTCGTTTTCGACGATCGCGTGACGGTAGATCACGACCTGGTGCCAGGCAACTACGAAATCTGCCCCAACTGCCGTATGCCAATTATGCCGGGTGAACGTGATTTGCCCGAGTACGAGGAAAACATGTCCTGTGTCCGCTGTTACCACCGCCTGACACCTGAGCGGCGAGCTTCATTGGCCGAGCGTCGCAAACAACAACGGCTGGCTGCCGGGCAGGTCGAACAGTGAGTGTGCGTGGCACCGTAGTGTTGTCACACGGACTGGAGTCATCACCGCAGTCGAACAAGATCAGAACGCTGAAACCATTGGCTCAAGATCGCGGCTGGAAGGTCGTAACACCCGACTACCGCAGCACCAACGACCCGGCAGAACGTGTTGACATTCTGTTGCAGCAGGCGCGATCGATTAACGGAGTATTGCTGTTGGCGGGCTCATCTATGGGAGGGCTGGTCTCGGTGGTGGCATCGCGGTCGTTGCAGGTGTCGGGTCTGTTTTTGATAGCGCCAGCGGTTTACTTTCCGGGTTATGAAGACGAAGACTACAGTGCACATGTCGACGGTCCGATCAGCATCATTCATGGTTGGAGCGACACCACTTGTCCGATCGAAGGCAGCCAACGGTTTGCCCGGGAAAACAGTGGCAGGTTGGTCGCCATTGAAGGGGATCATTTGTTGCACCACGTGATGCCCGATGTAGCCACTGAATTTGTCCTGTGGTTAGACCATTGCACAGCGTCGCTGGCGTCGAAATCGGGGTCTGTGCAATGAGCCCTGCATTGAACAAAGTGCGCGTGGCCTGCGCACGAGGCCTGGAGTACCTGTTGGTCGATGAGGTTAAGGGCTTGGGGATCGCCGATGTCCATGAAGGGCTGGGCGTCGTCGAATGCAGCGCCAGCTTAACTGATGCCTACCGATTGTGTTTGTGGTCCAGATTGGCCAGCCGCGTCTACTGGGTGCTGGCCGAGCATGAGGTGGCTGACGTTGAGGAAATGGCACAGGCCTGCGAATCGATCAACTGGCTGGAGCACCATCGCGGCGATGACAGTACCATCGCAATTGATTTTCATCAGCGCAGCTCGCCAGTGCGACACACCGCGTATGCCGCGCAGCGGATAAAGGATGTCGTGGTCGATCATCTGCGTGCGCATCGTGGCTCGCGTCCTGATGTTGACCGGCAAGATGCAGACTTGCGAATTCATGGCGACTTGCTGGGACGCAAACTGATTGTCAGTATTGATCTGTCGGGACAGAGCTTGCACCGGCGCGGTTATCGCGGAGCAACTGGCGCGGCACCGCTGAAAGAAACCCTGGCAGCAGCCATGCTGATTCGTGGCGGCTGGTTGGACATTTATGCCGAAGGTGGTGCCCTGCAGGATCCGATGTGCGGATCGGGAACGCTGATTATCGAAGGTGCCTGGATGGCGGCAGATCGCGCTCCCAGCCTGGCACGACCAAGGTTTGGTTTTCACGGCTGGGCACAGCACGATGAGGCAGCATGGCAGTCGCTTTCACAGGAGGCGACCGATCGTGCTGAAAGCGGCCTGGCCGAACTGCGGCCTTGTTTCGCTGCCAGCGATGTCGATCGCAGAATGACCCTCACCACGCAACAAAACATGTCGGCCGCTGGCGTTGCGTCATTCGTTACCCTGGCGCGTCAGCCGGTAGAACGATG
>BQJN01000112.1 GCA_021604725.1 Lysobacteraceae bacterium | reverse complement strand
GATCGATACGGACGACATCGAGTCGGCTTGATTATCGGCACCAGCACCTCAAGCATAGGCCGAACCGAGGAAGCCTACCGACATTTGGATAGTGATTCCCAATTGGCTCCCGCGTACCTGCAACCGCGTGTACACAACGCCCACTCTCCTTCCGACTTCCTTGCATACAAACATGGCATTGACGGCCCGACAATGACGATAAGCACAGCGTGCTCATCCAGTGCCAAGGTGTTCGCCAGCGCCGCTCGCTGGCTGAACCAGGGCCTGGTCGACGCCGTGTTGGTCGGTGGCGTGGACACCTTGTGCATGAGTGTTATTCACGGCTTTAACTCTCTTGAGTTGACCGCACCGGAGCCCTGCAAACCATTCGACCGGCAACGGCGTGGCATCAGCATCGGTGAAGCGGCAGCGTTTGCGCTACTGGAGCGCACCACAGATCGCCCGGTTGCATGGTTACACGGCTATGGCGAGAGTACAGATGCCTACCATATGTCTCACCCCCACCCGGACGGCCTCGGTGCAGAAATGGCGATGACGCAAGCCATGCGTATGGCCGGCGTCGACGCCAAGCATATTGATGGCATCAACCTGCATGGCACCGCTAGCCAGGCCAACGACCGAATTGAGGCGGCAGTGCTGCAAAAACTGTTCACCAAACAGACCCTGGCGTCCTCAACCAAGGGCTGGACCGGACACACTCTTGGCGCGGCCGGCAGCGTTGAGGCCATCATCGCCATCAATGCTCTGCAAACTGGTTTTTTCCCGGGAACGATGAACCTCGAGCAAACTGATCCCGAGATTCACTTTCCGATTTCCCAAGAAAACAGTGACGGATCTTTTAAGTACGTGATGAGCAACTCCTTTGGCTTCGGCGGCAACAATTGCAGCCTCTTGTTCGGAGCGAACGAATGAAGGTTTCAATACTGGGTGTCGGCCTCTATGGCGTGGGCATAGATAGCTGGCAGGCATTTGAGGAGCGACTTGGTGGGAAGCGACAGGCGCACCCGCCCACGCCACCAAAACCCGAACTCATCCCAGCGCGTGAGCGTCGACGTGCACCGCTTGCCGTCAAACATGCCGTTGAAGTGGCAACGCAAGCTTGCGAAGCGGCCAACATGGCACCGTCCGAACCGGCTTGCGTATTCGCCTCGGCCATGGGTGATCTCGATATCACCGATTACATGTGTCGCACACTCGCTGGTGAAAACACCATGATTTCACCGACCAAGTTCCACAATTCCGTTCACAACGCGCCGGTTGGCTACTGGTCGATTAGCGGTGGCAGCATGGCAGCCGCCAATTCGGTATCAGCGTTCGATTACACCGCGTCAGTGGCTCTGATGGAGGCCATCAGCCATTGCGTCGAAATGCAGCAAGCTGTACTTCTGGTGGTGCAGGACATTGCTGCGCCTCCGATCTTCAAGGTCCTGCGATCGATCGAAAATGCTTTTGCTGGCGCACTTCTGATCGCGCCAAACCGGCCTGATACGCCGACCCTTGCCGCTTCCATATCCACATCAGGCACCGATTGGCCAGCACCCGCTCTGCCCGACGAGCTATCTGATACCTACCAATCCAACCCGGCCGCACGAATGCTGGCTCTGTACGCTGCGTTAAACCGTGGCAACGATCACCTAAGGTTGCCCATGTCGGAAAAACTAACCTTGAACCTGACACTTGAAGGCCTAACGCTTTGACGTCCACGTACGACGCAACGATTGTCGGAGGCGGGCTGGCGGGGCTAACTCTGGCGCTGCAATTGAGAAAGCGTTGTCCAGATCTATCCATTGCGATCATCGAACGCAACCGATTTCCTGTGCCCGCGTCGGCGCACAAGGTGGGTGAGTCGACCGTAGAAATTGGCGCTCACTACCTGTCAAACGTGTTGGGCCTAAGCGACCAACTGAAGCAAAACCAGCTGCCCAAGTATGGGTTGCGGTTTTACTTCGGTGAAGGCCATCAAAGCGTCGACGAGCGCGACGAACTAGGCCCCAGTCGGCTGCTGAGCATTCCCAGCTTTCAGTTGGATCGAGGCATTCTCGAAAACGACCTTGCCGAGTTGGTGCGCAACCTTGATGTTGACGTGTTCGACGGCTGCAAGGTCCATGGCATCAAGTCAACGGAAGGCCAGCACCACCTCGTAGCCCGGCGCCACGATGGTTCCGCATTGGAGCTGAAGGCATCCTGGGTCATCGACTGCGCCAGTCGCACCAGCCCCCTGAAACGCACCTTGGGTCTGGCCAAATCCAACGACCATGTGGTCAATTCCGCCTGGTTCAGAGTTCCGACGTCCGTGCGCGTCGACAATTTCAGCGATTGCCCGGACTGGCAATCAAGGTTTATTGAAAATAGCCGCTGGCTGAGCACCAATCACTTCATGGGGCAAGGCTACTGGGTCTGGCTAATTCCGTTGAGCACCGGTGCCACATCGGTAGGCATCGTCGCCGATCCAAGCGTACACCCGCTCGATACATTCAACCGACACGATCGTGCGATGCAGTGGTTTGCAGACAATGAACCGAACCTGTTGCCTCATATTGACGGCCTTGAGCCCATGGACTTTCGTTTTCTGAAAGACTATTCGCACGATTGCAAGCAGGTGTTCGGTGCAGAGCAGTGGGCCTTGAGCGGCGAAGCCGGCGTCTTTCTTGACCCGTTCTATTCGCCGGGAACTGACTTCATCGCGATCAGCAACACCTACATCACAGATTTGATCGCCCGCCAATCGCACGGTGAACCCATCACTCAGCGCCGGGCAATCTATCAGCACCTGTTCCTCAGTTTCTACAACAGCAGCCTGGAGCTTTATCAGGGCCAGTACCCCGGCTTCGGTGACCGCAACTTGATGATCCTGAAACTAATCTGGGATTACACTTACTATTGGGGCGTTCTGGCCTTTCTGTTCTATCGCAACGTTCTCACTGACCTGGATCTAATGACCGAGTTCGGCCCACTGCTGGCCGACACTCAGCGAGCGCACCGAAAGATGCAGAAAAACTTCCGCGAGCGAGCTCGACAGCAAATCCGCAAACCGGGTAGCGGTCGTTTCTTCGACCAATACATGATTCCTATACTACGAGAGTTGAACAAGGGACTGGCTGTCGATTGTGAACGTGATCAGGTTGGCATCAGGTTGAGGGAGAACGTAAGCAAGCTCATGCAAGTGGGCGACCTGGTCACCTTCCGGCTGCAATCCCCTGGCGCCCCGCTGCGCCCTGACGAAGCGGCGCTTATCGGCGACCTCCAACTAGGGGCCTGATACTGAGACGCGCCAGTGCAAAACCAAAGCTCACACCAACCGCCACCGCGGAGCCCAGGTGCTGTAATGCAGGTATTTCGGACAAGCCCAATATTGAGAAGGCGACGAAGGTTGAAGCGGCACAGGCGGCCACTGCATGCCTTGAATCTGCAATTGTCGCTGATGTACCCGGCCTTGACAAAAACAATGCGTAATCGAGGGCCAGCCCACCAATTAACAGCACCCCAATGAGGTGATAGAGATTGAGCGCTCCATACAAGCCGCTCAGCGCCAATGCAGTCACCGACATGGTCGCCAACGTCGTGCTCAATACCCAAATGCCGCGAAACGCAGACGTACCAACGAGCAGCAATACAGCGATCAAAACCAGCGACCCACCCAACATCATCAACAATTGTCGACGATAGTCGGCCACAAGCCCCTCAGAGGCTGATTTCAGGTCCACGACCTGGGCTGACGTCCCGTCCAGCAAATGGTTCAGATCCGCCGGTACTTCGCCAGTCAAATGAGTCAGGGACACGAATCGATCGTCACCGCCGTGGTAGAAAAACTGTTCTACCATGCCCTCCAACGGCGTTGACACATAACTTGAAACTGTCACCAATGGCATCGATTTGGTGGCCACGGCCTGCGCAATGAACGGCTCGAACTGCATCGCTGTCAATCCGTTTTCCTTCGCGGCTGCCGCCAGTCGATGGCGCAAGCTCGATTCGGTGGGGATCTGCTGCTGCCGTCGTCTTTGCTCGGCGATCGGAGGGACCAGTCCGAGTCCGGACCGAAATCCAGCGAGCCCACCATGCTCAACCAGTTCACGCAAACGATCAGCCACCAGCGCCGTTTCCTCGACGGTGACCTGCTCGGAATGACCTTCAACCGCGATCAAATAGCGAACACTGGGTGCACCGAGCACCTCGCGAAACGCTTGATCTCGTTCCAGCGCCTGCTTCGGAACAGGGCTAAGCGTCGATAAATCGTTGTTCCACTGAGCACTGGCAAACAAAGCGGTCACGGCGACCACAAGCACCACGACGACCAAGCCAAAACGCATCGATACCGACTCCGCCGACGACCTTGCTACCTCCGCTTTTTCGTCGAGCAGCGCGGGTAGTATGAACAAACTGGTCAACGCCGCGACAATGATCCCGGTCGCTGCGAACAGGCCCAACTGGCCCAATCCGGGCGCCCCTCCCATGGCAATGGCCAAATAGGCCACCGTCGTACTGGCGGCACCCAACAGCATGGTCGAACGAATTGTTCGGGACGCAAGACCAGCAGCCTGTCGGCGGCTGTGACTGAACAAGTGCAACGGAAAATCGATGGTCACACCGAGCAAGGTAAAACCAAAAGCCAGCGTGATGCCATGCACTTCGCCGTAAACAAAACCCAATACCACGAAACCGGCAGCGCTTGCGCAGAGCAACGGCAACGCGGCGAGTATTACCAGCTTCCAACGCCGATAGGCAAAAAACAAAACAGCAACCAGCGCCATTGACGCAACCACCGAACGGAACGTCGCTTCAGCCTCGATGGTTTGCCGCAGTTGGACGCCGAACGCCCCGACGCCGCTAATTTCCAGATCATCAATTCCGATTCGTAGACTGTGATCAACGATCTGGTCTACAGCCTGCTGTTGGCTAGCCAGGTCGAAGGCAGGGTGCACGGTTTCAGCCAGTAGCAGGAATGTGCCGTCCTCAGTCACCCACGGAACGTCTGGAGCATCGAACTGCTGCTCCCACCAAGCAAGACCCACCAGCGCGGGGTCGGCCCCAACCCAGCGAATCAAGTCAGTATCGGCAAACAAGGCCAGCTCTCCGGCGCGTGCGGCCAAGGCACGATCAAGTCCGGATTGCGTCCAGTCCATGTCGTTTAACAGGAATCGAGCGTCATAGGCCACGCCCTGCTGCAATGCGGTCAAATCATCCGGGACATCGCTGGATACACGCGTGAACAATGAAGATTGGCTCAAAGCTTCGGAAAGACGCTCAAGCGCTGCCTGATTGCTGCTGCCGACGATCAGGTAATTTGAACCCGGTGTCTGACCCAATCTTTCGATCAGTACCCGCTGATCAGATGAGCTTGGCGGCGGCAAAAATGCAGCCAAATCGTAAACGAATTGAATGCGGCCAATCGACACTACGGTCAAGATAGACAGAATCGCCAGCAGGCTCGCGGCCAAAACCCAGCGTAACTGGCTCACGACTGGGGCTCAGTGAAAATCATCAACCGCGTTTCGCCTTTGCCGTGGCTGGTCTTTATCGAGCTAATCTTCCGTTCGTTGCCAAGTATCACCAAGGAAGAAACAAGACGGCGCAGTCGCTCATGTGAGGGCGTTAGCTGCACTGTCCAGCTCGACCGAGTGCCGGAGACTTCGACTGAAAACAAACGCTGCAGAGTTTCCTCATCGCCGGTCAGCAATGCACGAAGACTATCGAAGAACACCTGTACTTCCGGCCGTTTGCGTAATGAGATGGTGCGGGAACGTTCACCACTGACCATTCGCATGGTGTCGCCTTCGACCACCAATTCCGCCGGTGCCGGATTGTCGATCCGCTTGGTCAGGGCGCCGGTAGCCGGTTGGTAGATCAGTGTTCCCGATGAGCGCAAATCAACGGCAAGTGCGGGTGAAGACTGGGTTTCATCGAATGCTATTTCCTGTGCTTCTTGGCCGAGCACCGAATCTGGCAACACATCGCTCAGCGCCAAATCGCTAGCCGTCGCCAGGGTCGACCAAATGGCGATGGCGCTTAGCGCGAGCATCCGCCTCAATGCCTTCATCTCGACTCCCAAAAAGAATAAAAGTTGAACCAGTTGTCTGGATGCTGCCGGACACGAGCCTCAAGACGACCCGCAAAGTCCTGCGCCCATTGCTCGACCAACTGCTGACGTGCGGCGCTACGCCCGACCGCGGGATCAATCAGCACCGGTCGGTCGACTCTTTCAAACCTGGCCTTGTATTTGCCATCAGTCAACACCGCCGTGAACATCACAACCGGCACGTCCAATGCTTTCGCCAACCACCAGGGGCTGGCTGGAAACTGGGTCTCGCGGCCGAAAAACTCGACCGTTAGACTCCGATCTCTGCCAACGGTTCGGTCCGCGAGCATGGCTACCATCGCCTTCTGGTCCAGAGCCTGCTTTAGAGACAACGCAACCTCAGTTGGGGTCATGTCCTGAACATCAAGCACTTGCTTTGAAAGCTGGGGATTGATTCGCTCCAGGACAGCGCTTACACGAGCATTGATGCGCAAGTCCATCAGGGCTCTCAGCGGAATCTCAGGACGCCTCCCGGCGATTAAACGAGCCGCCTCGAAGCTACCGAAATGAGCGCCCAACAACAAGCACCCCCGCTCCAGAGCCAGTGCGCTGTCCATCTGTCCCAGACCTTCGGCTTCAATTTGCAGCCCGTGATCTTCCGGCATCAACAAATACAGCCGATCCAGCGCAACCTGAGCGAACGTCCAAAAATGCCTCAGGGTGTCCATCGCCGTAGCCTTTTGTCCCGTGACCACCTCACGAAAGGCTGCGATCTGTCGGCGCTGTTCACCCCGAACAAGCCAGAAGTAAAGGCTGACAACACGTAGCACCAGACGCGACAGGCGACGACCAAAGCGACGCGCCACCCATACGAAAGCGGAAAATGCCCAAGCACTACCGGCCTCCTCCGTGGACTTCCAATCAGTCATGGGCAGTCAATTCGGCCATCAACGCTTGCAGGCTTGGTTTGCCGCTGGCCGCCCTGGGAATGGAATCAACGAAGCGAAGCGGACGGGGTACGAAGGCTCCGTCAATATTTTCACGCAGCCAGGCGATCACTTCCGCATAGTCGTTGGGGCCGGCGACGACCAAGCCCGCCAGCCGCTCTGCAACCTGTTCGCCATGCTGGGGCTGAAACAATACGCCGTCCTTAACCTTGGGACACCGCAACAAGATTTGGTTCAATGCCTCCATTGAGGCGCGTTTGCCGGCGATCTTGACCATGTCAGTGACGCGCCCCTGCAACTCGAACCGCCCCTCTGCAGCAAAAACCAGTTGATCAGCCAATGACTGGGCTTGGGTCAGGTGATCAGCGTCAACCGTCCAACCCGCCCCGGATCGACGAAAGTTCAGAGCATCAAATGGCTCCCAGCTTGCTTCGGTGACCGGAAAACGACGTGCCATGCTTCCCACTTCGCTACACCCATAGATTTCCAGCAAACGCCCGTTGAATGTTTGCTCCGCTGCTACAGCAATCTCCTGAGGCAGGGGTGAGGTGGCACACAACACCGACTCAACGGCAGGAAATGCAACGGATGATCTGGTCAGTGCGCGCAAATGCACTGGGGATGTGACCAGCATGCGTGGCCCCGGCGTGTCAGCCAGCGCTGTTGCCACATCGGCAGGAAACATCGGACGACTTGTTGTAGTGGCGACTGAGGCTCGCAACGGAAGCAGCACCGAAGTCTCCAATCCCCACATATGCTGGGCCGGCACGGTCGCGGTCAGGTAAGTCAGCTGTGCCGCTTCAGGCACCATGTACCGTGCGTTGATCTCAGTGCTGACATCAAATGTCTTCCAGCGCTTGGCGATGGCCTGCGATGGCCCGGTCGACCCAGATGTGAACGACATTGCGCACAACTGAGCGCCAGGAATCTTCGGCAAATCAGTCTCTGACTTCGGCTGCAGCTGAGCAAGGGACTGGCTCCAGTCATACTTCGGAGCCTTGTCGCCACCGACATCGCCGAGAGGATGGTCGAAAAGACAGTAGCTGCCAGCGTGACCATCGACTATCGACGCGACCGTGGCCGGCTGACGCGTCGGCGGCAACAAACTGCATTGCCCCCGCACCATGGCGGCGCAGAAAGACACCAGAAACCGATACCGATCTGCACACAGGTTGACGACGAATGGAGATTCTGGGAGACGCTCAGCTAGCCACAGGACATGAGCGGCAAACTCGCTGACGGTGATGTCATGACCATCAACCCGTGCGATGGTGTCGGAGTCGGGCCGCGTGACAATCGGTGTAGGCTGGCTCATCTATGAGCTTCGATATACTCCGCCAGTGTACGCAAGCTGGCAAAGGCCGCCTTGGTGTCTTCGTCTTCGGACTTCAGGTGGACACCGTACTCATTGGCGATGGCCAATGCGAGCTCAAGCGCATCAATAGAATCCAGCCCCAACCCCTCGCCGAAAAGGGGCTCTTCCGGCTCAATCTCGTCAGCCGACACGTCCTCAAGATTGAGGGCGTCGATCATCAACTGAGCAAGCTCTTGCTCGAAATTTGTCTGCTTGGTCACGAAATAGCCTTGCCATGTGAATCTCAATCGGCGATAGAGTACGCGACTTTTGCATCAGTGTTAAGAATACTCGCAACGACTTGTGCTGACGCCACCACTTTTTGCTCTACTCAAGGTAGAATGCAGCGCAATTTTGGGGGCTTTCCAATGGTTGAGTCCGCACCAGCCCCGCGCTGCGGGATTTTGTCCAGAGAATAACGACACAAATGACGACCAAACCAAACAATAGATCCTGGCATTTGGCCTGGTTATGGCACATGCCCCCGCGACCTGGCGGCGCACCGGACTGGCCGCAGAGTGCTCGCTAGCGATGCTACGTACCAGCATCATTGACCAACCCGGCTCCAACGAATCCCTGTTTGCCCGATTCAGGTTTTGTAAAGCGGCTGAACTTACCGCAACGCCAGGCTTGTATTGCGTCGAGCTTGAGCACCTTGCCGGGCCAGACACAGAGTACTGGTTCGTCGATGGCCCAACCGAACATGACTCAAATGGCGCGATACGCTGGTCGCTGAGCAAAGACCAACTGCTGCTGCATTGGCATGGGTCCGGCGACGATATTCAGAAATCGGCCAGGAGTGCTTATGCCGACTTGCTCGCCATGATGCAGCAGCTGGGGTTCCCACACATCACCAAGGGCTGGAATCACATTCCATTGATCAACGAGGGCGACGCTGACCTGGAGCGGTATAGACAGTTTTGCGTTGGCCGCGCCGAGGCACTAGACAGAGCCGACCCACTGGCTGATCGCTCGCCCCCCGCAGGCACAGCAGTTGGTTCAAGCAGCGACTCAGCGTTTCAGGTGTTTGTGTTGGCCGGCAAACGACCGCCGGTTCCTCTGGAAAATCCACGTCAAGTCAGCGCTTACAAGTATCCACGCCAGTACGGCCCGCGAAGCCCGTCATTTAGCCGTGCCAGTTACCAAAGTGGCAATAACCTGTTCGTGTCAGGCACCGCTGCAATCGCCGGGCATGAGTCTATTCCAAGCGCTACGCTGTCCAAGCAGGTCGATGAAACCATGGTCAATTGGCTGGCGTTGCTGGATGCCAGTCAGGACAGTCTAGGCACCGGGTTTGATTTGTCAGATGGGGATAGCTTCAGGCTGTATCTTCGCCACCGCGCAGACTTGAGTCCAACTCTAGCTCAACTTCAGCAAAACGGGCTCGACCTGGACAAGGTAATCGCCCTTCGAGCCGATATTTGCCGCTCCGAGTTGCTGGTGGAGCTCGACGGCGTATTGCGCAAGCGTTAGCCTCATTGTTAGTGCAGACAAGCGCTTACACCCAACCCGGATACTCCCTGGTTGATCTGACGGGGCTTTGTTCTGGTCATGAGCAACGCCAGTCGCTCACCACAACCGCATCGACAGTTCGACACAAGCTATCGCAAACGTGTAGTCTTTGCTTCGTCGAAAAACTACCTTCTTGTCACACCATGGAGAGAATCCACATGCGTCAAATCATTCGAATTGCCGTCATTGCTCTGCTGACACTGAGCGCATCAACAGCGATGGCGCGCGACACGCGGCATCACTTCGCCGTAGAAAACGTGATCGCCAATAACTCGGACCGCCTAGATGGCGTTGCTTTCTACTTCGGCACAGATAACCATCCCGCTGTGGCCAGCACCCACGGTGAGTATCAGTCGAACAAAAAAACCAACGCCTTCGGCAAATCAGACCAGGAAGCCTGCGAATGGGCTTTCCTGTCAGCCCTGGTGTCTCTGCATCAGCGCGCTCTGAGTGAGGGCGGCAACGCCGTCATCAATATTCGCTCTTATTACAAGAAGAACAACTTTGACAGCGAAACAGAGTTCGAATGCGGCGCTGGTGCCATTATGGCGGGCGTCACCCTGAAGGGAACGGTTGCTACGATCGAGTAATGTTGAAACGACGAACCCTGGCAAGCGCCGGGGTTCGTTGACCGCCGAGCTTAAGACAACTTTCGGAATATCAGCGAAGTGTTGATGCCACCGAACGCAAAATTATTGCTCATGAAGAACTCCCCATCGACCGCCCTGGTCGATCCCGCCACATAGTCGAGTTCGCCACAACGAGGGTCAACACGCGTCAGATTCAGCGTCGGGCATACCCAGCCTTCATTGAGCATGTTGATCGAACACCAGGCCTCCAGGGCACCGCATGCGCCAAGCGTGTGGCCGGTGTAGCTCTTGATTGACGAAATCGGCACCGCTCTGCCAATGGCTCCACGCGTGGCCTGTGATTCAGCGATATCGCCGTGTTCGGTGGCCGTGCCATGCGCATTGACGTAACTGATGTCAATGCCGCTGAGCCCGGCGTCACCCAGCGCCATCTCCAGCGCTCGTTGCATGGTGACCTTGTTGGGCTGAGTAACGTGCGTTCCGTCGGCGTTGGTACCGAAGCCAACAATTTCGCAGAGGATGTTGGCACCGCGCGCCCTGGCGTGTTCGTACTCTTCCAGAATTAAGCTACAGGCTCCCTCACCAATGACCAAACCATCGCGATCGGCGTCAAACGGACTGGGCGTCAGCTGCGGGCTATCGTTTTTGGTACTGGTGGCATAAAGCACGTCAAATACCGCAGCCTCGGTTGGGCACAGCTCTTCACTGCCGCCAGCGACCATCAGGTCTTGCCGGCCGTAACGGATCGCTTCATAGGCGTAACCAATGCCTTGACTCCCTGCAGTACAAGCACTGGAAGTCGGCACAATTCGCCCCGTGATGCCAAAGAACACGCCGATGTTGACTGCTGCTGTATGGCTCATCATGCGCACATAGGTGGTCGCATTGAGCCCCTCAAGGGAGTTGTTTCGTAGCAGGTTGGTAAATTCTGCGAATGCATCGGTGCTGCCGGCTGATGAGCCCCATGAGATGCCCAATTGGCCTGACTTCACCAGTGGATCATCCAATAGTCCGGCTTCGGTCAGCGCCATTTCGGTCGCCAACGTCGCCAGCTTGGCATTGCGCCCCATGCCACGGGTTCGCTTGCGCGTGAAGTGCGAGGGGAACGTCACGTTCTCCGCCGGCGCACCGAGCTTCGTTTGCAGGTCTTCAATATGATCCCACGGCATGCGACGAATACAGTTTTCTGTGCCCTGCAGTTTTGCGCGCGTCTGCTCCCAGCCCACACCCATCGGGCTAATGCCGCCAACACCGGTGACCACCACTCGTCGACTCATACCATGCCCCCATTAACACCGATGACCTGACGGGTCACATATGAAGCCTGTTCTGACATCAGGAATCTGACCACGGCGGCTACTTCCTCGGGCCGACCCGGTCGGCCCACCGGCACCATGGGCTTGATCCGATCAAAATCGGTATCGGCCGTCATGTCCGTTTCAATCAGTCCCGGCGCGACACAGTTCACCGTGATTTTGCGACCGCCCAACTCCACAGCAAGCGCCTTGGTGGCACCAATTATTCCGGCCTTGGAGGCACTGTAATTGACCTGACCACGGTTACCCGACACGCCGGACACGGAAGACAAGGTGACAATACGCGCCGGCTTTCTGGTCCGCACCAAGGGCAACACCAACGGCTGCAGCACATTGTAGAATCCGCCAAGATTGGTATCGACAACGGCATCCCAGTCCTCACCACTCAACGCCGGAAATGCGCCATCACGAGCAATACCGGCATTCAATACGGTGCCATAACAGACCCCATGGTCATCGATGTCCTGCCCCAGAACGTCGGCACATTGCTGACGGTTGGACACATCGAACTGCAGTGTTCGCGCCTGCCGCCCCATCGCCGATACCCGCTGCGCTGTTTGCTCGGCAGCGGCCTGATCCGATACGAAATGGATGACGACATCGTATCCAGCATCGGCCAGGTCCAGTGCGATGGCGCGACCAATTCCTCGGCTTGAGCCGGTGACCAGGACGGTTTTTCTATGTTCAGCCACAAAAAGACTCCGTGTTATTGATGCAGGGGCTGCGCAGCGGTACCAGCAGGCGGTCGAAACACCGACAAGCGACAGTTGGAAACGACTTGACCGTTGCACGCAAGTTCGCAAGCGTAGGCACCGAGGCCATTATCATCAACAAATTCCTCGCGGGCACTGGCGATCAGATGATCACCCACCTGAAACCAGGCCATTAAGCACTCAAGTTTGCGTGTCCCCAACAAATAACCCAAAGGGGCGTCATCGTCACTCAATTGTGCCTGAACGCCAGCCAGCGCAGCGGCAGTTTGTGCCATGTACTCGATGCCGACCCAGGCCGGGACCCCGAATGGTGACTGCAGGAATGTCGATTCGTTTGTGATCGTTACCTCGCAACTTACGCTGTCCCGATCAGCAACGACGACACGGTCCATCAACTGCATCGGACCACGATGCCAAATCAAGGTCGACAGTCGAGTATCCAGACCACTCATTTCATTGCCGCCTCGATACGGTCGACCAAAAAACGTGGTGCACCCAGCACCAACTCTCGGGTATCGGCGCTCACCGGGACCTGTACTGTTTCTCCGGTGGCCACCAGCTTGCCGTCCGCAGCGTGCATTAGGTAGTCGATGCGCAAGCGATATTCCCACTCCTGCAGTCGTGCCTGTACCGTAGCGCGGTGGTCATATTCAACCGCCTGATGGAAACGGCTCGACAAGTCCACCACTGGCCACAACAGCCCCGATTCAGCCATTTGACGGTAATTGTAGTCGAGACTTTGCAGTAACTCGCAGCGAGCCAGTTCGAAGTACTTGAAGTAATTGCCATGCCAAACCACGCCCGCCGGGTCGACGTCGTGAAACGGAATATGTACCTCCACGGTCGCGGTTAGACGCTTTGGCTGTTTGACACTGTCTATCATGGCTCGATGCTTAAACCAACGGCGGCGGAGCCGAGAAACCACGCCGGAAGTTGGCGTACAACAGCCTCGGAGAGCGCATCAACATGCCAAACATCAGCCGGGTATGCATGCCAACCAAGCCCAGATTGTCATGCAGGTAGTGAAAATGTGAGCGCCCATCCTCCGGGTATCGTACCGGTGTACGGAAATAGCGCAAGGCGATGCCACTCCAATCCGCCACCACCAGGATCTCAGTATCAAATGGCATGCGATTGGACAACTGGTGCTTGCTGAGCAACGGCACCACCGAATCCAGGGGATAAACGCGAAAACCACACATGGCATCGGCAACGCGCCGCGACAGGGTTTCCATTGTGGTCCAGAAATCACCGAATTTTCGGCCATAGAGTCGCGCTTTTGGGATATCGCCATCAAACACGGGTAGACCAGAGATGAGCGCGTCAGGGTGCTGTTTCGCCAAAGCAAGGACCGTGGGCAAATCTTCTACCTGATGTTGCCCGTCAGCATCGACCTGAACAGCATGGCTGTACCGACGCTCGAAGGCAGCTTGCAGACCTACTTTCATGGCCTGACCCTTGCCACCATTCACCTCGTAAGACACCAGCTCCACATTGGCAAGATCAGCCAGCAGTTCAGCAAGGCCCGACTTGGTTTCGGCACTACTGCCATCATCCACGACCAGAATGTCAACGCCCACCGGCTGTAACCTGGGCAAGGTCCTTTTGAACTGCTCAAGGTGTTCGTAATGCGGAACGACGATTACCGGCCGGTACGCTCGGTCATTGTTTTTGCTTTGCATTAGCTGAAGTGCACTCGGCCTGAAGATGCTTCCTGACCGGCCCAATCATAGCGAAAATACAATCGGTCCGGACCATT
>BQJN01000111.1 GCA_021604725.1 Lysobacteraceae bacterium | reverse complement strand
GCGCCGTATGAAGCGTTCCAGCAATTCAAACATCATCCCAGCGTCAAGCCTTTGCTGGAAGATGGCAAGATCCTTTCGGCCGGGGCCAGGGCGCTGATTGAAGGCGGGATCCAGAGCCTGCCGCGCTGTGAGATGCCAGGTGCCATGCTGATTGGTGATGCCGCGGGTACTTTGAATGTACCGAAGATCAAAGGCACACACATGGCGATGCGCAGCGGCATGCTGGCGGCAGATCACATCGCTGCTCAATCCAAGCCCGAGGGCTTTGATGCCAGCTTGCGCGACTCGGCGGTGGTGACAGAGCTGAAGAAAGTTCGTAATTTCCGACCAGGCTTTCATCGTGGCTTGTGGCTGGGCCTGATCAATGCTGCCTGGGAGACCATCACCTTCGGCAAGTCGCCGTGGACCTTGCGCAATCACGCTGATCACAGCGCGCTTGAGCGGTTGGACAAAGCCGGTGATGACGTTGAACGTGGGTACGTCAAGCGCGATTTGCCGCCGCGTGATCGCCTGGCCGGTGTTTTCTTTGCCGCAACCGAACATGATGAGGATCAACCGGTGCATCTGCGAGTGGCTGACACCAACGTGTGTGTCACCAAATGCGCCGAAGAGTACGGCAATCCGTGCACAAAGTTCTGTCCGGCCGGGGTCTACGAAATGGTGCAGGATGATTCGGGCTTGCGTTTACAGATCAATGCCGCCAACTGTGTACATTGCAAGACCTGCGACATCAAAGATCCGTACCAGATAATTGATTGGGTGACGCCTGAGGGCGGTGCCGGACCGAATTACCAGAACTTGTAGCCTGCAGCGCGCCAGCCAACAGGCAAAGGAGACATTTAGACATGAAGATTCTTGTGGGCCTGAAGCGGGTAGTGGATTACAACGTCCGCATCCAGGTCAAACCCGACGGCAGCGGTGTGGTCACCGACGGCGTCAAGATGAGCATCAACCCGTTTGACGAAATCGCCCTTGAGGAGGCCCTGCGGCTGCGTGAGGCTGGCAAGGCCAGCGAAGTCGTGGTGGTCAGCATTGGCAGTTCAGATGCACAACAACAGTTGCGTACAGGTCTGGCGATGGGCGCCGACCGTGCCATTTTGGTTGAGTCCGACCAGCCAATGCAGCCGTTAACAGCCGCTCGCGTATTCCTGGAGTTGGCCAATCGTGAGCAACCGGGTTTGATTATTCTTGGCAAGCAGGCCATTGATGACGATTGCAATCAGACCGGGCAAATGCTGGCAGCATTGTGGCAACGCCCGCAGGCCACCTTCGCCTCCAAGCTGGAACTTGATGGCGATAGCGCCCAGGTGACGCGTGAAATTGATGCCGGCCTTGAGACCATTGCGGTCGACTTGCCTGCAGTGGTCACCACGGACCTGCGTCTGAACGAGCCGCGTTTCGTGAAATTGCCCGATATCATGAAAGCGAAGCGCAAGCCGCTGGACGTGGTCCCGTTTGCCGACATGAACATTGAGGTGGCGACGCCGATCACCACAACCCACTATGACTCGCCGCCGCAGCGCCAGCGCGGTGTGATGGTTGAAGACGCGGCCGCTTTGGTGGCCATGCTGAAGGACAAGGGGCTGTTGTCATGAGCAAAGTACTGATTGTTGCCGAGCATGACGGCAAAACGCTGAACGCAAGCACCGGCAAGTGCGTGAGCTGTGCGCAGACCATCTCCGGTGCCGACATTGATATTCTGGTGCTGGCCATTGATGCCTCAAGCGTCGCCGCAGAGGCTGCTGCGCTGACCGGCGTCAGTCGTGTCTTGACTGTCGAGGCATCGCATAATGAACATGCGCTGGCGGCGACATGGGCACCGCAAATTGCCGCCCTGGCTGATTCCTACAGTCACGTGTTCGGGCCCTCGACCACCTTTGGCAAGGACTTGATGCCACGCGTCGCGGCGCTATTGGGCGTCGAGCAGGTCTCCGACATTATGGCAGTGGAAGGCGCATACACGTTCAAGCGCCCGATTTATGCTGGTAATGCCATTGTTAGCGTTAGCGTTGATGAAGGCAGCAAGGTCGTCGCCACCGTGCGCACGGCCAGCTATTCAGCGGCTGCTGGTGGCGGTTCTGCGACCATTGAGCCGGCCGACGTTGCTGTTGAGTTGCCGAGCCACACGCGCTTTGTCGGTCTCGAAGCCGGTGGTGGCGACCGTCCTGACCTGCAAACGGCGACACGTGTCGTTTCTGGCGGACGTGCGCTGGGTAGCGAAGAAAACTTCAAGATCATTTATGACCTGGCCGATCGCCTGGGCGCCGGCTGTGGTGCCTCCCGTGCCGCTGTCGATGCTGGTTACGTCCCCAACGATATGCAAGTGGGGCAAACGGGCAAGATCATCGCGCCTGATTTGTACATCGCCATCGGCATCTCTGGCGCTATCCAGCACCTGACTGGTATCAAGGATGCAGGCACCATTGTTGCCATCAACAAGGATGCTGATGCACCGATTTTCGAGGTCGCAGATATCGGTCTGGTAGGTGATCTGTTTAAAATCATTCCCGAGATTGAAGCAGCACTCTGAGGCAGATCAATATGACAGAACCGGTTTGGGTCCCCTCCGCTGAGCGCATCGAACGGGCGGCGATCACCCGGTTCATGCACGAGATTGCGCATGCCTGTGATCCGTGGGTGAGTGACTACGAGAGCCTCTATCAGTTCTCAATTACGCACCCACGGATGTTTTGGCAGGCCGTGTGGGAGTTTTGCTCCGTTGCGGCCGACGAGCGTGATACCGAGATTGTCGATGATATATCGCGTATGCCGGGCGCTCGCTGGTTCCCGAAGGCCAGACTCAATTTCGCGCAAAACCTGCTTCGCTTCAACAGTGGCGACGATGCAGAACGGGTGGCTATCCATTTTCGGGGCGAATCGGGTGTTGCCGAAGACATAACCTTCGGCGAACTGCATCAGCAGGTGGCCGACTTTGCGGCAGGTCTCAAAGCCATGGGCATTGAACCCGGCGATCGGGTGGCCGGATTTCTACCAAATCTACCCCAGGCCATCATAGGGATGCTGGCCTCGGCCAGTATTGGCGCCATATGGTCATCCTGTTCCCCTGATTTTGGGGTCAATGGTGTAGTTGATCGCTTTGGGCAGATCAGGCCTCGTGTGTTGATCACTGCCAATGGCTACTACTACAACGGCAAGCGCCATGATTGTCGTCAGCGGGTAGCTTCCATCGTTGAACGCGTGCCGGGGATTGAGCGAGTTGTTGTCGTTCCTTATGGCGAGCCCGACTGCGAAATCGACGCGCTCGATATCGCCGTGGCCTGGGCGGATTTCGCGCAGGCCTCTGATCACCTCGAGTTCGCCCAACTGCCTTTCGACCATCCCCTGTACATCATGTACTCCTCGGGAACGACCGGGGTTCCAAAATGCATTGTGCACAGCGCCGGCGGCACCTTGTTGCAGCACCTCAAAGAATTGCGGTTGCATACTGATGTCGGCATCGACGATCGTTTGTTTTATTTCACCACCTGCGGCTGGATGATGTGGAACTGGCTGGTGTCGGGGCTGGCCACGGGTGCCACAGTGGTGCTTTATGACGGCTCGCCATTTTATCCAGACGGCAACCGACTGTTTGACCTGATCGACGAACTCGATATCACGGTGTTTGGCACCAGTGCCAAGTATTTGTCGGCGGTGGAAAAAGCAGGTCTTAACCCGGCAACGAGTCATGAACTGGCCTCATTGCGGACTATTTTGTCGACCGGCTCCCCGCTGATGGCGGAGAGCTACGATTTCGTCTACGACAAAATCAAAGCCAATGTGCTGCTGGCCTCGATTGCCGGTGGTACCGATATCATTTCCTGTTTTGTCCTCGGCTGCCCAACGCTGCCGGTATATCGTGGTGAGATTCAGTGTCGCGGGCTCGGCATGAAAGTGGAGATACTCAACGACAAGGCAGAGCCAGTCGTTGCAGAAAAGGGTGAACTGGCTTGCACCTTGCCGTTTCCGTCAATGCCGATCGGTTTTTGGAACGATGAGGATGGGCAGCGTTATCACCAGGCCTATTTCGCGCAGGTACCGGGTGTGTGGTGCCATGGGGACCACGCCGAGCTGACGCCGCGTGGCGGTATCATCATCTATGGTCGCTCCGACGCCACATTGAACCCTGGGGGGGTGCGCATTGGTACTGCTGAGATTTACCGGCAGGTAGAGAAGCTCGATGAAGTGGTCGAAAGCATCGCCATAGGTCAGGAGTGGGATGACGATGTGCGGGTGGTCCTGTTTGTCAGGTTGAGAGCGGGGGTTGTGCTGGACGAAGCCCTGGAGACCGCCATTCGTAAACAGATTCGTGCCAATACTACGCCACGACATGTGCCGGCGCGCATTGTTCAGGTGACCGATATTCCACGTACGATTAGCGGCAAGATTGTCGAGCTGGCGGTGCGTGAAGTGGTGCATGGCCGAGAAGTCAAAAACAAGGATGCCCTGGCCAATCCAGAGGCGCTTGAGCTGTTCCGTGATCGCGAAGAACTGCGTTCATGATGATCCCCGTTTTCCAGGTTGATGCCTTTGCCAGCGAAGTGTTCACTGGCAATCCGGCCGCAGTGTGTCTGCTCGACCATTGGCTTGATGATGCGGTGTTGGCCAACATTGCGCGTGAGAACAACTTGTCGGAAACCGCGTTTCTATTGCACCGAGGCGGCAATGACTACGACCTGCGCTGGTTTACGCCGGTTGCAGAGGTCGAGCTGTGTGGGCATGCCACATTGGCGAGCGGTTATGTGGTGCTCAACAACCTGAGGCCTGACCTTCAGTCCGTGAATTTTCGTACCCTCAGCGGTGTATTGGTGGTGCACAGGGAGCAGGAAGGGTTCATGATGGAACTGCCTGTCCGCAAGATGCGAGTCGAGATTGCACCAGAGGGCCTTCTTCGCGGCCTGGGTGTTAGCAGCTGTCTCGAGTCGGGTTTGACTGATGAGGGTGATTGGCTGCTGGTGCTGAAGCGCGAAAGCGAAGTGGCAGCGCTGGAGCCGGATTACAATGAGCTCAAGAAGTTGCCCGTTCGCGGTATCTCGGTGACCGCACGCAGTCAGCGGTATGACTTTGTTTCCAGGTACTTTGCGCCGGCCCATGGCATCAATGAGGATCCTGTGACAGGCTCTGCGCATTGCGCTTTGGCGGATTACTGGAGTCGCATGTTGGGTGTGCAGACTATGACAGCTCGGCAGATTTCGCCGCGCGGCGGTGACCTCAGCTGTGAAGTAGGGGGGGATGCGGTTCGACTGAGAGGTCGGGCAATTCAATTCATGAGTGGATACATACAACTATGAGCGGCGGCAATCTGATCTGGATCGACCTGGAAATGACTGGGCTCGACCCAGACAATGACCAGATATTGGAAATCGCAACTATTGTCACCGATTCACAGCTCAACGAAGTGGCGGAAGGGCCGATGCTGGCCGTTCACCACCCGGTGGAAGTGCTCGAAGCGATGGGTTCGTGGTGTACGCGGCATCACAAGGATTCCGGCTTGTGGGATCGCGTGGTAAAAAGCCAGGTCGGTATGCGCCAGGCGGAAAAGCAGACCATCGACTTCCTGAAGCGCCATGTAGAGCAGGGCGCATCACCGATGTGCGGCAATACCATTTGTCAGGACCGGCGCTTCCTGTATCGGCAAATGCCACGCCTGGAATCGTATTTCCACTATCGACACATCGATGTCAGCACCATCAAAGAGTTGGCCGTACGCTGGAACCCCAGCCTGGCCGATGGCTTCAGCAAAACAAACCAGCACCTGGCCTTGGCCGATATCCGTGAATCGATTGAGGAGCTGAGATATTACAGGCAGTACCTCGGGGAATTGGCGGGCTTGAAGCCCTGACTGGCGTGAATCGCTGTACTTAAAAAGGGTTTCTCGCGAAGACGCGAAGTACGCCAAGGAGGGAGTCGCTGACTCAGCGTTCGTAGGAGGCTGTTTAGTTGAGCCCGCTGTGGTTCCCAGGTGTTTGTTCCGTGCGGTTCTATGGTCGGTCGATTCAGGTCTGGAACTCTTTGAGATTTTTCCTGGACTGTTTACTCTGTATTTCCTTCGCGCACTTCGCGCACTTCGCGTCTTCGCGAGAAACCCTGATTTTTTTCACGTTGAGCTGTAATACGAGTTTTCCCGCGAAGACGCGAAGAACGCCAAGGAAAGAATCGCTGACTCAGTGTTTGTAAGAGGCTGCTGATTTGCGCCTACTATGTCCCCCAGTGTTCGATTGGTGGATCGCTGCAGGCCTGGATACTTTGAAAGTATTGCCTTCAGATATTTCCTTCGCGCACTTCGCGCCTTCGCGAGAAATTCTGTCTTTTTCACGTGGAGCTGCAATACGAGTTTTCTCGCGAAGGCGCGAAGAACGCCAAGGAAGGAGTCGCTGACTCAGCGTTCGTAGGAGGCTGCTGATTCGCACCTACTATGTCCCCCAGTGTTCGATTGGTGGATCGCCGCAGGTCTAGATTGCCTTGGCGACTGCCTCGTTAGCGTTTTCTTTCTTCGCGCACTTCGCGTCTTCGCGAGAAACTTTGTTTTTCAAAAGGTCAACCGTCTTCGATATGTTTTGTCGATTAGCTACTCCGAATCGCTAGCTTCGCTCAACGCTGTTTGCGTCGAGTCTGCAATCATGATTTTTTGCCAGATCTTGCGGGCAAGGCCGGTGACAAGTGCTTCGATTTCGCTGGCAGAGGCCATGGTGATGTCATCATCGAAGTGTTGAATGTAGATGGCGGCGATCTTGCCGGTAATCGATAGCATTTCGCTACAATAATCCAAATAACGGGCCAACTCGGCCAGTGTCATCACGGTCTCGGGTGACGACGGCGTGGGCGCAACTCGATACTCACGATAGCGCCCGGGATCTTTCGACAACTGATGCATGTCGATGACATGCGCCATGGAGCGCAACTGGTGCAAGGCCTTCAAAGCTCTACGCCGTTTGATGCGCCTCTCCAGATTGGCCAGAAACAGGACTGCGATGCCGATCAGCACAATCTCGTTGGTGCCCGCCTCGACGGCAGTCAACAAGTCGATCGGTGTGAGGTGGTCGACGCCGCGAAAACTCTGCCAGGCCACCACCGCAGCAGCAGCGATCAACACGAAGATTACCCCAACCAACAGCCCGACCAACAACCTCAGACTATAGATTGGTCTTCGAATCGCTGCGGCCTCAGCTCTTGCTTGTGCGGCCAGACCCTTAAGGTCGCGCGCTACCTTGGCCAGTCCAGAATCAGGAAACCGCTCATCAATTCTCTGACATAACAAGCCTGCCGTGCGGACGATTTCCGTCGGCTTCAAGACCACCTCATGCATGGAAAGTACCGCTTCTCATCACGAGATGATACCCAATTTCAATGCGCCGGCTCGTATTTGTAGCCGACACCATAGACAGATTGTATGGGGCTGGTCCCGCCATCATCGGGTGTTAGTTTTCGCCGCAAGTTCCGAATGTGGCTGTCGATCGCCCGGTCGGAGACAATGCGCCCATCCGAATATGCCTGGTCCAGTAGCTGATCACGACTAAATATTCGTCGCGGTTGGGAGACCATGGCGCGCAGCATGTTGAATTCAGTTCGAGTCAGTTCAATCACTCGTCCTTGATAGTTGGCTGAATACTGGTCTTCATTCAAGGAGATGCCGCCTTGTGTTGGCCTCGGCGCTCCACGGCGAATGATGGTCTTGATTCGTGCCATCACCTCACGTGGCGAAAATGGCTTGCACACATAGTCATCGGCACCGAGCTCGAGCCCAAGTAAGCGGTCAATCTCTTCCACCCGGGCAGTAATCATCATGATCGGCACGTCTGATTGTTCTCGAAGGGCACGGCAGATGGTTAGCCCATCGGTGCCCGGAAGGTTGAGGTCAAGTAGCACAATGTCAGGGTCGAATGCACTGGCAGCTGGCAAGGCCTCATCGCCATGGTGGACGACGCGTGTACGGTAGTGATTCGCCACAGCATAGTCTTCCAACAAGGCGGCGATCTCCTTCTCATCCTCGACGATCAGAACACGTAGTGATGGTTCGGTCATGGTTTCACCTGATCAGTCACAATACGAACGGCAAGCCCCCCCAGTGCGGAGGCTTTGAACAGCATGCTGGCACCGTGACCATCGACGATACGTCGGCAAATGGTCAGCCCAAGGCCGCAGCCGCGCGGCGAATCCAGCGGATTAAGCCGGAAAAACGGTTCGCTCAAGTGTTCAAGGTCGGCTGGCTCAACGCCTGGGGCGCTGTCCTCAATGGTCATCACCGCCGAGCCGTCGCTTGACACCAGGTTGACGCGGATCTTGCCGGGCGAGCGTGTATGGCGAATGCTATTGCCAAGCAGGTTATTGATCACTTGTTTCCAGCGCACGGGGTCACCCCAGATCACGACATCCTCTTTCGGGGACCTCCAATCGACCGTCAATTGGTGTTGTTCCATAGTCGGCCGACACGCCTGGACGCACTCATCAAGCAGTCGGCCCAGATTCAACTTTTTCATCTTGTAGTTGAGCGCGCCGACATCGGACATGGCCAGCGTTTGCAGATCATCAACCAACGCTGCCAGCAACTCGATGCTGTTGCCGATTCGCGCCAGTTCCTCGCGATTGAATGGGCGCACACCATCGTCGATGGCCTCAATCTGACCACGAGCGATGGTCAATGGTGTCCTTAGCTCGTGAACCACGTCTGCCATCCAGCGACGCCTGGCTTGCTGCGCTCCATCAAGACTGCCTGCAAGATGGTTAAACGCTTTGGCCAGATCACCAAATTCGTCCTGCCGACGCATATCAACTTGGGTGGCCAGTTCATTGTTGGCCAGCTTGCTGGCGGCATGGCCGAGGCGGTTTAGGGGACTGGAAAAGCTGCGAGCGGTATACCAGGCGAACAGCGCGGACAACAACAACACCGACGCCAGCGCGGCATACAGTGCATTCGATTGTGTGCTGATGAAGTCAATGTCCGAATCGGATTGAAGCTCACGCAGCGGCTCCCAAAGTAACAGACCGATGGTCGCCTCGTCGTTGCCTACAATCTGGAAGGTCACAGTCGTACCGAACGTGTGGTCTGGCGCAAGGCCGACGATGTGCTGGCCATTGCTATCGAGCAGGCCGACGCGCAAGCCCAAAGGCAGGCGTTCGTCATGGTTGTTGCGTGGGTTGTTGAGGGGCGGGGGCGCACGGTCTGCTCGCGGCGGGGGCGGCGTTCGGCGTTCGCCAGGTCCGCTTTGTGATTCTGGTCGACGTTGACCGCTTGTGTTTCCTCGAGGCGGACCTTGACGGTCGTGGCGCGGACCCGGCGGACGCCGGCGTAGGTCCCAAAACTCGCCCCAATCGTGGGGACTAATGTTGGCCAGTGCTTCAGCGCTTGAGTAAGTCTCGGCTAGTTGGCCGGCCATGGATTCGACCTGCGCGCGATCAGTGCGGTTGACGTAATCCAAAAAGCCCTCCCGCAATCGCAGTTGCAAGTAGGCCGCCAGCAGCACGCTACCGCTGACACTGGCGACCAAAAAGCTGACGAACAAGCGATGAAATATGCGCGGTTTCATGGAGCCCATCATGGTTCAAACAGTGGACTGCAGCAAACGCAAAAAGCCAACCGGTCGGCCATTCGAGCGTTGCCTGCCGCCACATTAACCGGCAGGAGGGGGCAATCGAAACACATTGTCTGCCAACTCATCGCCTATCGATGTGTTGCGTCGGATGATCTCGGCCAAGGTGGTCCGTTCAACCCTGCGCTGGTCCTGCGGCGACAAGGTTCGTTGATACCAGAATCGATCGCCGTCGCGCAGTGCAGCGAATTGGGTGGCAACAATGCTGGCGAATAGCGGTCCAAGCATGGCGCCGTCAGCACGTTCTTCGGCCAGCCCACCGGTCCACAAGTCAACGTCGTCTGGCGAGGCGTAAACCGAGGCCAGGCGTTGTCTAACGCGACGATCGCGGCTGATGTCAGCGAATGTGGCGGCACGCTCAAAGCCCATTGCTTCGCGAACGTCGTTGTAACGTGCAAGGCCATGGTCGCGTCCCCGCTGGATATTCAGCGATGCCAGATCGAAACCACCGGCACCAGGCGGCCCAAACAGGAAGTCGCGCACCTCATCAACGACGTAGACGTCGAGTTCCTGGCAGACCTGGCTGGACAACCCGCGTAACAAGGGTTCGATACCGTGATCAACCAGCTCACTGGGCGCAAAGAACGCATCGGCAAGCGACAGGTGGCCCGCTGCGTACTCATTTCCATCCGCGTCCAGGCGGAGCAGGATCGGGCTTAGCAGCGTGTGGCCCAGGCGGTAAGCAGCGGTAGAGAACTCGTTGCGGATACCGGCATCTACGCTGGGGTCGTAACCTCGGTAGCGTGGTAGTCCGTCGCTACCCAATAGTGCCGGTACGAAGTCACGGTAGGTAATAACCTGAAGCTGGGCGATGACCATGCGCCGCGCATATTGATAGAGTTCTTCATCTGTGGCCTCGGCCCTGCGAATCTTTCGCAGTCGTGCAATTCGATTGTGTTCTCGAACGAACAAGGTATGCATAGCCGCCAGCCCGACCTGTTCATTGGCTCGAACATCGCCTGCCAGAAACAGAGTTGGAGACGGGCCGCCTGCATTGGCCAAGCCCAAGTCATTGAATGGTAACAGTTCACCATCACTGGTCTTCAGCTGGCCGTCCACGAAGGTGCGAAGTGCGTCGGCCCTCGCCTGATCAGATCCATAGACATTTGAGCCGTCTATCCACGCGGTGATTTCATTGATCTGCTGCCGAGGCGTACTGTCCGGGTCGTAGATTGAACGGTTGAAATCGATTTGCGCGGTGCCGCTACTCCCTGGATCAAACGATGGGTCGCCTGTCGGTACGGAGATCGGCGCCGGCTCCGGCGGGTTTGCGCCATCTGTGATCGAGATGTCGTGGTCTAGAAACTGGCCCCATTGCCACAGCATGTCGGTATAGCGCTGTCGGTTTGGTCGCGCCCGGTCTTCCTGGTGTACAGCGTTGGAGATGGCTCGAGGGCTGGGTAAGTTGGCATCATCGATTGTATTTATGCCATCTGCGTAGTTGGCACCCGTCATGCGGGTGAGGCTGGAATGAGCTGAGCCCATGTCCAGCGTTGTCTCGTTGTTGCCCCAGCCGTCAATGCTTTGCACTTCAGAATCTGGATCTGGCCGCGGTCGGGGCGGCCGGGCGGCCGAATCGCGCTCAATGCCGCGAACGGGCGATACCTCGTTGGTTTGGCGATCCATCGTTTTGTCCTGTGCCAATGCGCCGGTAGCGCTGGTGAGGCTCATTGCGAATAGGCCAATAGCTGCGGTAAATCTTTTCATCGTCGAACTCCTGTTGCGTTCCGCCGCTAAATCGGCGGTGGTTTTAGCGCTTCGTTGCTTTTGCCGATGCGCTTGAGAGTCATTGTCGGAGGACAATTTGCAGACAATGTTGAGAAATCATGGAGCGGCCGTGAGCAGTCCATTAAATGAGCGGCTGTGGTCGGAACGGGTTCTCAGTTTTGGCGATTGGCGAGGAGAAGACTCAATCATTGGCAGATGGATTTCCGATCAGGGTCCGCAATGACGTATGAAGCGGAAGGTGGATGGGCACCAGAGGTATCTCCAACGCTCGCAACCGAAGCTTTTCTGCAGCAAAATCCAAAAGATGCTACCCTGTGTCGGTTAAGGCCAGCCGTTTCCGGTTTATCGGCCGCTCTACCCATTCAGGCACAGTAATGACCACCCCCGCGGTAAGTAACTTCAATCAACTCGCGCTAAGCGACGAGCTCCTCAAGGCTTTGGATTCTGTCGGCTACGAAACGCCGTCACCGATTCAGGCCCAGACCATCCCGTTGATACTGCAAGGTAAAGACGTTGTTGGGCAGGCACAGACCGGCACCGGAAAGACGGCAGCATTTGCTGTGCCGCTGCTGTCATCGATCGATCTGAAAGTTAAAGACCCGCAGGTTCTTGTTCTGGCACCGACGCGGGAATTGGCCATACAAGTAGCCGAGGCGTTTCAAAAGTACGCCCGCTTCCTGAAAGGCTTCCATGTGCTACCGATTTACGGTGGTTCCGATTATCGAAGTCAGATTCGCGCTTTGGACCGAGGCGTGCATGTTGTGGTGGGCACCCCAGGGCGGGTCATGGACCACATGCGGCGTGGCACGTTACGCCTCGATGGTTTGACCCACCTGGTATTGGATGAAGCCGACGAAATGCTGCGCATGGGCTTTATCGATGATGTTGAGTGGGTACTCGAACAACTGCCGGAGAAACGTCAGATTGCCTTGTTCTCAGCGACCATGCCGTCGCAAATTCGGCGTATCGCGACCAATCACCTAAGCGATCCGGTTCAAGTCACCATCAAGGACAAGACGGCGACAGCAGACACCATTCGTCAGCGCTTTTGGCCGGTGGCTGGCATGCACAAGCTGGATGCCTTGACGCGGATTCTGGAAGCCGAACCGTTCGAGGCCATCATTGTATTCGTCCGCACCAAGACCGCGACCGTTGATCTTTCCGAGAAACTGGAGGCGAGAGGGTATGCCTCTGCGCCGCTCAATGGCGATATACCTCAAGCACAACGCGAACGTACGGTAAACCAGCTAAAGAACGGCAAGTTGGATATCATTGTTGCGACCGACGTGGCGGCACGAGGGTTGGACGTCGAGCGGGTCTCGCACGTCATCAACTATGACATCCCCTACGATACCGAAGCGTACATTCATCGCATCGGTCGTACCGGTCGTGCCGGTCGCGAAGGGGACGCTATTTTGTTCGTCGCACCACGCGAGCGTCGCATGCTGCAGTCAATCGAGCGTGCAACGCGCAAGCGTATTGAGATGATGGAGCTGCCTTCCACGGACGCCATCAATAATCGCCGAGTCGATCGCTTCAAGGAGACCATTGGCGAGACTTTGGAATCGGCTGACCTGGCGTTTTTCACCAAGCTGGTGACCGACTACATCGCGGAAAACGAAGTAGAGCCGGAGCGGGTCGCCGCGGCGTTGGCGCAGATGGCGCAAGGCGATCGACCGTTTCTGCTCAAGGACCGGCCGATGAAGCCACCCAGGCAATTCGAACGGCACGAACGCAATGATCGCTATCAGGACCGACCACCGCGCAAAGGCCGCGACTCCCGTCCACCGCGTGACATGGGGCCGATTGAGCAGGGCATGGATCGATACCGTATAGAAGTGGGTCATAACCACAAGGTCAAGCCCGGCAATATCGTTGGTGCCATTGCCAATGAAGCAGGACTGGACAGCAAATACATCGGCCGTATCAATATCGCTGATGATCATAGCCTGATCGATCTACCCGATGGCATGCCCAAAGATGTCTTCAATGACTTAAAGAAAGTCTGGGTGGCAGGCCAACAGCTACAGATCAGTCGTTTGTCAGATGGCCCGACGCCGGCCAAGTCCGACGAAGGCACCAAGCCGCCGAAGAAGAAGAAAAAAAAGGAAAAACTCTCCCGCAAGGAAAAGCTGGCGAAGCCGGGGAAGAAGTACTAGTAGCGAGGCCAGTCGCCAGGAGAGCCCCGCCCGCCGATCCTTGGGCGGAAGCCAGCCGGTACGTCCTGTACCGTCGTTCGCTCATGGGCGAGGTAGGGTAGGATTGGCGTTGCCGTCCCTGGCGCAACGTTTGCGCTCCGGAGGAAACCCCCAGCCTCGACATCCATGTCGAGTCGCTCGCCACCTGCGGCGTGACATTTAGTCACCCCGCACTAGCGGTGGCTCTCCCCAATCTCATCCATGTCTCTATCACCGTATCGGGGTTTAGCGATACGCTCTCGATGCCTTGTTCCATTAACCACTCAGCCAGATCGGCGTGGTCGGACGGGCCCTGTCCGCAGATGCCAATGTATTTGCCACGTTTGCGACAGGCTTTAATGGCCATCGAAAGCAAGGCCTTGACGGCATCGTTGCGTTCGTCGAACAGGTGGGCAATCAGGCCCGAATCTCGGTCCAGGCCTAGTGTTAACTGAGTCAGGTCGTTGGAGCCAATTGAAAAGCCATCGAAGTGGTCAAGGAACTGATCAGCCAGCAGGGCGTTTGATGGCAACTCGCACATCATGATGACTTTGAGCCCGTTCTCACCACGCTTGAGGCCAAAGCGCTCCATCACTTCAATGACTTGCGTGCCTTCATCGACTGTTCTGACAAACGGCACCATGGCCCAAACATTGGTCAGCCCCATTTCCTCGCGGACTTTTTTCAGCGCGCGACATTCCAGTTCGAAACACGGCTGAAAGCTCGGGTCGATGTAGCGAGAGGCGCCGCGAAAGCCGAG
>BQJN01000110.1 GCA_021604725.1 Lysobacteraceae bacterium | reverse complement strand
ATAGGCACGGCCCTCTACGTATTTACCACTCAACGCGCGTCAAAATGACGACATCGCGCGCAATCGAGGCTATAATCCGCAACCCCTTGAACTCCAGACACAATGTTGGCCCCGGTACGTGACAAACCTTCTCGAGCGGTTCAAACAAAGTTCGCACCTTTACGGCGGTAACGCTGCCTACATAGAAGACCTGTATGAGGATTGGCTGGCCGACCCGGACAGCGTCCCTGAGGCTTGGCGAGAGCAGTTCTCGCAATGGACGGCGGGTGGCCCGAAAGATGCCTCGCATCAGCAGATACTGGAGCGATTTCGCAACCTGACGCCACGCCCAGCCAGCGACGGTTACTCACCTGAGCAGGCTGAGAAACAGGCGGCTGTGTTGAAAATGGTCAATGCCTATCGGGTCCGCGGCCATCAAAAGGCGACCTTGGACCCGTTGCAACAAACGGTACGACCGCCGATCGCCGATCTCGATTTAAGCTTCCATGGGTTGAGCCAGGCCGATTTAAAGTCGCGTTTCAACACCGGTTCACTGGCGGCACCGGCGGAAATGACGTTGGCCGAAATCCACGCCTTGCTGGAGCGCGTGTACTGTCGAAATATCGGCAGCGAGTACATGCACATCACGGATACCGAGCAACGCCAGTGGATACAACAACGCCTGGAAGGTACCGGCGGTGGCAAAGACTATTCCGATGAGCAACGCATGCGCTTGCTCGATCGCCTCACGGCGGCCGATGGGCTAGAGCGTTATCTGCATACCCGTTATGTCGGGCAAAAGCGGTTCTCCCTGGAAGGTGGCGACAGCCTGATTCCATTGCTGCACGAATTGGTGCTGCGAGCCGGCAGCATGGGCGTCAAGGAGATCGTCATGGGCATGGCCCATCGCGGTCGCCTCAACGTGCTGGTCAACATCTTTGGTAAATCACCACAGATGTTGTTCGAAGAGTTCGAAGGCAAAGGCAAAGTTGACGACGACAACCCCTTCCATCATGGCGACGTCAAGTACCACCTCGGTTATTCATCAGAAACCGATACCGAGGGTGGCACCGTGCACATGGCCCTGGGCTTTAACCCATCGCACCTGGAAATCATTGACCCGGTCGTGGTCGGCTCGGCGCGGGCTCGACAAGACCGCCGGCTGGATTTCGAACACGAGCAGGTGATGCCGGTTCTGATCCACGGCGACGCCGCCTTCGCCGGTCAAGGCGTGGTGATGGAACTGTTCAACATGTCTCAGGCGCGCGGCTTCCAGGTCGGCGGCACCTTGCATGTCATCGTCAACAACCAGATCGGCTTTACCACCTCGAATCCGGTGGATACCCGCTCAACGCTGTACTGCACGGAAGTGGCGAAGATGGTGCAAGCGCCCATTTTCCATGTCAACGGCGATGACCCTGAGGCGGTTCTGTTTGTAACGGAACTGGCCAACGACTTCCGATTGCAGTTCAAGAAGGATGTCGTCATCGACCTGGTGTGCTACCGCCGCCACGGTCACAACGAAGCAGACGAGCCGTCGGCAACGCAACCGCAAATGTACGAACATATTCGCGGCAGGAAAACCACGCGCGAGCTGTACGCCGATGCTCTGATCAATGCCGGCATTACCAGCAAAGCTGCGGTACAGAAGCTGGCCGATGACTACCGGGATGCGCTGGATGCCGGCAAAGTCGTTGCTGACGTTAGAACCGGACCCTTCGATACCAAATACACAGTCGATTGGGCACCCTACCAGGGCGCGCAATGGACTGACCCTGGCAAAACATCGGTTGAACTTAAGCAGCTAAAGCCGCTTTGGGAAACGATGCTGACCCTGCCTGAAGACTTCAAGCTACACAACCGCGTACAGCGCATCATGGACGACCGCGCCAAAATGCTGGCTGGGGAAAGCCCAATGGACTGGGGCTTTGCTGAAATCTCCGCCTACGCCACTTTGCTTGATGACGGCTATCGCGTACGCCTGGTCGGCCAGGATTCCGGTCGCGGCACCTTCTTCCACCGTCACGCCGTCCTGCATGATCAAGACGAGCATCGCGCCATCACGCCGTTGTCCTCCCTGGTCGAGGACCCACATGGTGTCACCATCATCGACTCACTGCTGTCTGAAGAGGCGGTGCTCGGGTTTGAGTATGGTTTCGCCAGCGCCGAGCCGAAAACGCTGGTGATATGGGAAGCGCAGTTTGGCGACTTCGTGAACGGTGCGCAGGTGGTAATTGATCAGTTCATCAGCTCCGGTGAAGCCAAATGGGGCCGACTATGCGGCCTGGTTATGTTCCTGCCACATGGCTACGAAGGGCAAGGTCCCGAGCACTCCTCAGCCCGACTTGAGCGCTTCATGCAATTGTGTGCACAGTTCAATATGCAGGTGTGCGTCCCTTCAACTCCGGCCCAGATGTTTCACATGCTGCGTCGACAAATGATCCGCAAGTTCCGCAAGCCGTTGATCGTGATGACACCGAAAAGCCTGCTGCGCAACAAGGCCTCAACCTCATCGCTGAAGGCTTTGACCCAAGGCCAGTTCAAAGTGGTGATTGGCGATCCGAAACGCCCGGAGCCCGCCAAGGTCAAGCGCGTCATCTTTTGCGCCGGCAAAGTGTTCTACGATCTGGCGGCAGAACGGGACAAGCGCAAACTGGATTCGGTCACTCTGATCCGCGTCGAGCAGCTATACCCGTTCCCTCGCGAGCAGGTCATGGCTGCGCTGAGCCACTACGATCAGGCCACCGAAGTGGTGTGGGCGCAGGAAGAACCGATGAACCAGGGCGCCTGGTTCCAGATCAAGCATCACTTGCAGTTCTGCATTAAAGACCAACATCAATTGATATACGCAGGTCGTCATAGCTCGCCGTCACCGGCCGTTGGCTACTACGCCCTGCATCTGAAACAGCAACAAGCCCTGGTGGACGAAGCCTTGAGTGAAGGCAAAGGCACCCCACTGGTGGTGGAGTAAGGAATCGACATGAGTCAAGAAGTAAAAGTCCCCGTATTGCCCGAGTCGGTCAGTGACGCCACCGTCGCCGCATGGCACAAGAAAGCTGGCGACAGTGTGCGCCGCGATGAAAACCTGGTCGACCTTGAAACCGACAAGGTGGTGTTGGAAGTGCCCGCCCCTTGTGATGGCAAACTGCTGGAGATCAAGGCCGAATCTGGCGAAACGGTAACCAGCGACGATATTCTGGCGATCATTGAGGCCGGTGAAGTCGCCGATGAGCCAGCCGAACAAGACGCCGAGTCTGACGACAAAGCCGAATCAACAGCCGACAGCGACTCAAGCAAAGCGGCCGATGCCGACTTGAGCCCCGCAGTCCGCCGTCTGGTTGAGGAAAACAGCCTGGATCCGGCGAACATCAAAGGCACTGGTCGTGACGGTCGACTGACCAAAGAAGACGTGCTGTCGCATTTGAAGTCAGCCAGCAAGTCTGAGCCTGAACAGAAGTCTGCATCGAAACCAGCTCCGGCAGCCCCGGCTCCGGCTGGTGCTCGACCGCAAGAGCGCGTCACCATGAGCCGCATGCGTGGGCGCATCGCCGAACGCATGATGGAAGCGCAAAGCACCACCGCCATGCTCACTTCGTTCAACGAAGTTGACTTAAAAGCGGTGATGAACATGCGCAAGCAGCACAAGGAAGCGTTCGAGAACAAACACGGCGTGCGTCTGGGCCTGATGTCGTTCTTCGTCAAAGCGGCTTGTGAAGCATTGAAGAAGCACCCGATCGTCAATGCCAGCGTTGACGGCAACGATGTCATTTACCACGGCTATGCCGATGTCGGCATTGCCGTATCGACCGAAAAGGGCCTGGTAGTGCCGATTCTGCGCAATGCCGAGCAAATGAGCTTCGCCGAGATCGAATCGGGCATTCGCGATTACGCGATGAAGGCACGTGAAGGTGGCCTGACCATGGACGACCTGTCCGGTGGCACCTTCACCATCACCAACGGCGGCGTCTTCGGCTCGTTGTTGTCAACGCCAATCCTCAACCCGCCACAAAGCGCCATCATGGGCCTGCACACCATCAAGGATCGTGCCGTGGTGGTCGACGGTGAGGTGGTGGCACGGCCAATGATGTATATCGCGCTGACCTATGATCACCGCATCATCGACGGCAAGGACGCAGTGTTGTTCCTGGTCGCCATCAAGGAGGCGCTGGAAGATCCGTCGCGCCTGCTTCTGAGTTTGTAAGTTTTGATATCAAGGCATTTAAATCATGGCTGATAAATTTGACGTTGTAGTCATTGGCGCCGGGCCGGCTGGCTATGTTGCAGCCATTCGCGCTGCACAATTGGGACTGAAGACCGCTTGCATCGATGACTTTGTTGGTCGCGATGGCAAAGAGAGCTTCGGCGGTACCTGTCTGAACGTCGGGTGCATTCCTTCGAAGGCACTGCTGGACAGCTCCAAACACTTTGAGCACCTGGGCAAGCACTACGCCAGCCACGGCATCAAAGTCGAGGGCACGCCCCAGATCGATGTTCCGACCATGATCGCGCGCAAGGAAGGCATCGTTAAGAAGCTGACCGGCGGCATCAAGATGCTGTTCAAGGCCAATGGTGTGACCGGTATTCACGGTCACGGCAAGGTACTGGCCAACAAGGTGGTGGAAATTACGCCGGTCGCCGGTGGCGACACGCAGGAAGTGACCGCCGATCACATCATCATTGCCTCAGGCTCAGTGCCCATCGCCATTCCCAATGTCGAGTATGACGACGAGTACATTATCGACAATGCCGGCGCGTTGGACATCAACTCAACCCCTGAGACGCTGGGTGTTATCGGCGCTGGTGTCATTGGCCTTGAACTGGGCAGCGTATGGCGCAGGCTTGGTGCCAAAGTCACACTGCTCGAAGCGATGGATGATTTTCTGGCCGCCGCTGACAAGGACATTGCCAAAGCTGCCCAACGCGAGTTCAAAAAGCAGAAGCTGGACATCAAACTTGGTGCCATGGTGAAAAAGGCCGAGGTCGTCGATGGCAAGGTCAACGTGACCTATGCGCAAGGTGACAAGACCCATGAGGCCACCTTTGATCGCCTGTTGGTGGCAGTTGGGCGCAAGCCATGCACGACCAACTTGCTGAGCAGCGATTGTGGCGTTGAGTTGACTGAACGGGGTCAGATCAAGGTGGACGACGAATGCCGCACCTCGGTTGAAGGTATCTGGGGCATTGGCGACGTCGTGCGCGGCCCGATGCTGGCCCACAAGGGCTCCGAAGAAGGCATTGCCGTGGCCGAGCGCATCGCTGGCGGCAAGCCGCATGTCAACCTCGACGTGGTGCCTTGGGTGGTCTACACCGAGCCTGAGATTGCATGGGTTGGTAAAACCGAACAACAGCTGAAAGACGATGGCGTCGACTATCGCGTCGGTAGCTTCCCATATGCGGCCACCGGCCGGGCACTGGCCATGGGCGAGTCGGCTGGTATGGTCAAAATGTTGGCTGACGCTGAAACTGACCGCCTGTTGGGCGTGCACATCGTTGGGGCCAACGCTTCAGAGCTGATCGCCGAATGTGTGGTGACCATGGAGTTCCATGGTGCCTCGGAAGACCTGGCGCGCATCGTTCATGCTCACCCGACCTTATCCGAAGCGGTACATGAAGCGGCGCTGTCAGTCGATGGTCGATCCATCCACAAGGTCAATTAGTGGCCAGCGCCGTCCCAAAAAAATTCAATGCTTATCGCATCGATCAAAGGGATGACGGGCATCGGTCGGGCCTTGAGAAAATCAGTCTCAAGGATCTGAACGAGGGCGAGGTAGTCATCAAGACAGCCTACTCATCGGTCAACTACAAAGACGCACTGGCTGGTACTGGCAAGGGTCGCATTTTGCGCCGCTTCCCACTGGTCGGCGGTATCGACATCGCCGGTCACGTGGTTTCGTCCAAGGACAAGCGGTTCAAGGAGGGTGATTCGGTTCTGGTGACCGGCTCAGACTTGAGCGAAAACCGCGACGGCGGCTACGCCGAATATCAGCGCCTGGATGCCCGTTGGGTCGTTCCGCTGCCGAAAGGGCTATCTCTGCGTGAAGCGATGGGCATAGGCACGGCTGGCTTCACGGCTGCCTTGTCACTGTGGCGTATGGAACAGCTGGGTCAAACACCCGACGCTGGACCCATTGTGGTCACAGGTGCCACCGGTGGCGTTGGCATGTTGGCTATCGACCTGCTGACCCAAGCCGGCTACGACGCGCATGCCATTACCGGCAAGGTGGCCGAGTTCGAATTTCTGACATCAATCGGTGCCAGACAATGCATTTCGCGACATGACCTGGTGTGGGGCGAAAAACCACTGGAGTCAGCGCACTGGGCCGGAGCGATAGATAATGTCGGTGGCGACATGCTCAGCGGCCTGACGCGTGTCATCAAGCCCTGGGGCAATATTGCCAGCTGCGGACTCGCCGGCGGGGCTGGGCTGCGCAGCACGGTGATGCCGTTCATTATCCGCGGTGTGAGCCTGATCGGTATCAATTCCTCCGGCTGCCCGTATACTATTCGACAAGATCTGTGGGACAGGCTGGCCAAAGACTGGAAACCGGCGCACCTAGACCGCATTATCACCAATGAAATTAAACTCGATGAATTGGAAGCCACCTTCGACAAGATGATGGCAGGCAAATCATTTGGACGCACGGTCGTGAAGATCGGGATTTGAAAGTAGGTTTTTTTAATGGCGACAATTCTTATTGCAGACGACTCTCCCACGCAACTGGCGATGCTCAAGCAAATCGTTGAAAAGCTCGGGCACGAAGTCATTACCGCGGAAGACGGTGCACAGGCGGTGGAGGTCGCGGGGGCGATTAATCCAGACTTGATTCTGATGGACGTGGTAATGCCAAACCTCAATGGTTTTCAGGCGACCCGTACTCTGAGTCGAGGCGAGAACACCTCTCACATTCCAATCATTCTGGTTTCAACCAAGAACCAGGAAACGGACAAACTCTGGGGTATGCGCCAGGGCGCCAAGGCTTACTTGAGCAAGCCAGTCGCTCCCGCGCAGCTGAAACAGGCCCTGGAATCTTTCCTCCCCTAACTATCGCAGGTACCTACCATGAGCATTGCAGTCGGCGACGCTATTCCGAACGTTAAGATCGCTACCATGACCCCGGAAGGGATCGAGCCCGTTGAAACGTCCGAGTTCTTCAAAGGCAAGAAGGTTGTCCTGTTTTCAGTACCGGGCGCATTCACGCCGACCTGTTCAGCTCGCCACCTTCCTGGCTTCGTAGACAAAGCTGGCGATTTCAAAGCCAAGGGTGTCGACACCATTGCCTGCATGTCAGTCAATGACGTCTTCGTCATGGGCGCCTGGGGCAAAGCTCAAAACGTTGGGGAGAACGTTGTGATGCTGGCCGATGGCAACGGCGACTTCGCGGCAGCCCTGGGCCTGGAAATGGATGGTACCGGCTTTGGCATGGGTAAGCGTTCCCAGCGCTTTGCACTGGTCGCAGACGACGGCAAGGTCACCGCACTGCACGTCGAAGGCCCCGGCGAATTCAAGGTGTCCAGCGCTGAGGCCGTGCTCGCTACGCTATAGCGCCAAGCTCGAAATCGGACGAAAAAGGCCCTTCATGGGCCTTTTTCGTTTCAATCCGGGCAAGCGGGCCTCAGTCGAATCCACTGTTGAAAATGACGTCCGGATCCGGTGCCAGAAACAAGTCTGCACAATCGTAGTAGATGGTGCCGGTATCCTGGCCTACCTCAATCACTGTCTGCCCCAGCGGAAAACTCTCCGGAATCTGCAAGGCACCGATGATGATCACCTCGCCATCATCCAGCCCATCACCTTGCGGAAAATCACTAATCAATAGGGTCTGCTGACCACTGGCCACATTGCGAAGCACGACATCAATCACATTGCCATCGCCGTGGGTGACCGACAACAACCACGGCACCTCAAAAACCTGGCCCGGGAAATATACGTTTTGCCCTGGATCCAGGCCTTGCGGCGCCTCGCTTACGATGCAGGAGCTTGTGTTACCACAGGGCGTATTGGCACCCGGCTCCTCACAAAAAGGCAATCGATTAGGCGTCACTGGATCAACAATGACCGCCGGGTAGTTGGGCACTGTTACCGGGGGAATTCCGCCGTGCGCCAGTAGTCCGGAACTAAACGTCAACAGCAAAATGGTTAACAATGACTTCATGTGTGCGTACCTAAGGAATGATGGACTCTATCCCCGCACTCAGTCTAGAGCGGACCAACGCATCAAAACAGTGACTGGGTCGGCAAGTAAGGAAGCTCGAATCAAAGCACATTTTTGTCGCTGACCACGGTATAGTTGGCCATAAAAAGTAACCAGGGTCGGCGTGAATTCTCAACAAAAACCGAATCGCAGCTTGGACAAGATGGAGCGCATGTTCGCTTTGTCGGGTCGTTTGGACCCATTCAACATTGCAGCTACTGCAAGCTTCGAGGGCATGCCGGCCGACTGGTTGTGGGCAGCGGCGGAAAGTGTCGCAGAGGCCGTGCCGGCGCTATGGACCGCGCTCGATGAGGATAGACAGCATTGGTTGATGGCCGATGAACCGCCTATCGCGGAACGAACCGCCATCAAGCCTCGGAGCCTGGTCGAAGCCGGGCTGACCTATCACTTTCAAGCCGGCTCCGCGTTGATTCGGTTGTGGGTCAATGACACCGACCCGGAACACCCAGTTTTAGTGGTCATCGCAGATCATGCTTTTTGTGATGCAGTGAGCCTGCTTCGCATCATTCATCTGATCGCGGAACGTGCGGTCGGTGATCACACGGGTACCTTGCAGGCACCTGTTGGCACCGCCCACCGCTCACTGGCCAGCGACACGCGCCAACCACCGGCAAAAACATTCTTGAGCGATATGGCGCTGCAGGCTCGCTACCGCTTTAAGCGAAAGCATAAACCGAACGCCGCGGAAGGGTGTAGAGCGCGCGTCGTACACTATGAATTACCAGCCCCTATTAGCAGTGCATTGATCTCCAGAGCACGGAAACAAAAGCTGACCATCAATGCGCTATTGCAAGCGGCCCACTTGCAAGCGGTAGGCAAAGCATTGGAGACCGATGGTGCGTTGATGGGCATGACGTTCAGCAACCTGCGATCAGCCTACGAGCCTGCCATTGGTCCAGGTGAGCTCGGAGCTGCCGTCGGCCTGATTCCGTATTGCATTGACCGCGAAACCACTCTGTGGGATGCCGCTGAAGCGGTTCAGGAACAGATCATCAAAGATCACCGTGAGATGCGCAGCCTGAACCGTGTCGCCTGGATGGCACCGATTATGCGGCAGCTGCAAAACCGCGGTGGTTCACGCTTGTGTGACATGGCTTTGAGCTGGTCCGATCGGCTGCCGCGCTGGTATCACTCGCACTTGTCCATCAAGGCGATCGAAGCCTACATCAGCCCGACGCGCCTGGGGCCTGTCTGGTCATGCTGGGCGCAACGTAGCCAGCAGGGGATCATCTTTTGTGGTTCCTATTTGTCAGAACACCTGACCAGTCAACAGGCCAATGCTCTGGCCGTCGATGTTATTCATCGCTTGACAGAAGCGCGGAGCGGCCCATAGAAGGTCGAAACCACGCAGGGTATCTTGCTCACCTGGTGCGATACCGGGTCTGGGTGCTGTTGGCGTTGCTGTTGCTACACCTCATCGCCGCCATTCCAATTTCTTCGATCAAGATTGAAGGCAATTACGAAGTCTTTTTCGATGCCGACGACCCGCGGTTAACCCGCTACCACCAGCTTGAAGCGCAGTTCAGTTCCTCCGACACCTTGACCTTCATGCTGGAGCCGGCGACCGGTGATGTCTTTCAGGCTGACGTGGTCGCCGCCTTGCAAGCGTTAACAGATCAAGCGTGGAATCTGCCCTTCGTCAGTCGCGTCGATTCGCTAGCCAGTGCCGTGCTGATCTCCAGCAGTGAGCATGACATCGTCATTGATGAGGTCTTTCCGTCCTGGGCCGATATCGACGACGAGTTATTGACTGATCGCAGAGCGCGCGTACTCGACGAATCTGCCTTGGTCGGCCATTTGGTATCAGAAGATGGTCGGGTAGCCGCCATCAACATCACCATCGATGCACCTGGACTGGCTAGCGACGAGCCGATGCAGGTCGTCGCTGCTGCCCGCCAACTGCAGCAAGCCCATGCAACGGATCAGTTGAGTATTCGAATCACTGGCCTGGTGGCGATCAACAATGGATTTGCCGAGGGCGCGATCAACGACATCCTGTGGCTGGGCCCACTGATGATGCTGGTCATGACGCTGGCTGCCTGGTGGACCTTAAGATCGCTTGCCGCTGTCGCCGCAGTGTTGATCGCCATGTTCGGTGCGCAGTGGCTGGGCTTGGGACTGGCCAGCTGGTCAGGCATACCGCTAACACCACCTTCGGCCAGTGGCACCTCGATCATCGCCACCCTGGCTGTGGCCAATGCCGTCCACGTCATCGCCGCCGTGCAACATCAGCTGAACAGCGGTAGCGATCGATTTGCGGCCATTGCAGCCGCCTTGCGCGAAAATCTGCAACCTGTCGCGCTCACGACATTGACCACTATTGTTGGATTTCTAAGTCTAAACAGCTCGACCGTACCGCCCTACCGTTTCCTCGGCAACACCGCAGCACTTGGCATCGCCTGTTCTTTTGTTCTGACCTACACCTTGCTGCCCTTGCTGTTGCACGCCTGGGGTTGCGGTACGCCCCGCGACAACAACAGGAACCGGGGGCGTGTGTTTGCAGTTTGGGTGATGAAACAACGGTTGCTTGCCTTGGGGGTTGGAGCAGTCGCTATCGTTCTGGCAGCGTTGGCTTTCAACAACCGCGTCGATGATGATTTCGTGGCCTATTTCACCGAGGACCACCCGGTTCGAGCCAATGCTGAATATGCAATGAAGCACCTAAGTGGTGTCTACACCTTGCACTATGCGCTCAATACCGGGCAACAGGACGGTGCCATTGCGCCCGAAGCGCTGCGGCAGATACAAGGCTTTTCGACCTGGGCCGAACAACAACCGCGCGTCAACAAGGTCGTGTCGGTGCTGCCCGTTTTGGAGCGCGTTGGCAAAGCGCTGGGTAGCGAACAACCCTTGCCAGACAGCTCAGCCGCCGCGTCGCAATACCTCCTGCTATATCAGATGGGACTGCCACCGGGCCATGGCCTGGAGGACCGCCTCAACGCCGACCGCAGTAGTGCACGTGTCATTGTCATCATGGGCGAGGCCAGCAATGTTGAAATCAGGGCCTTCACTGAAGCGGCCGAACGCTGGATGGATGAACAATGGGCGTCCGCCCCAATGCCGGCCAGCGGCCCTATCCTGATGTTTGTCGATTTGTTTCGCGAAGCCACCTTAAGCACCATCAAGGGACTGGGCGGTGGCGCGCTGCTGATTGCCATCATTGTCGGAGGGTCATTGCGCTCAGCGCGTCTTGGCACCCTGTCTTTACTTCCAAACGCACTGCCTGCCTTGATGGCGCTAGGCGTATGGTCCTTGTTCGACGGCACCTTGAATGTCGCTGCATCTTCCGTGGCCGCGCTGTCGTTTGGCATCATCGTTGACGACACCATCCATATTTTGACTCGCTATCGACGGGCCAGAAACGCTGGCCGAACGGCCAACGATGCCATGGTCGAATCGCTCAGTCGCGTTGCGCGACCGATCACCTCAACCACCATTATTCTGACGCTAGGCTTCTCGCTGTTGGCATTCTCTGATTTTGGCCTGAACATCACTCTCGGACTGTTGACCGCAATGACCATCACCCTCGCCTTGGCGCTGGATTTTCTCGCCTTGCCGAAGCTGGTCGTGTCACTGGATAGAAAAACTACATTATGAAATCACTCGCGCTATGGCCCGTCGTCGGTGGGCTATTGATCACCCCATACGCCATCGCTGAGGAGCGCGGACAGACCATCGCCGAAGAGGCTGATCGCCGTGCCAACGCCCAGGTAGAAACCCTTGCCGCCGAGACCACCATGACCCTGCAGCAAAAAGGCGGTCGCAGCAGCGTGCGCGAGATGACCATGCGCGTGTTGGCTGGCGAACAGGGCGATCGCACACGAATCGACCTGACCGAACCAGCCGATTTGGCGGGCACGGTATTGATCACCCACTCGCATACCGACCGAGTAGAAGATCAGTGGCTTTACTTGCCAGCGGTGCGACGGGTCAGGCGTCTATCTGGTGGCGGCCGTGCCGGTTCATTCCTTGGCAGCGAATTCGCCTACGAAGACTTCGCGCCGCAAGAGGTGACACGGTTCGAGCATCAGTACGTGCGCGATGACCAGATCGACGGTCAGGCGGTATTTGTGGTTGAGCGCAGGCCGCTGGACAAACAGTCCGGCTATAGCCGACAGATTTTGTGGGTTGATCAGGCCGAATACCGACTGCTGCGTGTTGACTACCATGATCGACGCGACAAGCACTTCAAGACGCTGCTCAACAGCGAATTTGAACTCATCGACGAAAGGTACTGGCGACCCAAGCTCAGCACCATGCGCCACCTGGCCAACGAACGGACCACGCACCTGGCCTGGCGCAACTTTCAGTTCAATCAGGGCCTGGACAGCGATCTGTTTGAGGCAGGCGAACTGCGTTGAAACGAACGCTGACCTTTGCTGGCTTGCTGGTCGCAGCGACTTCGCACGCCAGTAGTTGGCTGGATCTGGAATTGCGGTATTTTCCCGACGGGCCAGCCTCACCCGAGCAATCCGATGCGCGACCAGCAGGGTCGATCGGTGGCCAGTTGCAATGGCAAGGAGCCATCGCCGATGACAGCATCGACACCGAACTGATCGTATTCGCCCGCATAGACAGCGCAGACAGCAACCGAACCCACGCCGATTTGCGCGAAGCCAGTCTACGCTGGAAATCCGATCAGTGGCGCTGGCTGGCCGGCGTCAGCAAAGTGTTTTGGGGGGCCGCCGAGTCGGTGCATCTGGTCAACATCGTTAACCAGGTCGATGTGGTGGAGGACCCGGGACTTGAAGTGCACCTCGGTCAGCCGATGCTGAGCGGGCAACGAGCGCTAGGTCCTGGATTTTTGGAGCTGTACGCCCTGCCCTGGTTTCGCCCGCGTGAGTACCCGGCCAACGACGCCCGGTTGCGCCCACCATTTCCGCTGTCTGATCAAATTGAATACGAATCTGGTGCCGGCCAAAGCCACCTGGATCTGGCAGCCAGATATCAATGGACGCAGGGCAGTCATGACATTGGCATCTCGCTGTTTCATGGCACGGGCCGCGAGCCGACCCTGCGTGTCGAACCGATCATGGGTGTTGCCCAAATAATTCAACGTTATGAGCAAATCACCCAATTGGGCTTTGATTTGCAAGGCGCGATCAGCGGCGATTGGGTGCTCAAGGCCGAAGGCATGGTCAGAAAGGGACAAGGCCCAACCTTTGGTGCCTTCGCTGGCGGCATTGAATACACGTTCTGGGCCATCAGCGAGGCCGGTGCCGACCTAACCCTCAACGTTGAATACATCTACGACGGACGGCTCGACGGCACACTGGACGCACCGGCCCCACCTGCCCTGTTCGACAACAACCTGTTTGTTGGTGCGCGCTACGCATTCAACAACTTCAGCCTGACCGAGCTGCGAGCAGGCCTGTACATGGAGTTGTCCGAGCTGGCCGGACTGGGCGTCCTGGAATTTCGGCATCGCCTGCGCGACGACCTACTACTGGAGGGCCGCACCGCCTTCGGCAACAACATCCCCGACGAGCCACTACTGGCACCATTGCGTGAAGACGGCTTTGTTGAGTTGCGGTTGAAGTGGGTTTGGTAGCTGTCGAGGTTCGAGTTCACCAAGGCTACCGGCGGAAAGGCCGGCGGGTTCTCCGGTTTCAACTGTTCATCGAGAATTGAACAGCTGCAATGCAGCCTCACTAGTTCTGATAAGTATCAAACGTCGCTGCTTGGGCATTTGGACAGCACACCGCCAACTGTAATATATTGCGTACATTCCACCACAACGTAATACTCACATGTCAACAACGATGACCATTCGCCTTGACCATGAGCTAAAAGAGCGGCTCGATCAACTTGCCAAATCGACCGATCGTTCCAGGTCGTACCTGGCGGCTGTCGCGCTCAGGGATTATGTGGAAATTAACGAATGGCAAATCCGAGAGATCGAACAAGCGGTGGTTGAGGCAGAGGCAGAAGACTTTGCGTCGGCTGAGTCAGTCAACAAGACATTGAGCAAATGGGGCACTGACCTAGACTGATGGAAATCTTGTGGCTACGGAAGGCTCTGATCAACCTGGATGCGGAAGCAGAGTACATTGCTCGTGACGACCCGAAAGCAGCCAGACGTGTCGTAAAACGTGTGGTGGAAGCCACCAAATTACTCATCGACAACCCGGCCCTTGGTCACCCGGGGCGAATCAACGGCACACGAGAGCTGGTCGTACCGGACACCCGATACATTGTGCCCTACCGCGTCAATCTGCGTGCCAAACGAATAGAAATATTGCGTGTCTTTCATGCATCCCGGAAATTGCCTGATCGTTGGTAGGCGGCGGCTTCTGGGGAAGCTCTGATCATTTCGAATATGACTCTGGCCTACAGAGCAGTTCGCAATCGAGGCCTTCCTTCGAAAGCATGCTCACTGCCTGGTGAGAAGGAATAACGAAGAGTGCGGGCTGCTCTGCAGGCCCCGTAGGGTAAGCCGGATCACGAGCGAGTGCCCCAAGGCACTCGATCCCGGCGAACGCCTCGCCAGGGATGTCGAGGCCGGGGGTGCTACGAAGTGACGGGATCTCGCCAGGGATGGCGGCTAAGCCGGTTCGATGAAGCACCAC
>BQJN01000109.1 GCA_021604725.1 Lysobacteraceae bacterium | reverse complement strand
GTCGAAGTTGTCGAATGGTGGCGCTCATTGGCATAGGTCTGCATTAGTCATAAACGCGGCCACCCGTGAAGCATATTCTGCAGTAAAAAAAAAGGCTTTGGGGTGGTATATAGGGCAAACCAAAATTTCCGCTGTGGCACTTTCACTGTCAGGCCAAATCTGGCGTTGCATCTTGGGCGATCGACCTTGAACCGTAGCTATTGCTACGCTTCTGCGCCCGATCACTCAACCTGCTTAGCCAGATTAGCCCTGAGCAGCGAACGTTCATGAGTAATGCAGGCCTAGGAAGCAAGCTGTTGTCCGGTGACAGCCACGAAAACATCTTCCAAGGTCGCTTCTTGCGTGTGCATGGTTCTGACATTGCCTGAACGCAGAAGCTCGACGAATGCCGGGTTGTCGGCCAATCCATCCATGGCAAACTCATGACAGCTCAGATCATCATCATGCCCCACCTCGACCCGCAACAGTCGCTTGCCATGCTGCAATTTCATGTTGTTGGGGCAGCCGATTGCCGCGATCTGCCCATCAACCATAAACGCGGCCTGATCACACACGGCATCCACGGTGTTCATGTCGTGAGTGGTCAGAAGTACCGTGGCGCCGTCATCGCGAGCAGCTACTATCAGGTCTCTAACCAGGCGTGAAGTCGACGGGTCCAAGCCCGCGGTCGGCTCATCCATAAACAACAAACTCGGTCTGTGCTGCAATGCGCGAGCAACGCCGAGGCGGGTCTTCATGCCTTTAGAGTACTGCGATACCGGGACATCGGCGCTGTCGGCCAGGCCAACACGTTCCAGCATCTGTTCGGCGGCTATGCAGGTGGATTGGTAAAGGCCGGCAAAGTAGCGCAGGTTTTCGGCCGCGGTGAGCTTCAGGTAGTGATTCGGAAACTCGAAAGACACGCCGATTCGGTCGTAGAAATCGGGGGCGCGTTGCTGAATGCTGCGGCCTAGAACCTCAACCCGCCCTTCAAAACCGCGCAGCAGGCCCGTCAGTACTCGTTGGGTTGTCGATTTGCCGGCCCCGCTTGGTCCCAAAAAGCCGAAGATCTGACCGGCCTCGACGGCAAATGAGACATCCTGCAGAGCAGGTGTTTTGGCGCCACCATATGTGAATGTCAGCGCATTGGTCGCTATGGTCTGCATTGATTCACTGCCAATTGGACATGATTTTTCGGCTTCGACGTCGGCGCCATTGCCGCTAGCGCCGACTTAGCCAACGAACTTGTAGCGCGAGTCCTATCAGGTATAGCAACAACATCACCCCGTACGCCATCTTCAAGACGGGGTCGTCGATGGAGCTGAGCACTGGATCGCCAACCGGCAAACGGAGCAACCCATCAGTGATGGCAGGAATCGAATGAAACAGCAGTGTGGCAGTAAAGCTGGCGGCCTGCAGATAGCGGGACAGGCGTCCGAAAAGGGTTGTCTTTGCCGCGATGAATCCAACGGCCACGGCCAGCAGCGTCATGATGGCCAGGGCATGTCCCGGGCCAAACTCTCCGCGTTGATAAATGCCCAGCGCAGTTAGCGCCGTGATCAAGGTCGCTAGCAAGTACAGCTGGGAAGAGCGGTCGCTTGGCTCGAACACCTTGTGTTTGATCAGGGCGTAAGCACCGCAAATAATCGCGATTGCACCGAATGCGGTGTGTATCCAGCCGAGCAGCGTAATTTCGGGCATTTGTAGCGCCTGTTATTAGAGCCAGCCTACAGTCTATATCAGACGCAAACGTCGAGCAGGCCGGTTTGCTGCACGACCGAGTTGAAGGGCGATATTCCAAGCATGGTCGGGGGCAGGAGAAAAAAGCTCTATCCTGGCTATTTGGCAACATTGCGAATGCAGTTGCCGCGCTCCTGAAAACGCCAAGCGCCACGCAACATGTCATTAACCGCCCGCTGGCATGCATTCATTGATGCATAGAGCTGGCCGCAGCCATCGAAGTCGATGTATTCAAGGCATTCCATACGGACCTGTGCAGGTTTACGGCCTTGAGCACTGCAAGCCGTCACAAGAGGCAGCACGACGCCGTATAGAAGCGTGCGCAACCGTAATCCGGCCGGTGGGAGTTGCCTACTCGAAAAGACCTGAGAAAAATGCATCAGAGGCAAACATCAGGTCATCAAACAGGCACTCAGCGGGTGATGAGCCCGATGTTCGATCATGGTCGAGCAGTAACGCAACCGATAGACCATCGCCAGGTGTTGGGTCGGTCATGCCATTTAGCAGTACGGATCGTCGATGCCAGCTCAGTTGAGGCAGTACAGCAGCCTCCCGGACCTGAAGAATGGGGGCCTGATTTGGGCAGTCCATACCGTCAACCAACAGGGCAGTAATGCTGCAGGCGGCAACCAGCTCCAGGTCCATGCGCACACTGGCGCTCAGAGCATAGTCGGTGCTGTCATCGATATTCGTGCAGCGCCAGGCCGTGCTTTGCCCGCTCGGTGCCCAGGTCCACAGTTTGGCGACACCGGGCGCGAGCGCACCCTGAGAGGCATCGTGTTCGATCACGGCTGTGCCGGATACGACCTCAGTCCAGTGGTTCAGGCTGCCACCCTGGTCGGGGTCGGCGAAGTCATCAATCACCAGAACTTGTGCGCTGGACGTTGCTGCCGCGGTTAGACCTGCCGCGAGTATTGCGAGAACCTTCATACAGCTGTTAAGCAGATTGCATCTCGCGAATGAATTCGTCGGCCTCGGCCATGGACTGCTTCATGTCCCTTACCAGATCGGCAACATCACTTTCGATTCGGTCCAGTTCGTTCTCAAGGGACGCAATGGCTCGGGCATTGAGATTGTGTTTGATAAACAGCACCTGGTCGCGAAAGGCCGACAACACCGGTTCCATTTTGCTCTCGGCACGGCGCATGGCACTCATCAACTGTCCATAGCGACGTTTGGTTTCGCGCAATTGATCACTGCTGGTACGGCGAAAGCTGTCGTTCTCGTACTGGTCGATTTCGTCTTCCCACTCCTCAAACAAGGCCTCGGCTACGTTTTCGACCGCATCGACTCGATCGCTGACATCGTTGGCGCGGCTTTCACTATCCTCGTAGGCGTCGCTCAGTCGGTCGTACAGATCCTCTAAATCGCCGCCGTCAAAATCGACCACTGACGAAAACTGTTCCAATGCCGACTCAAACTCCTTGGCAGTGGCCTCTTGCGCATCTCGTGCATCTTCAACCCGATCGACCAAAATCTCGCGTTTTTGATAACCGAAGTTCTCCATGGTGGCGTAATAGGCCGAAGAACAACCCACCAAAACCAGAACAGGAGCAAGCAATACACTACGCGCCAACAATTGCATCATCCAGACCCCAACGTCTTGAAAACCAATGGTGGCAGAGTAACTGAAGGGCGGGGGAATACCAAACAATCGGAGACAATATCGATCGTTGTCTCGAGCTGTGTTTCCAGCGCACTTCCAAACCGCGGTCGGGGGATCGCCTTCAGCTCCTTTGTAATGGGCATTGAACCCGGTCAGCCTGGTGGTGTGCAAGGCTCGAGTACTTCGCGATTGCCTGCAGGCGTCCTAGAGGATTTAAGGCGCGGCGACAGCAGATCGCTCTCTGAGCTGCTTTTGATTACGTTGCAGGACAATATATTTCGTAGCTCAACGTATGCAGATTCCTTCAGTCGACTGTCCTGCAACATCTGAAGGAAACGTCGGTGGTCTGAGTGGTCAGGCTGGTGAACCGCCTCTTTCTCGCTAATTAGAGCGCGTCCACAGTTAACGTTTCTGGACCAGCTCGACCGGTCCACGGATGGACCGGCGTTTTCAAGCCATTGAAAATGAAGAACTTTCATAACCGCGCTTCTGAAGGTTCGTGTCCGCGTTGGCCATGGATGGCTAATCGTGGACGACCTCTAATTCGTGAAAAGAGCCGTCTGTGACGAACCCAACAGCTTTCGTGGCCGGACGTGGTGAGGGCGAAAATGCTCAGAAGTCTACGTTCAGTTTTCATTCACGGTTTCATGCGATTATCACATCCATGGATTAAGTTAGCTGTTGGAAGTGGAAAGTGAAGAAAAAGACCGGGAATCCATTGGCGCTTTTGGTGTGTGCGTTTTCGGCAAGTTCATTGGCACCCACTTTCGCCTGGGCCGTCACGCTGGCGGCCTCCCCAGAATCCAGTGGTGTCCGCATCGGTGGGATTGGATGGGATGTCGAGCGACCGGGCTTGTTCTCAGGCATAGGTGATTTTGATGGCGATGGGCGATCTGACGTGGCCCTGGTCTCACCAGACAATGTCGATGGAGCTTACATTGCAACGACACGTCCCGAGTTTGGTGAACTGGACATTTCCGAACTGCTTGCGGCGAGCGGTGGCGTCGAAATCAGTGGTATCGGCCTTGGCGGCGAGTACCAGGTTCAGGTGGCGTCGGCTGCGGACGTCAACGGTGATGGTTTAGGTGATCTGGCTCTTTTGGCGGTGCAGATCGGCGTTGAAGATCCGGCGCTGGAAGCCTATGTCATATTCGGTTCCGAATCTGGAGATGATGTGTCTTTAGCTGCAATTGAGGCTGCCGGACGCGGGTTTCGGGTGGATGGTCTAGAGGCGGCAGAAGGTGCCGTCCCGCGCATCGCGGATGCCGGTGACGTTAACGGTGATGGCCTCAGCGATGTGGTCATTGGCGTCGACCGCGTCGGGCAACGCAATGCAGGTTTGGCACATGTGGTATTTGGGAAAGCGAACCCGACACCTGTGAACGTGCGAACGGCCGTTACCACAGGTTCCGGGTATTCTATTCAAGGCGCAAATGTGAATGATCGCGCTGGCGCTATGGTTGGCACCGCTGGCGACATCAATGGAGATGGCTATGACGACATATATGTCGCTGCACTGGGCTGGTCCAATGGTGGCAATTTTCCACGCACGGGTGCTGTTCATGTCGTATATGGCTACTCGGATAGCCAGGACGTTGACCTTGCGGGATCGCCGAACGAATACGGGTTTTTGGTAGAGGGTAGCGAAGATTACGACGCCTTCACGGTGGCCGGTATTGGCGATGTGAATGGAGATGGCTTTTCCGATCTTGCCATCGGCGAGCGCGACGGCGGTGAAAACACTGTCTCGGATTGGAACCGGGTTTTTCTGTTGCGGGGGGCGGCGACGAACCCAGCCAGGGTTGATCTGAGAAGCGTAGATGTCTGGTATGACTATTCAGGCCCTTTGGCAGGCGGCCTAACTGTTGCGGCCGCTGGCGATCTGGATGCAGATGGTTTTCACGACCTTATGATCGGCGCCCCTGGTCATCAATCGGGCGCAGTGTATTTGATCCGAGGGTCCGACGTGTTGCATTCGCAGACACTAAACGACGCGACTGTATTGGGCTGGGAAGCTGATTCGGTGTCCGCTGATCTTGGGTTCGATCTGGCGGCGGCCGGGGACTTGAACGGCGATGGCTTTTCTGATTTTGTGGCAGCATCAAACGGCACTCCCGGCGGAGGCTGTGAGCATGGGTGCCTACAAGCGTTCTACGGTCGCCTGCCTAGCGTTGCCGATGCGACGTGGGCTAGTACGATTGCGCCTGGCGATGGGTGGCAAGCAATTGGAAGTGCGGTATTGCAGCCTGCAAGCCGGGCCTGGATTCGATTTCCAACGGCCACGCAACCCATCATCACGACTGCATCCCTATCGAATAGGGCTCCGAACGGGGGATCGCTTAGTGCGGCAAACAGCGCGACCGGAATCAGGCATATCTTCTCCAATGTTGGCTGGCAAACAGCTGAAGTCGTGTTTCGTTATAACGATACGGAAATCGAAGGGCTCAATGAAGACAGATTGCGCGTTTATCACGCTGAGCTTGGTTCTGGACCATGGACAGTGCAGCCGCTGCTCGAATCCTCACCAGAGCGCAACGAGATCATTTTTGCAGCGGCCGATTCGGGATACTTCGCGATCGTAGACCCGGATGCCGACTATTCTGCTGGTGCCACCACTTTGGCGGCCACCAGTGAAGGGACATATGTTGACATCGAAGTGTCACGGTCAGTGCCTGAAGAGCGAGTTGTATTTACTGTGCGCCCGCAGGGCAACCGCTTGCTGCCCGCTGAAATTGAAATAGCATTAGAGCCTGGCCAAATGGCACAAACGGCACGTTTTTTTGCTCGTGACGACTTGAATCTAGAACCGGTATGGCGAGACCTGTCGTGGGATATTGAACAGGATGTCAACTCCGGACCAGGCTTTCGGCCACCGGCGACAGTACGAGTGTTGGACAACGACTTTCTTGACTTGGGGTATCACCATGTTGGCGACGTTCAAGAACCGTCTCCTGCAAGTCAGTTGTCATCGGCCTTGTTGGCTGCGCGACGCATTGGGCATCCGGTTGTTGTTACCTTGCCCTCGAACTCGACATTGCATTTGGCGGCCAGTGATCTCAACGTTGCAAAAAAGACGTGGTTTCCGGCGATCAAGGGTGACGTCACCATAGACGGCCAGGGCGGCAGTGTACTGGAACGTGGAGGCACCGCAGTGTTTCGCTTTTTTCGCGTATTGCACCAGGGTTCGTTAACGTTGAAAAATATCAGCCTGATCGGCGGTGATGCTGACATGCTGCGTGGTGGCGCGGTTTATAGTCTGGGTCAATTGCGCGCCGAGCACTGCCAATTTTTGGAGTCAAGTGCTCGGGTCGGTGGTGCTCTCTGGTCGCGTGGCCTACTTGAGATCTCAGATTGCTCATTTACTGGCAACGTGGCTACCCGCGGCGGCGCCTTGGCTAACTTTGCATACGCCTCACTTGCCTCCTCATCGATCGCTGCTAATCTGGCGCAGAGCGGTGCACTGTTCAACGCCGGAGTGATGTTGATTTCAGATAGCGTTGTCGAAGACAACCAGACAGATGATGGCGCCATCGTTCGTGGACGCGTGGGACTTCAGGGTGTCACGCTGAGGCGAAACGTAGCGGCCAACTGCGATCGAGCCGCAACCACGAACCTCGGCGATAATCTGGACGATGATTTAAGTTGCATCGTTAAAGATGTGTCTATCGCGTCCATGGTGCTGCCAGATACCGGGTTGGCCGCATGCGTGCAGGACTATGCCGATCAACGGGGTTGGACGCGAAGCAATGAAGTGACATCAATGCGCTGTGTTGCCTATGGTATTGAGTCTCTCAGCGGGCTTCAGCAAATGCGAAAAATTCGGTTGTTGGACATCAGCGGAAACAGCAATATTGCTGATCTCTCGGTGCTGACCTCTCTGCCAGCCCTGGAGACATTGATTGCCAGTGGAATCGGCCTGGCAGGGCTTGATGACATCCCCAGTGCGCCGTTGCAAAAGCTCAACGTCAAAAACAACCAGCTGTCCGATCTGGTTGGGTTGGACCGTTTCCCGGGCATTGAAGAGTTGAGCGTCGACCGAAATCAACTCGTTTCCTTAAACGGGATCGAGACATCAACCTCTCTTTGGTACCTATCGGCTAGCAACAACCACAGGCTTGGAGACATTGATGATTTGGCGACAATTGCGGGCCTGCGCTTCCTGGATCTGAGTTACACGTCCCCTGAGAGCATACAGGCCCTGGAGCAGTTGCCATTACTCGAGCAGTTGTCACTCCGCCATGTGGGAGTTGATAGTCTGGACTCAATTGCCGGCCTCGAACACCTCTCTTGGTTGGATATTCGCGGCAATCGCCTTGAGTCTCTGTCATCAATCGCCAATCTGGCCAGTGGTCTAGAGCATTTGGCAGCTGAACGGAACCGACACCGCATACCGTGCGATGACCTCGCGTTGTTCGCTGGTGTGGCCCAATTCACGTACGACACATGGTTTGACGCCGACCGAAACCGTCGAAGAAATGTTCCGCCTGACCAGGATTGCGGGCCGTACTGATTGGGTAGGACAGAGTGAGTTAGCCGCCCGTTTTTGCATATTTGAGGCTGGCGGGTGGGTCAGCAGCGCGCTCTGTTCCTCCTTGGAATGCGTTCGTGCAGAGTACTTTGGCGAACTGAACGTAAACTTAATCGGCAGTTATTGATGAACCGGAACCCTGGGTCACTCTCAGAGACTGCCCAGCCGAAGTCGGATTTCATCGCGTGCCTGCTTGGCGTCGTCCCAGCGAGGTGTCGGCCAATGGTGGAAGTCCGAGTACAGCGCTAGTGCGGCGTCTAATTGGGCTGCCGCCTGCTGCAATGAGCCTTGGTTCTTCAAGGCGAGACCAAGCGCGGTGCGCACATGCATCTCATTGTGACTGCTGCGCGACGCGGCCAGGATGGCATCTAGAGCCGCTTGGTGAATGGCAATCGCTTGGGCGTGGTCGCCGCTCAGGTCAGCCAAAATTCCCTCAGCGTGGCCAGGGTCGAGCATGCTTCCGGGGCGCAGCACTCGGTAGTCTTCACTGATACCTTCGAGCATCCGGCGTGCTTCTGAGACATCACCAGCCCAGCAATAGGACAAGGCCATGGCGATTCGAGCCGCATCGGCTGTGGTGTGATAAGGGAACGCGGTTTTGGGCGCACCCTCAGTCAAGGTCAGCCAGGCTGCCCCTTCCATGATCGCCTCATCATGGTGACGGGCTGCTACCAGGCTGCGCACCAGGTTGGATCGAATGGCCGCCTCGGCAGCCTTGTCGGTTCCGGTGAAGCGACTAAGCACGCGGCGGTAGGTGATAATCGCCGACTCCAGGTCACCGGTGCGATCCTGTATTCGCGCCAGCGTTCCGAGGTTGGTCATTGCACGACTATTTTGGTCCGGGTACAGCTGAAGGCTTTCTTCAACCGCGCCGGCCAACATGTTGACCGCACGCAAATGCTCGCCGTTGGCTGCCAAGGCATCGCCAAGTGTGAGACGGCTCTCGACCGACAGGGGGTCCAGCTTGGTGTCGCGACCGATCTGTTGAACCTGCTGATAGGCCGCTTGCGCCGTGTCTAGTGCGGGCCCATTTTCGCGTGTGCGCAATAATCCGTTGGCCAGCAAAATTCGCATGTTGATCGCACGCGGGTGCGACGGACCTAGTAGTTGCTCGGCCAGCTCGGTCGCTTCTCGCGCTGCCTGAGCTGCCTCAGAAAACTCCCACGCTTGAGTATGCATACGATACAGGCCTTGCAGGCCAAGCAGCAGATACTCCTGATCAAGACCTTCTGTGGCACGAGCACGTTCGACCACCGCAATCAGCTCCTCTCGGCTATCAAGCAAGGCGCCCGGCAAGCGCAGCCCACCCAGCGCCACGGCGCGTGCCGACACCGCTGTGGGGTGGTCTTTGCCAAGTTCGAGCTCCGCTTGTTCAGCTAGACCTGCTGCCAAGGCTTGGATGGAATCGACCCCACGGATTCGGGCCAGCCCGTCGACGAGCAATGCCTTGATCCGGTAATGCGTCTCTTGATCCAGGCCTGGTCGTTGATCGAGGTCTGACAAAGAGCGTTCCAGTAGCTCAGCAACGGTTGGGTCGGCCGGTCCATTGGCCACCGGGTTGCTGCTGCGAATCAGGTCGGCAAGGTACCCCTGTACGGCTTCAGTTTGTTGGCGCTGTTGCTCTACCAGTCGTGCTTGCTGCGTGGTCAATGCCGCACCAACACCAATGCTGGTGATTAGTAATAGGACACCGATTGTTGCCAGGCGGTTTCTCGCCAAAAACTTGCGAGCAACATAAACCCGGCTGAGCGGTCGCGCTGTGACCGGGTAGCCATTGAGATAGCGGTCGATATCGTCTATCAGCGCTTGTACAGCCGGGTACCGTTGTCCTGGGTCACGTCGCATCGCCTTGAGGACAATCGTGTCTAGATCACCCTGAAGTTGACTGGAGATTGCGGCATTGTCAGCGGTGGTGCTCGGCGCTTGGATGGTCCGGTTGTTGATCACCGACTCAAGGCTGGACGGCGGCGTTCTACCCATGCGGTAGGGCCGGGAGCCACCTAACAGCTCGTACAACACGACGCCCAGCGAGTAGATATCTGTGGCGACACTTAACGGTTCGGCCAGTAACTGTTCCGGCGACGCGTAATCGGGCGTCATCGCACGCGTGCCCCAAAGTCGGGTCACTGTCGAATCCGAATCGGCCTCGCTATCGAACATCTTGCCCGCGCCAAAGTCCAATAAATGGGCTTTGCCTCGGTTGTCCACCAGGACATTCGAGGGCTTCAGGTCGCGATGTAACACCAGGCGTGCATGAGCGAAGGCCACCGCTTTGGCGATCTGCAAGAACAAATTCAGTCGCGCTCTAATGTCCAGGCTCTGGGCGTACTGGTCCAAGGGCGTGCCTTCGACATATTCCATTGCAAACCAGGGTCGGCCTTGTGGCGTGACACCCGCTTCGTACAGCCGGGCAATGCCTGGATGGTTCAGCGTGGCCAGAATATCGCTCTCGCGTTTCAACAGGGCGATTTGTTGTGCATCGGTCGACCAGAATCGGGGCAGCTTCAGGGCCACTTCCCGATCAGGTTGGCGATCTTCTCGGTTGGCCAACCAAACCGTACCGATGCCACCGCGACCGATTTCTCGAATCAGTCGGTACGGGCCGATAATGGTCTGTGCCGCGGTCGGTTCCATCGGTTCGGGCGAGTCATCCAATGACGGTCCGGATTCGAACCAATCGCTAGGGGTCAGGTTGTCCGCTTCGGCGACCAGCGAACGCAGATCGTCTTGCAAGTCTTGAGCTTGTTGCTGGATCCAGGCAGCGCGTTGTTCGGGTGGCAATTGAAGTGCCTGCTCGAGCAGTTGATCCAGTCGGCGCCAGCGGGATGAATCCATCAGATTTCCAGACCGCCCATCTGCGCTCGCAGCCAGATTCTGGCACGGGTCCAGATTCGACGTACAGTTCGATCAGTCACGCCCAGGGCCTGGGCAATATCGGCTTCGCTCATGCCGGCAAAATACTTCATCTCAACGACATTGGCCATCTTCTCATCGTGCAACGCCAGCTGTTCCAGGGCCTGGTGGAGTTCGACTATATCGATCGGCAGGTTGCCATGCTTCTGATCGTCAAACTCAACACGCTGGCAGTCACCACCATGGCGCACTGCAGCCCGCTGACGTGCCAGGTCTACGATGATCGACCGCATCACCCGACTGGCGTAACGAAAAAAATGGGCTCGATCATCGACCGCTAGATCGCCGAGGCTTGAGAAACGTAGGAAGGCTTCATGGACAACTGCGCTGGTGTCCAGTGTGTTGCCGCGCGCGTTACGATTCAGGCGTGCTCGCGCCAGGCGACACAGCTCGGGATAGGTATGCGCGTAGGCCGCCGAAGCCGACTCTGAATCCCCGGCAAGTGCCGCGTTAATCAGGTTCGTCAGGTCTTTCGGTGCGTCCAAATTGAGGCCATCACAACGGTTGCCGGAAGGACCATTATATCCAGCCCTGCTCCCCATGTGGGTGGCTTTTCCGGCAAGCACGTCAGCTTCTTTTCAGCCGCGACTGTCCGGATTGGCCGGTCAATTCCGTTTGCACCAATGAAACCACAACGAATTGACCGTGATCGCATGAACAAACAGCAGCGAATCCGACGGCTTTGCCGACGCGTTCTGAAACCAGCCAGCCCAGGGCGTACGATTGCCTTTTCCACTCTCATGGCTTTGATGACACTGCCATCGCATGCCGATGTGGTCTGGCGTGAGAGCCTGGCCCATCCTGCCGATATTTTCGGCATGGGCAATCAGGCCAATGCGAACTCACAGATTTCCCCGATCCCCAGTGGCTGCACGCGTGTTGTCTCCGATGATGGTCGATTCGCGGTGTTCGAATCGGATGCCAGCAACCTTGTTCGAGGCGACACCAACAATCAGACGGATATCTTTCTTCGCGATACACACACCGGTCAGACCCGTCGCATCAGTCTGGCCAGCGACGGCACACAACTGGGCGCTGACAGTCAGCACCCCTGCATTTCAGCCGACGGCCGCTACGTCAGCTACCAGAGCATGGCCAATGTGACCGGCGTAACTGATCATACCGAAAGCGATATATACCTCTACGACCGAGTTGAAAACAGTCAGCGTTTGGTTTCCAGGCCGGGGACGTCCTGTAGCGAATGTATCGGTGACAACCGCAATGCAGTGATTTCCGGGGATGGTCTGTGGATCGTATTCGAGACCGACTCCCTCGATTTGTTTGCCGATCCATTGCTGACCGTCCAAATTGTGCGTTACGAACGGATGACCGGGCAGGTGGAGGTGGTTAGTGTCAGCTCTGATGATGAAACGGGGGACAGCGGCAGCGAACATCCGAGCATCTCTGACGACGGGCGGTTTATTGCATTCCAGAGCCTGGCCGGCAACTTAACCGCCGACATTGATGGTTTCAACTATCACGTTTATTTACGTGACACTGTTCTGGGTACCACCACGCTGGCGAGCAAAGCACTCGATGGCACGCCGGGTGACAACTTCAGCTGGTATCCGACCATATCAAACAATGGCGAGTACCTTGCCTTTACCTCCAGAGCCGGAAATCTGGTAACGAGCGATCTAAATGCTGAATATGACGCCTTCGTTTACCGGGTCGGCTTTGAGTCCATTGAGCGTGTGAGCGTGGCCAGCAACGGCACTGAAGCCAGCGACGGTGTGCGAGATTTTGGCAACGTTCACCTGTCGGGCGACGGCAACTTTGCGACCTTCATCAGCGAAAGCGCAGACCTGGCCGGGGTGACCGGCCCGATCGACTATACCGTGTTTATTCACGATCGCAGCAATGGTGAGACCGTTCCGCTGGGTCCCGTAGCGAACACTGCATCTGCCGGGCAGTACAAACGCACAGCAATGCTAAATTTCGATGGCAGCATTGCGTGGGTGGCCACCGAGCAGACCGATTGGCTGGCAGGCGACAGCAATGGCGCAGTAGACATTATTCAGGTTGATATCGACAGCGGCAGCGGAACGCTCATCTCACGACCAAACCGCAGTCTGGTCGCGGCGTCGGGGGCCAATGCGCCTTCGGCAGGTGGCGGACCCGGTCGAAGAATCAGCGCCGATGGGCGCTATGTTGTTTTCGAAAGCGAAGCGACCAATCTGCAGGCGGCACCCTTTGACTACCCCGCTGATCAGCAGGTCTTCCTGCTGGATAGGCTCACTCGCCAAATCGAGCTTGTGGCCATCGGCAGCAGCCCTTCGATCTCAGGTGATGGTCGCTACATTGCATTCTCGTCATATGCCACCGACCTGGTCGCCAACGACACCAACGATGAGTCGGATATATTTGTCTTCGATGTGATGACGGACACCATGCAGCGCGTCAGCATCAATACCTTCGGTGCCGAAGCCGATGATGGCAGCTTCACCCCCAGCATTGCCGCTGGGGGTCGTCACGTGGTTTTTCGATCCTTCGCGACCAATTTGGTGTCGCAAACCGGCCTGCAGGATCGTAACGATTACCTGCATGACCTCGATACCGGTGAGACGGAACTGCTCAGCGTTGATAGCGACGGAATCCCGGCCAACGGAACCCCTTTGAGTGCACCGAGCGTGTCCGCCGATGGACGCTATGTTGCGTTCGAGTCATCGGCGGACAACCTGGTCGCTGACGATACCAACAACGAGGTCGACGTCTTCGTCCGAGATCGCACCCTTGGCGTCACGCGACGCGTCAGCGTAAGCACAGCCGATGAGCAAGCTGATGGCGGCAGCCATAGCCCGTGGCTCAGCGATGATGGGCGCGTGGTGGTGTTTACATCCGATGCTGACAACCTGACGCCCGACCCTGCAACATCGTCTCAGCAGCAGTATGCCCACGAGATTACGACGGGCGTAACCGAAAGGGTCAGTGTCAATAACAACGGCGACGCGGGGGACAGCGGTCATTCTTACTTGCCAGTAACCAATGACAACGGCCAGTTTGTCGTTTGGTCGACCGAATCGACCAACCTCACCGCGACGGGCAATTTGACCGATAGCAACGGCGTTCGCGATTTGTACCTGCATGATCGTGACGCCGACTTGACGCAACGTATCAGTACGGACCGCCTTGGTCAGCTTGGAATGCGGGCGATCACAAACGGATCAGAAAGAACCGTTGGCAGTACAATCGGAACCTTGAGCAGCGACGGTCGATTTGTCCTGGTCAATAGTGATTTCAATGATCTGCAGCTTGACGCTGGCCGCTACGCGCAAACCGATGACATCAACGACTACGAGGCCTTTCTTGTCGAGTTGTCCGGCTTTGCTGAAGCAACCACAATCAGCACCATCGATCTTTCAACCTTAAATGCCGAAGTCGGTGTGCCGGTCACGATTCCCATTTTGGTGACCGGCGATGCAACGCCGCCGCTGGATGGTGTTGCGTCTATCGATGCCGACACCGGAGAAGTGTGCCTTGAAACCGATCGTATGACGGTATCGGGGCAACCGAACGCGCGCAGCTTCGATTGCGAGATCACTTTTCGCTCGCAAGGCGATCACCAACTGTCGTTGGGCTTTTCTGTTTCCGAGAGCCATCAGTCCAGTGCGCTGTTAGCGACCATCAACGTAGTGCGGCCGACTGGTGACCCGAATCAGCCGCCGGTGGCTGAAAGTCAGACCTTGACCGTCACGCCAGACACCCCGCGCATGATCAATTTGCTGGCGTCTGACCCTGACGGTGATCCGCTGACGTTTGCGCTGCTGAGCCCACCGAGTAGCGGCTCACTGGCCGGTACCCCACCGAATATCACCTATACCCCAGATCCGGGCTTCACTGGGCAAGATAGCTTTGTGTTTGGCGTCAGTGACGGTGTCGACAATTCCGGCCCGGCAACGATTACCTTGATCGTCTCCGGTGCGCCTGTGCCGATCGCCGACAGTCAGACCGTCAACCTTGATGAGGACGACAGTGCGATGGTCACCTTAAGCGGGAGTGCCAGCG
>BQJN01000108.1 GCA_021604725.1 Lysobacteraceae bacterium | reverse complement strand
GCCCCAGTCTTTCCGTGTACTTGGTAAAGCCCACCGTGTAGTTGTCGTCCGCAAACTCGGGCGATAGCGCCAACCTCAGCAGGTTGGAGGTTGGTGCGGGTTGCCGCCTGGTGGAATAGTTCATACGCCAGGTCAGGTCCTGTGCCGCATCCCATGCCCAACCAACGCGGTAGATGGTCAAATCGTCCCAGTCGAAACTCGGGGAGGTGCTGTCACCGAGGGCGGATAGAAAACGGTCTGGCAACAACGAAGTGGTGAAGGTATCCACATCGCTGTACATCACATGTTCGATGTCGAAATTGAAATGCGTGGTCGGCGTCGCGTCAACCTGGAAGCCAACCATGGCCGCAGCTGGAATATCAAAGTCACCTGGCTCGGAGAACACACCACGATAACTGTTGAAGGAATCCATATCGATTTCAGTGCGGTAGCTGGCACCGAAGCGCAGCCCCGGACTCAATTCACTGGATAAACCCAGGCTCAGCCCTGCGCCGTATGATTGCTCTGTCGCCAGTGGACCGCTGGCAAAGCTGTCGCCACGGAGTTGGTGACTGGTAAACGAACCCATACCCCATGAGGCGAATTGCTGGTAGGCAATTACAGCAGCGACGCCAATAGAGGCACGATCAGAAACTGCGGCCTGGTAGCCAGGCGAGAATATGGTTTGTTGCAGGCCCGAAGCACCAAATGCGTTGCTGTCAATTAACTGCAACGAGTCATCGAACAGTGGCGATGGCGCCCGGAACTCGTGATCGAAAGAAAACGACACACTGTGAACGTCATCCAACCGCCAGGTATCGACGAACGAAGGCATCAGAAGCGCATCCTGAACCGCGATACTGCGCACAATAGATGGCTCTAGAACTGCGCGATCAGGGTTAAGGAAGAATTCCGGCGTTAGCTGGGCACGAGCGTAATTTTGCCAGCCGTCGACACCGGCACCATTGAGCAGCATTTGCAGGAAACCGACCTCAGCCAGATCTGGCAAGGTGGTCGCGTTAACCGCGCTCATCGAACTGATGTTCGGCGTTGCGACGACCAGCGGAGACCCGCAGCATAAAGCCACGCTCAACGCCAATCCTGTTGGCCAATGTCGCATAATGTCAGTCGACGCTCTTCAATGGGCGGTTGTTCGAAGGACGTTGACTATGGCAATAACGCAACACCTTGTCAACGGTTGTCTTCAACAAAGGTGGTAGCTGCATGTGTTTTTTGCACAAATTGGTGAAAAAACCCCTTAAAAACCGCTTGTTGGGGCATTTCCTTCATTTTTGGAGTTAATTAAATCCTGATGTTGCAAAACAACAACAAATCGATCATTTGCCTTGGCGGAACCGATCCCAGCGGTGGTGCCGGTCTGGCCGCGGATAACCGTACCTGTGCAGCCTTGCATACTTTGTGCCGACCGGTTGTGACAACGATCACGGCACAGACCCATGGTCGCTTTGTTGGTGACTGGCCTGTGTCCGATGATATCGTTTTGGCTCAACTGGACGCGGCGTTAAGCCTTGATCCATATGCTCCGGTGAAGATAGGTGCGCTCGGTTCGAGAGACTTTGCCTATTTGGGCCAACAATTGGCCTTGAGGCTAAAGGGTCGCGTTGTGGTTGTGGACCCGGTCCTCGGTGCTTCCAGTGGTGGTCGGCTGGCACCGCCTATGCATGACGTACACCGCTATTTGTTGCCTTTGGCCACGTTGCTCACGCCGAACCTCGAAGAGTTGTCGGTATTGATCGCGTCCAGCGATGGCGCGGACGATACCGAAGTTGAGGCAGCACGAAAGCTGATCTCGGGGAAAACCTCTGCGATTCTGATTAAGGACGGACACGGCAGTTGCTCAAGCGCAGTTAATGACGTCTTGTTGTTCGAACAAACGCAACACACCTTTTCTCACCCACGCAGTTCCAGGCAGGCCAGGGGTACGGGCTGTGTGCTGGCCAGCGCCATTTGCTGCGGCCTTGCCCATGAGCTGTCGATGATCCAAGCGGTGCAACAGGCTATAGACTTCGTTGGCATCAGCTTTGAGAGCGACAACAATGTCTTGGTGTTCACAGATCAAACTGAAGCCTGCTAGGGATTGAAGCCATCTCGAAACAGCGGGCCCACCTCGAAGTTGTGGCTCAGGACCTGCCCAAGCAACTGCGCTGTCACCTGATAGTCACCTTCAAGGGACAATAGCGATCCCGACCACTCCCATGCTGCCCATGATGTTTCTCGAGTCTCATCAGCCACAAACGTATCGCTCCAGATGAGTGCCGCATCGGGGTCGCGAAGTTCAATACTTGTGCTGTCTCCAGCCTCCAAATCGCGGAAGTACAAGGCCATCCATACTGGCTGACCTGGGTCGAAACTGTTCGCATAGTGTGGATCTTGTTCGGTCTGACAGGTGGCATAAACCACCTCGGCACTGGGAGCGACATCATGTGTAGACAGTTGATTGATGCGTTTGTCCATGTAGGGCGGTTGTTGGTCCCACCAGCCATCAAACCCGTTCAGCGCGTTGCAGGTACCGGCAAACGGTTCGATCAATTGCTCAGGGGCACCGGGATAGTAGGTCTCGATATGCAGATGAGGAATGACCGAGCTTCCAGAGCTGCCGACCAGACCTAGATACTCGCCAGTCACGACCGCCCGCCCGACCGCGAATTCAGTGACGCTGCCGTTCTTTAAGTGAAAATACAAGGTCACACTGCCATCGGCGTGTTGGATAGCGACAAAATTGGTCGGATCATCGTTAAACGTGCATTGACGATCGAATTCACCGTCGCGTTTATCTATGACTTGCCCGGCCGCCATGGCGCGCACCTCAACATCCTCACTGTCCATTTGGTGCCACCAGTATGGCCACAAGGCGAAATCATTGCCCCGGTGGTTGTAGCCATTGGCCAGATCGTATGTGCGCTCGCCACAGGCGAAGTCGAGTAGCTGATCGGGAAACGCGGGATCCTGATCGACATAGCCCGCCGGCGCGAGAAAGTCCACAGCAGCAGAGCGACTGTGCAATGGAAATGCAAACGTTGGGTGAGGGCCACCTCGTCGGGCTATTGTGAGCTCACCCATCGGCTTCATCTGATTGTGATCCAGATGAGCCGGCCAATCGCTCGCAGCGGATAGGTCAGGCGACGCCATCGAACACCAGGGAGCCAACAACATCAACACTGGCAACATCGTCTTCATGGTCTGGCTAGTCTACGCTGCCGAGTCATCGCCGGCAAAGCTGGATAGTCGATTTGCTACGGCCGGACCTTCACCCTTCTACCTTTGAGTGGACCTATCCGCGCGCTGCATTGATCACTTGTGCGCGCTTGAGTACCGGCAGCTAGCCCTACGCTCTTGGGTGATGTTCTTTATGCAGTTTCTTCAGATTCTCGTCTGCAATATGGGTATAGATCTGGGTGGTACTGAGGTCAGAGTGACCAAGAAGCAGTTGTAGAACCCGAAGGTCTGCACCGTTGTTGAGCAAGTGGGTGGCGAACGAATGACGCAAGGTGTGCGGTGAGACGTTCTTGTGTATTCCTGCCAGTTGCGCATATTTCTTCACTGCGTGCCAGAACGTCTGCCGTGTCATCGCACTTTTGCGGTTGCTGACAAACACGGCATCGCTATGCTGCCCGGCCATCAGTTCCGGTCGTGCCGACCTTAGGTACTCGCTGAGCCAGTCCATAGCCGTTTCGCCGATCGGAACCAAGCGGTCCTTGCTGCCCTTTCCTGTAACGCGCAACACGCCCCTTTCCATGTCCAAGTGGGTCAGTGGCAGCGTAACCAATTCGCTAACGCGCAGACCGGCCGCGTACATCAACTCAAACATGGCGCGGTCACGCAAGCCCATTGCAGTGTCGACATCTGGGGCATCAAGCAACGCTTCCACTTCCATTTCGCTTAAGGCACCGGGCAGTCTGGGAGGCAAACGAGGGGGTGCTATTTCGGCGGTCGGATCGGTGCTGCGCTCGCCGCGACGAATCATGTGCTGATAGTAGTGTCTGAGGCATGACAGTTTGCGCGCAACCGTTCGTGCGCTTTGTTTGCGTTTAGCCAACTCGGCCAGCCAGGCCAGTAGATCCTGCCGTCTTGCCATTGGCAAAGCGCTGCTGTTGGAACGCAGGAAGGCGGCAGCGTCGAGCAAATCCGCCCGATAGGCTGCCAGCGTGTTGTCAGCCAGGCCAAGCTCCCCCCACGATCGATCCAGGAATGCCTCGATCGCATCTCTATCATTGTCGTCGGCTTCGGTCTGCATTCGGCAAAATGAGGGTTCGGATGCAAAAAAGGCCGACTCATGCTCGAGTCGGCCCTTTGTTTTTTAAGATCCCATAACAGGGATCAAGGGAAGCCTATGCGCAAGATCGCGCAGATCGACCCTCGCCCAGATGGTTAATCCATTGCTGAGCAGACGACCTTGAGCTTTCATGACGAAGCGCCTGACGGAATTGAGTCTCCGCAGCATCCCCATCACACAACTCGTACAGCGCCATGCCATGCATGACCAGCGCGTTGCCGGTCTCGCGATCTGACAAGCCGCCCTTTTCGATCGCTGCTGCCAACGCTTCACGCGCCTGACCCCAACGTTCAAGCTCGACCAACAGGTAAGCCCGTTGCATATCCAGCTTGCCGTCTAGCGAAAGGTCGGCCGCCTTTTCGAAAGCAACCAGCGCATTGTCAAGTTCGCGCGCAGCGTAATACGCATTTGCCAGGTCTTCCCAGCGTTGCTTGGTGGGTTCGATAATTCCTTTGTCCAAGCCTTCCTGCAAAATCTCCGCCGCCTTGTATGGAATCTCCATGAATCCATAAAGCTGGTATAGCTGGACGTAGTCACTTTCCTGATCAAGCAAACCGCGACGGTGGGCCAAAGCCAATGTTGCCAGGGCTTTCTTGTCCAGTTTCAGCTGCATGTACATGGACGACAGCTGGGTCCAGTAAATGCGCTTCTCCGGTACCATGGCGACCAGGATCTCCAAAACCTCTGCGGCCTCCGGGTATTCCTTCAACTCAAAGTGCATGGCCAGCAGCAGGTTATACCAGGACTCCTTTGGCGTATCGCACATGGCGATAGCTTTCTTGATCGAGGTAATGGCCGGTCGATACTCTTCCAGGTTTGCGTAGGCATTGGCCTGCAGTTCGTAGGCTGAAACCGAGATTTCATCGGTCGCCTGGAACCAGCGGTCCAGTGATTGCAATCCAGCGCGGAACTGATCCTGAATCACCTCCAATTGGGCGATCTGAAACATCACCTGGTACTGGGTGCGGTTTGGCAGGATATCGAGGTTAACAGACTGCTTGAAGTAGTTGACCGCCTCGTCATAACGCTCCTGAGAAGCGCGAACATGGCCAATGGCCTGCAACACTACCGCCTGCGTATAGGCATCACTCTTGGTACGTTCGAGCAGCGTATTAAAGCCGTCTACGGCTTCTACGTACTTCTCTTCAGCGACCAGTTCATAGAGTTTGGTCAGTGTGTTGTGTGACCGTTCGGTCATCAGTCCCGGCGCCGGCTTGCGCTCCGGTGCATTGGGATTGGGTACGGTAATCGACGAACAGGATCTAGGTGCCGATGGCGCCTGGTCCTGAGCCACGACGCTGCCGGACAGTGACATGGCCAATACCGCTGCCGATGAAATGGTAAATCGCATCATTCTCACCTCACCGCTCAGCCAGTTTAAATTCGATCACCTGCGTTGCTTGTCTCGCAACCGGCGTACCATCGACGACGCGTGGCTTGAACTTCCACTTCAGGATCGCCCGCATTGCCTCTCGGTCGAATACACGAGGCGGCTTGGCGCGAAGCACTGATGGTGCTGTCACTGAACCGGTCTCGGTAATTGTGAACTCAAGCTCCACCCAACCTTCGATTTTGGCGATTGCCGCACGACGCGGGTATTGGGGCTGAATCCGTACCAGAGGAATGACATCCCCTTCAGCATTTTGATCAACCTGAGCAAAACCACCGAGGAACGGACCACTTCCGGACATCGGAACGTCCAGGTTCGGCATGTTCAAATCGGGCAGCGGGCTGACCGGCTTGTTGACGTTCTGCACGTTCATTTTCGGTGGCGGTGGCGGATCTTTGGGTGGTGGCGGCTTCTTCGGGATTCGCCGCTCACGCACTCGCAAGGTCTCATCAACCTTGACTGGTCCGAACCGAATACCACCTAGATTGTCGCTTTCCTTGCCGAAGCCAGTACCACCGGCAATCAGATAGTGCATTAAATAAAACAGCGACAGCGTAACTACCACCGCCAAGATCATCGAGATTCCGCCTCGCACAATCCCGTTCATAAGCTTACCCCTCGCCCGGATTCTGGGCGGCTACAGAGATGGCCTCAATCCCGGCAAGCTTGACCTGATCCATCACCTCAACGAGGACTCCGGTTTCAGATCGCTTGTCGGCAATGATGACGACGCTCCCTTCTGGATTCTCGGCGTGCGCTCGTTCTACGTTGGCTCTTACGGCGCGTAGATCGATGCGGCGCTTCTGCATCCAGATGTCACCATTGGCGTTGATGGCAATCATGACGTTGCCCTTGGTTTTTTGTTCTGCAGTCGAAGCGGTTGGTCGACTAACGTCGATACCGGCCTCTTTGACGAATGACGTGGTTACGATGAAGAAGATCAACATGATAAACACGATGTCGAGCATCGGTGTGATGTTAATTTCCGAATCGTCTTCTGATGAATGTCGGCGTCTCATATTTTTACCTCATGCCCTTGCGACCGAAATCGCGAGCAGGCTTAAACATTGGACCCGATGGAAGCCATCGGGTTCCAAAATCAATGGTGCTGCAACAGATCTTCCAGCTTTTCCGTCTCGACTCGGGAGGTCTGTTCCAGCCGCGATGCGAAGTACACACCCGACAGAGCAGCGACCATTCCCGCCATGGTCGGGACGGTTGCCTTGGAGACACCACCGGCCATAGCTCGAGCGTTACCGGTGCCGGTCAAGCCCATTACGTCAAATACCTGAATCATTCCGGTGACCGTTCCAAGCAGGCCCAGCAGCGGACAAATGGCGACCAGGGTCTTGATGACCGGCAGCCCGCGATTCAACGACTCGGCAACTTCCGAGATCATCGCATCGCGTATCCGCTTTGCGTACCAGGATGTGGTATCTGCTCGTGCATCCCACGCCGCAACGACTGAGCGCATGCGGCGGGGGTGCAGAACCTGGAAGTACCAGTAGCGTTCAATAATGAACGACCACATCATGAACAGCACCAACATGATCCACCACAAGACGCCACCGCCGAGTTCCATGAACTCGAGAATGGAATCTAAGGCGTCATAGATGATTACCATTTTAGCGCTCCGCCATCATCGCAACGATGCCGGCCGCTTGCTCCTCCAGAATGTGGATCATGCGTCGGGCGCGAGCCGCCAGAATGCTATGGATCAAAGTCAATGGAATTGCGACAACCAGACCCAGTACGGTGGTGACAAGAGCCTGCGAGATACCGCCAGCCATCATCTTCGGATCACCTGTACCAAACAACGTAATCGCCTGGAAGGTGCCGATCATACCTACAACCGTACCCAACAGACCCAGCAGTGGGGCGACCACGTACATGACCTTCAGCAGGCTCAGACCCGCTTCCATCGGCCCGGTCTCACGCAGGATGGCCTCATCGAGCTTCAGTTCCAGTGTTTCCACATCTGCGTCGGGGTTGTCGGTGTAAACCTGCATAACGCGACCCAGCGGGTTGCCTGGATCAGGCGTATCGCTCTTCAGCTGGCTCTTCATCTTCATGCCCTTGATGGCCAGAACGATGGCGCGGAAGAACGCGAGCAACAGGCCGACAATACCAAGGCCTACGATAACGAATCCAACCGGACCGCCGTCTTCTTCAACGCGCTCGCCCCAGGTCTTGGTCTCAACGACCAGACGCAGGATGGCACCACGAGAGAAGTCAACAGCCATCGGTACTACGCTACCCGCGCCGGCGTTTTCGAAGTTCTCAACCTGGCTTAGGAAACGAGCTGCTGGCTGGCGCTTTTGCTCATACAAACGGCCATCCGTTTGCGTGCCTTCCGGCTCCTGCCACTGCAGAAACTTGCCACCCGAAACAGCGTTGAACACGCCGATTCGTTCAATGGTTCGTCCGCGTTGCAGCTCACCATTTGAATCCAGGATGTCAGCGGTAAACTCAACCACTTTGCCTTGTTCGGTGATTTCGCGCTGGATCTCAAACCACAAGCGACGCAGTTCGCTGATATTCGGCAACGCCTTGCGCTCTTGAAGCTCGCGCAAGAACGGCGAACGACCAGGAATTTGCGCCGAGATGATTGAGTTCTCGAACTGACCGCGAGCATCACCGGCGACCTGTCGAACAACGCCGAACATCTCACCGAGGTTACCCATACGTTCCTGCAGGACCGTCTCAAGATCGGCCAGAGCGCGTTCGTTATTGTCGAACTCGTTCTTCAGCTCGTCACTGCGACGCTCTTCGGCCGCCAGCTGGGCACGAGCCTGTGCCAGCAGTTGACGCTGACGGTCACGCTGGTTACGGAACTCTTGCTCACGCTGTTGATTGACTTGACCTTCAGTCTGGGCAGCGCGACGCACTTGCTCCAGCAACTGATCGAGACCACCAGCCTGACCAATGGCCAGTCCAGAAATTGCGCTCAGTCCAATGACTGCGATTGCTATTAATGACTTTTTCATTGTGCTGGCTCCGCTGCAACTACGGGGAGTCTCACCAGATCTGGTGCGGCCTGGTTACGCGCAATGCGCAACGCTTGTGTGACTGAGCTTCCGTATTCATCACCCAGTTGCTCAAAGGTTCGCGACATCGGGTTATACCAACCGGTCGTCTCGCCATCGAGGGTTTGATACAGCAGCAACGTGCGACCGACGCGCAGAAAGTTCACCTGGCGGGTGGTGCCCGGCAGTTGATCCTGATAAGCGTACGGGTTACGACCATATTCCATCTCAACCTGATAGGCCTCCATCACACGACGGTACTTCTCAGACGTCGTGATGTCGGCGCGGTCGATCAGGTCTTCCAGCGTGGCAACTCGCTCGAGTCGCTCTTCCAACTGGAAGGGAAGGTCGTTTTCGACGATTTGGCCGAGCATGTCGATCATTTCGATCAACAGCGGCACCACGCCTCGGTTGGTGTCTTCCAACTCACCGAGCTGAGTCTCAATCGAGTCCATTTCCAACCGCTGGTTGGCAACGACTCTTTCGAGCTGGGTGTTGTACACCTGCAAACTCTCGGTTTCACGCAGCACAGCTCGGTATTCGGACAGGAGTTCCTCTGTCTGATCCGAGAGTGTATCTACGTTGGTTTGAGAACGAGCAGCGTCCTCGTTGATCTGAACTTCCGCCTGAACGGTGGTGTCCAGAATTTGCGCCTGTAGCGGCAGCGCGACCATGGTTGCCAGCATAGCTGCTGGGACCAGGGCGACTCGACTGGGCAAGATTTTCACTGGCATAGCCTGTTCCACTTTTTGATGTTGACCGCAGAAAACAAAATCGAGGGGCATTACGGCGCTGCAAACGAATCAATCTAGATCCGATAATTCAGCCCTGCTCCACCACCTCGATTGCTAACCTCATCGCAACTCGGTTGTCCGATTGTTCAGCGATGAATGCCGACACTATGATCGAACACTATCGAGATTGCAACGAATGGGACTTGCAATTAATGCTCTATTTGAGCTTGCGTTTCGCCCATTCATTCAATGAGGACGTTGTAATAGTTGCCCGCCGATAGCCCAGAAGAATCAATCGACCCCCGGAAGTTCGACAGGCTCCTAAGCCGGACGATACACCACCGTCGTCCCTGAGCCAAGGTCCGCGATGCTGCGGCCGTCTTGTCGCAGCGCCGCACAGATATAGTTGGCGCCCAATGCGGCTGTGGCCACCGGCGCGAGCAAGAATCGCAGCAGAAGCGCAACAGTGCCGGGGCGACCGCCGTCTGAACCTCGCACCACCAACAAGCTCCAGGCGCGCATGCCAATGGTTTGCTGCAGAAAACGATCAGACACCAGAAAGTAGCTCAGCACCACCAGAATCAGACTTCCCTGCAGACCCCAGTGACCACTAGGTAGCGCCTCTCCGTTATTTGCCGCCACCCACACTGTGCTGACCAGGCCGGCCAACGCAATGCAGATCAGCAGGTCGTAGAACAACGCACCCCATTGTCGCCACACCGAGGCTGCCAAGGTTGCGTCCATCAGCCTGACCGCCGAATCATCGCCACCGAACCGAAAGCCAGCAGCAACGTTGGCAACAAAGCAGCGAAAGCAGGCGGGATGTCATACACCTGCCCTACTCGCCCGAATGCCTTGTTGATGATAAAGAAGCTAATCCCCAGCGCCATGCCGATAAACAGCCGTTGGCCCAGGCCACCGGAGCGAATCAGACCGAACACAAAGGGCATACCCGCAAACACCATCACCAGGGCAGTTAGCGGGTAGACCACTTTCTCCCACAGCGCGGCATCGTACTGTCGGGCATCAAGGCCATTGGCCAACAGGTAGGCCCGGTACGGAATCAGCTCACGTAAAGAAAGTTGTTGTGGTCGCGTTACCGCCGCGCGCAGTGCTTCCTGCTCAATCAGCGCCGGCACACTGAGCTCAGGATGAAACTCGGTACTGACACCCTTGCGATCCATGGTGGTGCGCCAAACGTTGCGCAGCACCCACTCATCGCCCAGCCGCTCCGCCATCTCGGCATGTGCGGTGAATTTTAGCTCACCGTCTTCGAACTCGAAAATATTGACATCAGCCAACTCGACCGTTTCCTGCTCAACGGCTGTAATCAGTGGCCGCCTGGCGTTGATCACCCGGTCGCCATCTCGCACCCACAAGCCTGAACGCCTGGCCACCCCGAGCTCGGCGGTCCGCTCAGACACCCGCAGCGCCTGCGCTCGGATCTCGCCGGCAGGGGCCAGATACTCGCCCATCCAGACCACTGGCACCAGCAACAATGCGCTGAAGCCTACCGCAGCACCGGCGATTCTCATTCGCGAGATACCGGCTGCACGATAGGCCACCAACTCACTGGTCGCGGCCAGCGAGCCGACCCCCATTAATGCACCTAGCAGCGCTGAGGTTGGAAACAGCTCATACAGTCGCCTCGGCAAGGTCAGCAAAACGAACGTCAAGGCATCGCCGGTCGAATAATCGCCATCACCGACATCGTCCAGCTCAGAGATGAAGGCATACAAGGCATCCAGCCCAGTCAGCAACAGCCACGCAATGAGGATGCCAAAAATGGCGGCCATACCGATATGTCGATCGACAATCTTCATGCTGTTTCCTTAGCCGAGCGGCGTCGACGACGACGTCGCCGCAAAGGATTGCGCAGTAGCAGCCATAGTGCGGGAATCAGCACCAGCAAATGCACCCACCACAGCCCAAAAACCAACGGCAAATCGCCATCTTCAAGCATGTGTTTACCTACGCTGAGCACATTGGCGTAGCTAAAATAGGCCAGGATGCCTATCACCAACTTGCCGTAGCGACCCTCCCGCGGCGAGGTTCGCGACATCGGCAGCGCCAGAATCATCAACACCAGGGCAGCAAACGGCGGCGTTAGACGCCAGTGAATCTCGGTTTTGGCGATTGGACTATCGCTGGCCAATAGCTCAGCGATTGGCGCCGACTCCAGTTCAGCACGAACTTCCGATTCGGCTGGATCAGGCAGCTTGATGTCATTGCGGTGGAAACGCATCATCCTGTAGTCACGCTGGCCCGGCACGCCCTCGGTGCGATGGCCATTGATCAAGGCAACGAAACGTTCACCGGTCTGTGGATCCTGATACTGAAAGCCGCGTTCAGCCACCAAGACGTCCTTGCGAGGCCCACGCTCTGAATGCATGAAAACGTTCTCAAACTGCCGACCCTTGTCCAACAGACTCTGAACATATAGCACCGCCCGGCGCGGCCCCAATTCGTTGAAGCGCCCTTCAGTCAATCCAGCCACGCTGACCCGCTTCGACGCTTCGAACAGCAGCTCTTCAGATTTTCGAACGGCCCAGGGCGACAACCAGACACTCAACAGCATCAGCGCAACAAAAGCCGGCGCACCGATGTAGGCCACCGCGCGAACCAGGCTTCCGGTCCCTACACCACAGGCCTGCAACACACTCATTTCGTTATCGCGATAAAGACGACCCAAGGCCACCATGATCCCCAGAAAAAGGGATAACGGCAAAATGATCGATAACGCCTCCAGGGACCGCAGCGCGATCTGCGAGCCCAGCACTTCGGTCGGAATGCGCCCCTTCGCCACGTCACCCATGGTCTCGGCCACGTATACACCAACGGTGGCGAGAAACAGGATGGAGGCAACGGCCAGCAATGCACGCAGCATTTCGCCAACCAGGTATCTGTCAATGATGCTAAACACTGATGTCCTTTAAGGAATGCTCTGATTTAATTATCTGGTTCAGTCGCGTAGTTGGCCAGTGGCATGGAGACCTTGGCCCGGTATTGATAGAATCGCCTACCAATTTTTTTCTCGTGCTCGACTGCCATCGCAGTCAACCCACTGCCAGGAGCTGTACATGAAGTTTAGCCTATCAACCGCATCCGCGCTGGATGCGAACACAGAATGTTTGATTGTCGGCCTGTTCAAGTCCGGTTCACTCAGCGGTGCCGCTGCTGCCGTTGATGGGGCCAGCAATGGCGCAATCACGGCTCTGCGCGATAGCGGTGACATCAACACCGGCCTCGGACAAACCACCCTATTGCCACGCATCGACGGCATTTCGTCACGTTTGTTGGTGGTCGGCCTGGGCGAGCGCGACAAACTCACCGAACAAGGCTTTGACAACGCATGTGGCGCTGCAGTTCGCCGATTAGGTTCCAGCCCGGTCAAACAGGCACACAGTTTCCTGACCGAAGTTGAGGTCGGCTCCAACCAGTGGCGCACGCGTCAAGCCGCCATCGCCGCGACCTCGGCAGCCTATCGCTACGAACGGACCCGCAAGATCGACAGCAGTGCGCCGGCCCCGTTGGCCGAGCTGACATTGCATGGCAGCTCCGACCTGGAAGCGGCCATGACCCAGGGCCATGCCATCGGCATCGGCATCAACCGCGCCAAAGAGCTGGGCAACCTGCCGCCCAACATCTGCACGCCGGCTTATTTGAAGTCGCAGGCCGAGGACATGGCGGCTGAGCTCGACAAGGTCTCGCTTGAAACGCTGGATGACCAGCAGATGGAAGCGCTCGGTATGGGCGCTCTGCTCGGCGTGGGCCAGGGCAGCGTCAACCGCCCCTACCTGATCGTATTGAGCTACAACGGCGGCAAGGACGGCGATCGGCCGCATGCGCTGGTCGGCAAAGGCATCACCTTCGATACCGGCGGCATCTCATTGAAGCCAGGACCGGCCATGGACGAAATGAAGTTCGACATGTGCGGCGCCGCTGGCGTGTTGGGCACCTTTGAAGCGATCGCGCGCATGAAATTGGCGATCAATTTGGTATGTGTGGTACCAGCGGTTGAGAACATGCCGGATGGCAAATCGTACCGTCCAGGTGATGTGCTGACCAGCATGTCGGGCAAAACCATCGAGGTGTTGAACACCGATGCCGAAGGTCGCCTGATCCTGTGTGATGCCTTGACCTACGTCCAGAAGTTTGAGCCGGTATCGATCATTGATGTCGCTACCTTGACCGGTGCCTGCGTCATCGCGCTGGGCGCACACGCCAGTGGCATCATGACTCACCACGATGATCTGGCCGACGAGCTGCTGCAGGCCGGCAACAGCATTTGTGACCGCGGCTGGCGCTTGCCGCTGTGGGACGACTACCAAAAGCAGATTGATTCACCGTTTGCTGACATGGCCAACATTGGTGGCAAGCCGGCAGGGACCATCACCGCCGGTTGTTTCCTGGCCCGCTTCACCGAAGGCTGCCGTTGGGCGCACATCGATATCGCCGGGACCGCCTGGCACAGTGGCAAGAACAAGGGCGCCACTGGCCGACCGGTGAGCCTGCTCAGTCAGTACTTGATTGACCAAGTCGCCAGCTAAGCGGCCAGCAGCTAGCAATGGCGCGCGCCGACTTCTACCAATGCAGCCAGGCGGGCCAGGAGCTCGTTCTGGCCTTGCGGGTCGCCGAAAAGGCCTACCGCAAGGGTCACTGCGTGCGTGTGCTTTGTCGCGATGACAAACACGCCGATGAGGTCGACAACGCGCTTTGGGAGCTGCGCCCGGAAGCGTTCGTTCCGCACCATCGTGCATCCAACATCGTGCAGACCGAACGCATCGGCGAAGATCCGCTGGGACTGGCACTGATCAACCTCACTGGCCAGTTCCCACGCCTGCCCGATGAGCCCTGGCGCATGGTCGAGATCATCCCCGCTGATCCGGAGCAGCGCGGTGGCAGCCGTGGTCGTTACCGTCGCTATATGGAACTGGGTCACGAGCTGAATGTAGTCAACGCTTGATTTCGGTCCGCTGAAAACGGACCATCCCCCCTAACACCCCTTGCCTCAAGAATTATTCGTCCATGGACAAGAGTTTCGATCCGACTGCCATTGAGCAGCGTTGGTACCAGTATTGGGAAGAAAACGGCCAATTCCGCCCCAGTGGCGAGGGCAAGCCGTACACCATCATGCTGCCACCGCCCAACGTCACTGGCCGCCTGCATATGGGCCACGCCTTCCAGGACACCATCATGGATGCGCTGACCCGCTACCATCGCATGGCCGGTTACGACACGCTGTGGCAACCGGGCACCGATCATGCCGGCATCGCCACGCAAATGGTGGTCGAGCGCCAATTGGCTGCCGAAGGCATTGATCGCCGTGACATCGGTCGCGACAAGTTTCTTGAGCACGTGTGGAAATGGAAGGCCGAATCTGGCGGCACCATCACCGGCCAGATGCGTCGGCTGGGCACCTCAGTGGATTGGGAGCATGAACGCTTCACCATGGACCAGGGCCTGTCCGACGCCGTGGCTCGCGTCTTCGTTCAACTGCACGAAGAAGGGCTGATCTACCGCGGCAAGCGCCTGGTCAACTGGGATCC
>BQJN01000107.1 GCA_021604725.1 Lysobacteraceae bacterium | reverse complement strand
CCTGAGCCGGAACGTCCGCTTTACGGCGACCCGAGCCGCATTGGGCAAGACCAATGATCGTGGAGGTGCAACACATGTTTAGTAAACGCAAGCGTTACATCGCAGAGCTACTAACGGAGGCGAGTGCAGAGGCCGGCAAACAGCGCCAAGCAAACAGTCGACTGATCGAGCTCGGAGAGCGCCACCTCGGCACGCCAGCAGGGCTGACGGGATCCTTCATCGCGGGTACCGTGGTCGCTTGGGCGGCCCCCAAAGTCAACAAGCACATTTCCCTGGCCGGTACTGTTGCCAGTGTTCGTAGCCTCGCCGGATTGTTGGGCGCAGCACAGTGGTCCGACCTGTTCACCGGGTCGCTCCAAGACCATGTCGAGTAAGCAGCCCTTACCTCGACTGCGAATCGATGCCCTACCCTCGATTTCGGTCACCGGCCTGTTTCTGATCGCCTTGGGTTACACCCTGTACTTTGCCGCGCCGCTGTTCATTCCGATCGTATTCGCCATTTTGCTCAAGTTTCTGCTGTCACCCATCGTGGCCTATTTGCGCAGGGCTGGAATACCAAGCGGTCTGTCATCCGCGTTGTTGGTGGCCGCGATCGTCGGTGTTCTCGGGTTCGCGTTGTCTGTACTAGCCAAGCCGGCCGATCGATGGGTCACAGAAGCGCCCAAGACCATGCGCGACATCGAGCGTAAACTGTGGACTGCCAAAGGCCACCTGGCCGATATTCAGGAACTGGCCAAGGACGTCGACAAGCTAACTGATGTCGCGTCAGCCCCAACTACCGTTGCGCCTGTGGTGGTTGAAAAACCCAGCATCTTGCAACGTATCGTCGAAAAGACGCCGTCAGTCATTGGTATGGGGGCGATCACCTTGTTCCTGACATTTTTCTTGCTGGCTTCGGGCGACAGCTGGATGCGACGACTCACCCGAATGGGCCGGACCTGGTCTGAACGCAGAATGATCGTTACCACCGCCAATGCCATTCAGTCTGAGCTTTCCCGATACCTTGGCATTGTCACTGTCATCAATATTTGCCTCGGTCTGGCAGTCGCCGCAGTGATGTGGGCACTGGGCGTACCCAACCCCTTGCTCTGGGGGGCAATGGCGGGCATCTTCAACTATGCGCCCTATCTGGGTGCGATGGCGTCTACGGTGGTGCTTTCACTGGTTGGCCTGGCCACCTTTCCGACCATGGCTGAGGGATTGACGGTACCGGCGGCGTTTCTGGCATTGACCATTATTGAGGGACAACTGATCACCCCGATGGTGGTCGGCCATCGAATGTCGGTCGACCCCACTATCGTGTTTCTATCCGTTCTGGTCTGGGGTTGGATCTGGGGCGTTCCGGGCGCGCTGATGGCCGTTCCCATCGTCACCAGTCTAAAGGTCATCGCGGATCGCGTCCCGTCACTGCGCTTGGCAGGAGCCACACTCAAGGGTGATGTGCAATAGAATCTTGTTTTCCAGAAGAGTTAAACAAATCATTTAAATTCAATTAGTTAAAAGAATATATTAATGTGATTTGTTTTGTCTGTATCGTGCCCGTTGCAAACTCGATGACGAAACAGACTCGCAACTGGTCGAGCACGCTGTCTAACGGCGGGCTATCGACAGTAGACGCGGAAACCTTACATCACCTGAGGGTGTTGCAATAGCCCGTCCTGGGCTAGCAACACACGGATTCCGAAAAGCGTGGTTTTCGAAACCCTTACATTTCAACGGGTTAATACCCATAGAAATGGCGATACGTCCATGTATCGCGCGAGGCTGTAGTTTCGCGACAGCCCCACTCATGCGAGCGGTCCGCTACGATAGCGGGCCGTTCGATAGTACTTCGGCCGTTGGTCCAAACGAAGGTGTAACCAACCTACACCGCCACCGGCTGTGCTGAGCCAAACCGGTCGCACACGCCGCCGCAGTGCGCTCTTGCAGGCTGCCCACAGCGCGAGTTGGGTTGCCTCCGGCGCATTCCTGCAAAACTGGGCGAAGTGGATGTAAGGCCCGTGTTGGTGATCCGGACATGGTGCGATCAAAACGGCGTCAGAGCCCAGATTGTCGAAGGTGCAGACCGCTTCGTCGTTGTAATGGGCAGCGAATACCTTGACGTCATTCGGCATTCGCAGCAAATCCGGAGCTTTAACAAGACAAAACTCGAACGGTGTGTCCGCGGTTTGGGCGCTGAGCACTGGTGTCTCGAAGCACAAGGCTGCCACAGCCGACTTGACTACGATATCGCTGACCTGCATGCCGCTGTCTGGGAGTGCGGCTATCCAGTCCAGCCATGAAGCAGTTTTACCGTTTGGCCGGTAGCGGTAGCACAGCTCATCACCGCGATCACATTCGACGAAGTCAGACACCGTCCTGGAACTGCAGGCGATGTAGCGCTGCGTAATGGCCGTTGGCGTCCAAAAGCTGTTGATGGGTGCCCTGTTCCACCACCTTGCCGCCGGAAAGAACAAGCACCTGATCGGCACTCTCAATTGTCGACAGGCGGTGCGCAATGACAATGGTGGTGCGGTTCTTCATCACCTCGGCCAGCGCCTCCTGGATCACGCGCTCGGATTCAGAATCCAGTGCAGAAGTTGCTTCATCCAGAATCAGGATGGGCGCATCCTTCAATATCGCTCTGGCAATGGCAATGCGTTGGCGTTGCCCGCCGCTTAGCAGCACCCCCTTCTCTCCCACCATGCTTTGCAAGCCATCTGGCAGCTGATCAACAAACTCCAGACAGTGCGCCGCCTTGGCAGCCGCCCTGACTTGCTCCTCGCTACGCTCGCCAATCGAACCATAGGCAATGTTTCTGGCGATCGTATCGTTGAACAGGATGACGTCTTGACTGACCAGCGCAATCTGGCGACGCAAATCCGTGCGATTGAGTTCAGCGATGGGGTGACCGTCAATCAATATCGCCCCTTCATTGACATCGTAAAAACGCGGAATCAATGACACCAGCGAGGACTTGCCGCTGCCTGAGCGCCCCACCACCGCGGTGACCGAACCAGGTTCAGCGATGAAATTGATTCCATTGAGTACATCGCCCTTCTCGCTGTCGTAAGCGAAGCGGACGTCTCGTACTTCAACCTTGCCCCTGGCGCGCTGCATCGACACCGTGCCGGTATCCGATTCGGCATCCTGGTCCAACACCCGAAAGATGCTGTCACCCGCCGCGACACCGCGCTGGATCACGGAGTGCACGTTAGTCAGATTTTTCAATGACGGCAGAATCAGCAGCATGGCTGACATGAACGACATGAAGGTGCCAGGTGTAAATGAATCGAGCATGGCATCGGAGGTGGCCATGTAAACGATACCGGCCAGAGCCAGGGCCGCCACGAACTGTACGAATGCCGCGCTCGCCGCGCTAGTGGAACTGAGCTTGATATGCTGAGAGCGGTTGGCATTGTTTATCTTCGAAAAGCGTTCAACCTCCTGCTCACGGCCACCAAACACCTTGACCACTCGATGGCCGTTAACCACCTCTTCGGTGATCTGCGTCACGTCGCCCATGCTGTCCTGAATGTTGCGTCCAATTCGCCGGAACCGCCGGCTCACATAGGTGATCACCGCTGCGATCACCGGCGCCATGACCAAAATGGCCAGAGTCAGCTGGAAGCTGTGATAAATCATCACGCTGACCAGTCCAATAATGGTCAGCGTATCGCGCAGCAAAATTGTGACAGCGTTGGAGCTGGCCTGCGCGATTTGTTCGACATCAAAGGTGAGGCGCGAAATGGTCTGCCCGGATGAATGGGTGTCGAAGTAATGCGTGGGTAGAGTCAGGTAGCGACTAAACAGCTCATGGCGCAAATCGCGAACGGTATTGCGGCCTGCCCAAGCCAAGCCATACTGCGCAAAGTAACTGGCAATGCCACGAACCAGAAACAGGCCGATAATGGCAAACGGCAAGGTCGCAATCAGTTCGGCATCACGCTCGATGAAGGTGCCGTCCAGCATCGGCTTCATCAGCAAGGTAAACAGCGTGCTGGCACCGGCATCCAGCGCCAGGCCGACCATGGCGATGGCCATCACGCCGCGATAGGGTCGAACGTACTTTAGCAGCCGTCCATAAGTGGCCCAGGCTTCGGCGTTGCTGTCCTGCTTGCGCGCCATGGTCTATTTACTCGCCCGGCCGAGTCGTCGCGATAGAGAGGTTGGTGAAACCCAGTTGACCAATGGCATCCATCGCAGTCACCACCGATTGGTGCGGGGTACGAGCATCGGCCCGCAGCACCACAGGCATATCTCGCTTCTGGCCCACTTGTTTAACCAGGGCATCCTTCAGCGTGTCGACGCGTACGTTGACTACTTCCAGATTGTTAATGAAATAACGCCCTTCTTCGTTGATGATCAATTCAAGACGTTCAGCGACCGCTTCAGTTGCCGTGTCGCTGGCTTCAGGCAACTCAACTTTCAACATCGCAGCACGATCGAAGGTTGTTGTCACCATGAAAAAGATCAACAACAGGAACACCACATCGATCAACGACGTGAGGTTCAACTCAGGGTCATCCTCAAACCCCGAACGCAGCTTCATCGACGCGCGCCCTTGTCGATGGTGTCGATCAAGGCGATGGCCTGCTTCTCCATCTCAACAACATAGCCTGCGACTCGATTGCGGAAAAACCTGAAGAACAGGAAGCTGGGAATAGCCACGGTCAAACCTGCGGCGGTGGTAATCAGGGCCTGCGAGATGCCCCCAGCCAGCTCATTGGCGTTGCCTACACCGTGCACCAGAATGGATGAGAACACGTTGATCATGCCCACTACGGTGCCAAGCAACCCCAGCAAAGGCGCGATGCCAGCAATCGTCCCCAGGGTATTCAGGAACCGCTCCAGGCGATGAATAACATGGCGACCGGTATCTTCCACGGCCTCCTTGATAATGTCCCGCGAGCGCGCTCGATTAACCAGCGCTGCGGCAAGGATCTCCCCCAGGGGCGAGCTCTCAGACAAAATATCGATGTGCTCAGCATCAAGCTTTTTGTTGTTGGCCCAGGAGCGAACCTGTTCGCCCAGGTCAGCTGGGATCACAGCTTTTTTGCGCAGGGTCCAGAAGCGTTCAAAGATGATGCCCAGCGCCAAAGCCGAACACAGCAAGATCGGCGCCATAAGCCAGCCGCCAGCGGTAATTATTTCAAGCAATGTTTTTTCTACCCATCATGGAATCGCTAACCAATCCGGAATGATACTGGTTTTGACCCCATCGGTGCATGAATGATTCGTTAAGCCAGTGGAAAAATCTCCCGGATAGACAAAATCCCAGTATCGATTGGTGGCTGTTCGCTCACACTCGATGAATCGCCCGTGTGCCGTAAAGTGCGCGCTTACAGCTCCGAAAACCTGAGTTGGCAACACCTCAATGCCAGCCGCTGCCGCACGCTCAATAACCTCAACAGTTGGCATAGCAAAGCGGTTTCGATAACCGGCGCTAGCGATGGCAACATCAGCTCCAACAGCACTGAGAAAAGCAGGATCACTGGAATGCTTGCTGCCGTGATGCGACATGATGAGTACATCAGAGGCCAAGGATTCACGTTTGACCAGGCCTTGCTCGACGATGGCGGTTACGTCACCGGGAATCAAAACCGATCCAAACCGGCTACTGACATGCAGAACACATGAACTGTCATTGCCCTGGTAAGGCAAGTACCTGCTTGGATGCAGCACCCTGAACAAAACCTGTCCCATGCGCCAGGACTGACCTGCCTCACAGCGAACATGGGCGCGATCATCAGGTGCATGAACCACAGCATTCGGGTAGCTGCCACGAACCGTACTCAAGCCACCGGCATGGTCCAGATCCCAGTGGCTGATCACGATGCGGTCTGGACGAAGGCCCCTGGATCGCAGCAAGGGCAACAACTCGACCGATGCCAGGTCAAAGCCACTTCGGTAGCGAGGCGCCGTGTCGTACAACAACGTGCCATCGGCGGTTTCCAGCACCACAGCCATGCCCTGCCCCGCGTCCAGGACCGTGACCGAGAACTCACTCTTGTCGAGAGGTCCGTTTCGCGGCAACAACCAGGCAATACCAACAATTATGGCCAGGCGACTCAGCCGCGCTGTCGGCCACAGCAACCAAATCAGAATTACCACGCAGGGCAGCACGAGACCATACAAGCTGACTTGTCGACTGACGGGCCCGAACCCACCGGTCGCCAGGTCAGCAAGCCACCAAAGCACTTCGGCAGCGGCGTAGGCCAGCCACAAGAATGGATTTGCCCCACCCAGAAATGCGAATGCGATCGCCGCCAGGGCGCAGGGAACCAACACCAGACTGGCCCACGGCACGGCCACAATATTGATCATGCTGGCCAAGACAGGTGCTTCACCGAAAAATAGCCAAGTCAAAGGCGGCAAGGCGATCAATAACAAGCCTTGAGCCCGAAACGCCGCCTTCCATCCGATTTTGTCGCGACCACGAAGACCGAGGTAGAGGATAGCAACTGCCGTAAACGACAGCCAAAATCCGGTATCAAGTGGGGCCAGGGGATCAAAGACCAGGATCGCAACAAGCGCTGTTGCGATGCCGTGGCCCAGCGGCACACTTCGCCCAAGCAAGCCGTAGACGCTGATCGCGGAAAAGGCGATGAGCGCACGTTGTGCCGACAAAGGAAGGCCCGCCAGCACGGCGTAGATAAATGCCAGAGCCAGTCCAAAAACAATCGCTACTTTGGTCGGATCCGGTCCAGACCGGGGTGTGCTCGACAATACAGCTATGGACCAGGCGGTGATCAGTGCAATCAGAAATCCTAACGCACCGCCCACCGCCGCTGCGATTGAAATGTGCAACCCGGAGATGGCGGCAATATGCGCCAGACCAGCGTGGCGCAAATGTTCTCTCTGCTCCGGCGCAAGCGACCGCTTGTCGGCGATCATCAGCGTTTTCAGCAACGCCTTCGAACGGTTCTCATCTAGCGCTGCGGTTACCGCGCTGCCAACCTGGTCTCTCAGCCTATCTACGGAGAATCGGTCCTGGGTATCCTGAGTGGCGCTGACGACGCGACCACTGGCGCCAAATCCATTGACCAGCATCCAGCGCGGCCGGTCAAAACTGGTCGGATTGCCAAACCCTCGTGGGGCACGCAACTCAACCGCCATGGCCCAGACCTGACCGGGCTTCAACACTGTGCCAATGCGCTGATCAACACTAAGCAACAGTTTTTCTGGAACATCGAGCGGCTGATCGACCGCAAAATGAAAGCGCTGACCGTAGGCATGAACCGTCGGCAAAGCAACCACTTCGCCGACAACGACCATCACCTGATCATCGCGTTCGCTGGGCCAACGGTCATCAAGTGCGTCAGTGGCCGACCACCATGACCAGCCATACAGCAAGGCAAGCGAAATGCCCAGGTAGCGAAAGGCCCGCGGACGTGCCAAGGCGAGCCCGATCAAACCTGGCCAGGGCCAGGTGGGAAGGGACTGGCTCAAGTGCAGCAAGCATGAGCCAAGCAGCGCACCGACGGCACATTGCCAAACAGGTGACAAGGGTCGGAGCAGATTTGAAGTGGTTGGCATCCTTGCCATTCGACGTTACAACTCCCTTAACACGCCCTCAGACAATTCCAAAGTTCGGTCCATTTTGCTGGCCAGGTGACGGTCGTGCGTCACTAAAACCAGCGCCGTGCCAAATTCCTGATTTAGTTCCAACATCAGACCATGCACACGGGCCGCAGTTTTTTCGTCCAGGTTACCCGTAGGCTCGTCACCGAGCACGCACCGTGGGTTGTTGATCAATGCTCGCGCTACCGCAGCGCGCTGGCGCTCGCCACCGGACAGTTCGCCGGGCCGGTGTGTCAGCCGCTCGGCAAGCCCCACTCGATCCAGCAAGTCACTGGCACGTTGCCGCGCACTGGCCACTGCTTCGCCACGAATCAACAGCGGCATGGCGACATTCTCAAGCGCCGTGAACTCTGGCAACAGATGATGAAACTGATAGACGAAGCCAAGTGCCTGATTGCGCAAGCGGCCTCTAGCGGCATTGCCTAGTTTGGCCATTGACTGACCTGCGACCAGCACATCACCCTCGCTGGCCTGATCCAGCCCGCCCATGCAGTGCAGCAGAGTACTCTTGCCAGCACCGGATGCGCCGACGATGGCGACGGTTTCACCTGCGTGGATCGAAAAACTGACATCGCTGAGTATCTGCAGTTCGTTTCGACCCTGCTGGTAAACCTTACTGAGGCCCCGACATTCCAAAACGACTTCACGTGCTTGCTGTTGCATCGGATCACTCATATCGTAGCGCCGCTGCCGGATCGGTCCGGGCACCACGCCAGGCCGGATATAGTGTCGCCAAAGCCGAGAGCACGAAGGACAAACCACATATCGACAGGACATCTTTCATTTTCAGTTCCGATGGCAGATCGGTGATGTAGTAGACATCCGCTGACAGAAAGTCCACAGAGAACTGGCGCTCCAGCCAGGGCACGATCACGTCAACGTTGGAGGCCAGGGCGATGCCGCCCACCGTCCCAAGCAGGGTGCCGATAACGCCGATCAGAATGCCTTGCACCATAAACACGCCGAGGATACTGGCTGGAGAGGCACCCAAAGTACGCAATATCGCAATATCACCGCGTTTGTCCTGCACCACCATGACCAGCGTAGACACGATGTTGAAAGCCGCCACACCGACAATCAGTGAGAGGATCACAAACATCACGGTCTTTTCCATTTTCACTGCGCGAAAAAAGTTGGCATTGCGCTGCGTCCAATCCACCACCATCACTGCCTCGGGCATTTGTGGGGTGAGCTCACGCGCAACTCGCCGTGCAGCGAACAGGTCATCCAGTTTCAATCGAATACCGCTGACCGCCTCCCCCAGTCGGAACAGCCGCGCCGCATCATCCATATGCATAAAGGCCAGCGCTGAATCATATTCATGCATGCCAGCCTCAAAAACGCCGACCACCTTGAACTTTCGAACTTGTGGCAGGACACCAATCGCCGAGGTTCGAATCTGGGGCGCGTAGACCAGGATCGAATCACCGACATCGGCACGCAGCCGAATGGCCAGCCCGATGCCAAGCACTATGTTGTATTCACCCGATTGCAGCTCATCGAGGCTGCCGACCAACATTTGATCGGCCACTTCAGAGACCAAGGGCTCCATCTGTGGATCGACACCGCGCACAATAGCGCCGGTCACCTTGCGCCCCTGCATCATGGTTTCCTGTTCGATATACGGAGCGGCACCAACCACACTGGGGTTTTGATTGGCTACCTCCAACGCCGTTGGCCAATCGGTGAGTCCGTCGCGAGCCTCCAATGTGGCGTGCGAAACCATGCCGAGAATGCGCTCACGTAGCTCGGTTTCGAACCCATTCATTACACTGATCACAGTGATCAGTGCAGCAACGCCCAGGGCGATACCCGCCATCGAGGCAATGGAGATAAAGGAAATGAAGTTGTTGGACCGCTTTGAACGCGTGTATCTCAATCCAACAAACAACTCGAGAGGCTTAAACATACTCGACAGTCAACCGCATCATCAGTCGGCGAAAACAATCGGTGCCAACAACACCACGTTCGACGACCAGCCGACGGACTCGGTCGCCTTCCGGCTGCACGCGCAGCAACGCACTGGTAGTGCCCTTCCACACGGGCGGTAACATTTGTGCAGGAATCACTTGTCCTTCCATGGTTAGCAAAGATACCGGACCGGCAGTGTGCCACAGCAATTGACGGTACCTCAAGCGACGCAAGTCATGGTCAGCAAAAAGTGCAGAGAACAGGACCAACACGAGCAGAAGCAGGCTGGAAAAAGTAACACCGGCAACGACCAGGATCGCGGCAACAGCGAGACCGTGCCCACTGGCGCTCACAATACGCGTTGACTGCGGAATGCCCAGTGACAGGCTAACGGCGGCGGATTCGCTGGACAATGTCCTGAAAACGCTGTGGTGGAACCACTCGACCGCTCAGCCAGTCCCAAAGGTTATCGTCTTCCTCGGCAAGCAAGTTGGCCAATTGGCTCAAGGGCTGCGAGTTCTCAGGTTCTTTGGCCAGCCGATCGAGATAACGCTCCAACATCCAATCCAGTTCGACCATGCCGCGCCGGCACCGCCAGCGTAGCGACGAAATACTGGGTTGGTCGGAACCGCCTTGCTCAGGCACCTTCTCGAGCGACCACCAGCTTCTTGATCTCGGCGATGGCCTTGGCCGGGTTCAAGCCTTTCGGGCAGGCGCTGGTGCAGTTCATGATGGTATGACAGCGGTAGAGCCTGAAGGGGTCTTTCAACTCATCCAGGCGCTCACCTGCAGCCTCATCTCGGCTGTCCGCCAACCAGCGATAGGCCTGCAGCAAAATCGCCGGCCCAAGGTAACGATCGCTATTCCACCAGTAACTGGGGCAGGACGTTGAACAACAAGCGCACAAGATGCACTCATACAAACCGTCGAGCTTGGCGCGGTCATCCTTGGACTGCAGCCGCTCCTTGTCGGGCGGAGCCACACTTGAGGTCTTCAACCAAGGCTGGATCGACGCATATTGGGCGTAGAAGTGCGTCATATCAGGAACCAGGTCCTTGACCACAGCCATGTGCGGCAACGGGTAGATCTTGATAGCGCCTTTGACATCAGCGATTTTCATGGTGCAGGCCAGGGTGTTGGTGCCGGCAATATTCATCGAACAGGAGCCGCAAATCCCCTCACGACAAGAGCGTCGGAACGTCAATGTCGGATCGATCTCGTTTTTGATCTTGATGATGGCATCGAGCACCATCGGTCCACAGCGATCCAGGTCGACATCATAGATATCGACACGCGGGGTCTCACCCGAATCCGGATCCCATCGATAAATATGAAATTGCCGGATGTTGCCGCCTTCAGCCTTGAAGTGCGTGCCCTTGCGGATCTTGGAGTTCTTTGGGAGCGTGAATTGCGCCATATCAGTGTCTCAACTCAACCTTATATTCAAACGCGATCGATCAATAAACCCGCTTTTTCGGCGGCACCACATCGACATCATCGGTTAACGTGTACATATGCACCGGTCGGTACTCAAATGAGACCTTACCGTCGATCGACACCGATGACAGCGTGTGCTTCATCCAGTTGTCATCATCACGATCCGGATAGTCTTCCCGAGCGTGTGCGCCGCGGCTTTCAGTACGATTGGCGGCCGAGTACATGGTCGAAACGGCACAACCCAACAAGTTGTGCAGCTCAATGGTCTCGACCAGATCCGTATTCCAAATCAGCGATCGATCCGCGACCTTCACATCAGCAAAGCTGTCATACACCTTGCTGATTTTTTCGCAACCTTCGGCCAGTGTTTCTCCAGTCCTGAAAACGGCAGCATCGGCCTGCATGGTGCGTTGCATCTGGTTGCGGATGTCGGCAGTTGAGGTCGAACCCTTGGAGTGGCGCCAGCCATCAAAGCGTTCCAGCTGCTCAGCATAACCGCCGCCAGGCAGTGTCTTGTGCTTGGCACCTGGCTTGACCACCTCAGCGCAGCGGTTGGCCACGGCGCGTCCGAACACGATCAAGTCCAGCAGTGAGTTTGAGCCGAGCCGGTTGGCCCCGTGCACAGATACGCAAGCGGCCTCGCCGATCGCAAACAGCCCTGGCACCACCGCATCCGGGTCGTCGCCTTTGAGACGAACCACTTCACCATGGTAGTTGGTGGGTATGCCGCCCATGTTGTAGTGCACGGTCGGCAGAACGGGGATCGGCTGTTTTGTCACGTCAACACCGGCGAAAATATCGGCTGATTCGGCAATGCCTGGCAAACGCTCGTGAATCACCTCGGGCCCAAGGTGTTCCAGGTGCAAATGAATATGATCATTTTCTTCACCGACGCCGCGGCCTTCACGAATCTCAATCGTCATCGAGCGACTGACCACGTCGCGTGACGCCAGGTCTTTGGCGTTTGGCGCATAGCGCTCCATAAAGCGTTCGCCTTTCGAGTTGGTCAGGTAACCGCCCTCGCCTCGCACACCCTCAGTAATCAGACAACCAGCGCCGTAGATACCGGTCGGATGAAACTGCACAAACTCCATGTCCTGCAGCGGCAAGCCAGCGCGCAGCACCATGCCGTTGCCATCACCGGTGCAGGTATGTGCGGACGTACATGAAAAATAGGAGCGGCCATAACCGCCAGTAGCCAGAACCACCGCGTGCGCTCTGAATGCGTGCAACTCGCCGGTAGACAGATCCCAGGCCAGGCAACCACGGCACTCGTCGCCATCCATGATCAGGTCGATGGCGAAAAACTCGATATAGAAGGTCGCATCATGTTTCAGCGACTGCTGATACAAGGTGTGCAAAATGGCGTGGCCAGTGCGGTCCGCCGCCGCGCAAGTTCGCTGCGCCGTGCCTTCACCGTAGTGGGTGGTCATGCCACCGAATGGGCGCTGATAGATCTTGCCATCTTCGGTACGCGAAAACGGAACCCCAAAATGCTCCAGTTCAATGACTGAAGGTACAGCCTCACGACACATGTACTCAATGGCATCCTGATCGCCGAGCCAGTCCGACCCCTTGATGGTGTCGTACATGTGCCAACGCCAGTCATCCTCGCCCATATTGCCCAGCGAGGCACTCATGCCGCCCTGCGCCGCAACCGTATGGCTGCGGGTCGGAAAAACCTTGGTAATACAGGCCGTCGACAACCCCTTGGCCGCCAGGCCCATGGTTGCGCGCAAGCCTGCGCCACCAGCGCCAATGACGATGGCATCGTACTTGTGTTCGTGAATTTTGTAGTCTGCGGTCATCTTCTAACCTTTAAAAAACGCTGACGATGGCAAAGGTGCAGATCAAGGCACCAATGATCGCGGCAAATTTGACCAGGATCTGCAGTGAGATCTCGAGCCAACCGGTGTGTACATAATCTTCAATCACGACCTGCAGGCCGAGTTGAGCGTGATAGAACATCGCGATGACCAATGCCATCAGCATGGCGGCATTCAGGGGTTGGCTGATCCAGGCCTGCACCGTCGCCTGATCGGCGCCCAGCAACGACATCAAGGACCATACGAACCACAGTGCCAACGGAATCAGCGCCACCGCCGTGACGCGCTGCATCCACCAGTGATGCGCGCCGGATTGCGCCGAGCCCAGCCCAATCGCTTTGCCCAAAGGTGTGCGCAAGCTCATGCTGCACCTCCGGCACCAAACCAGATTAGACCTGACAGCACCAAGGTGCCGAGCAAGACCGACCAACCGCTGCGGTAGGCACTTTGCAATTCAAGGCCTTTTCCAGCATCCCAGAACAGGTGACGAATGCCGTTGAGCAGGTGAAAATTGAATGAAAGCAGCCAGGCCACTGCCAGTGTCTGCCCCCACCAGGTGCCCCAGATGGCATTGTAGCGGTCAAAGCTATCTGCCGAGCCAGCGGCTGACGCCAACCAGCAAACGAACAGTACGGTGCCCACCGACAGGAATACGCCTGTCATTCGATGGGTAATGGACAAGACCGACGTGAGCTGCGGTTTATAGACCTGCAGGTGCGGCGACAAGGGGCGTTCGGATGACATTACGGCTCCAAATGCAGTATTAAATCCACGCTGTCCGCGACGCCATCAACGCTTGAGGGTGCGCGAACAAACAAAACTTAGAAATCAATGCAGCGCCCGTTCTTTTCCCAGTCGCCAAAGCGAGTCGGCTCTGGGCCATCGCGACCACCAACTTCTGGCGGCAATGGCTGCTCCTTGGGTGGCTGCGCGCCCTGATCAGACGCAGTTTCATCGGCTTTTCGGTCACTTGTCTCGGACACGATGGCTCCAATTGCTCAGGGCAATGTCGAAGGGTAGTCGCGTGGTTCGCGTTGTGCAACCATCAGGACCCGGCAGACCGGAAAATCCTTACATCGTTTTTAGACAAATGCCTACTCAAGACCAAGTCATGATACCGGTACCTAGACATGGTTCGCACGACTAAGATCACCCTGATAGTGCTCACTCACTCGACGATCCATGACTGACCGCCACAATGGCGGAAACATCGCCAAGACAATCATCACCGCATAGCCCGCCGGTAATTGCGGCGCGGATTCGATGTGGCGCAGGGCCTGGTAGGGTCGAGCCCCATGTGCGTGGTGATCGGAGTGTCGCTGCAAATGGTACAGCATCAGATTGGAGACCAGATGATTGCTGTTCCACGAATGCTCGGCTTGCGGGCGCTCATATTGCCCATTTTCGGTGCGCTGTCGCTTCAGGCCATAGTGTTCAATGTAATTGACCAATTCCAACAGGGAAAAGCCAATCACTGCCTGTACCAGAAACATGGCTACGGCAAACCCGCCCAGCCACCAAAACAGCGTAGCGACCAGCAACAAAGACAGTGACCACGAGGTCAAGTTCTCATTGTGCCACCATGCCAGGCCTAGTCGCCGTAACCTGGTCTGCTCCAACTGCCAAGCTGATCGAATGCTTCCCGGTACACAACGTAGCCAAAACTGCAGATAGCTCTCACCCAGGCGCGAACTGGCCGGGTCGTCTGGCGTGGAAACCCGAACGTGGTGGCCCCGGTTGTGCTCGACGTGGAAATGACCGTAGCACGCCGGTGCCAGCGCCAGCCATGCCGCCCAGGTGTTGAATGAACCACGCTTGTGGCCGATCTCATGCGCAACATTGATCCCCCCACCACTGACCAGTCCCATTGAAATGACCAGGCCGGCAGTGGCAGCCACACCTAGATCGACGGTAGTGAGCTGCCATAGGCCAAATAGCAATACAAGCCAGTGCAAGGGGATGTAGGCCATTAACCAAAACCGATACCAGCGGTCTGCGGCCAGAGTCGCCACCGCCGATTCAGGCGGGTTGCTGCGGTCTTCTCCCACCATCCAGTCCAACACTGGAATCAGCACAAATACGTATACAGGCGTCAGATACCAGAAAAATGTAAAGCCGCTAATGCTAGCCAGTGCCATGCCAATCAGAGGCATCAACGGTAGCGCGAGCCCCATTGTCCACAGTTTCCGTTTCGAATCACGCCATTGCATTGGTCAGTCACCCAGCTTCTACATGGTGATATTTTTCCACTGCCATGACATGATAACTTGACATTTCGGGACAAAACCCAGCGACATGACCACCCAATCCGACAAACACCTGGTGCGCAAGAGTGTGCTCACTGGTCTGC
>BQJN01000106.1 GCA_021604725.1 Lysobacteraceae bacterium | reverse complement strand
GACATGTTGTTGGTAGCGGACGACCAGATCGGACAGCCGCAATACAGGGCTAGGGAGCGCAGGCTCGTTCCCTGGCGCCCTATTGTTCATTGCTCGTACAAGCTAGCGCTTGTCGATGGGCACATAATCGCGCAGGGTCGGACCGGTGTAGATCTGACGCGGACGGCCAATGCGTGCATCTTCCGTTACATGCTGCTCCAGCCAATGGGCCACCCAGCCCACGGTGCGGGCAATGGCGAACATGACGGTGAACATGTTGGTTGGAATGCCGAGCGCCTTGTAGATGATGCCTGAGTAGAAGTCGACGTTCGGATACAGCTTGCGCTTGACGAAATATTCGTCTTCCAGGGCGATTTTCTCCAGGGCCATGGCCAGATCAAGGCGTGGATCCTCAACGCCGAGCTTTTCCAGAACTTCGTGACACATCTCGCGGATGATGCTGGCACGCGGGTCATGGTTTTTGTAAACACGGTGGCCAAAACCCATCAGGCGGAACGGGTCATCCTTGTCCTTGGCACGATCGATGAACTTCGGCACGTTCTCAACGCTGCCAATTTCGTCCAGCATCTTCAGCACTGCCTCGTTGGCACCGCCATGCGCCGGGCCCCACAGGGCGGCGATGCCTGCTGATACGCAAGCGTACGGATTGGCACCGGTGCTACCGACCAGACGCACAGTGGATGTTGAGGCGTTCTGCTCGTGGTCGGCGTGCAGAATGAACAACAGGTTCAAAGCACGAGCGGCTACAGGGTCAACCTCATAACTTTCTGCCGGCACTGAGAACATCATGTTCAGCAAACGGCTGCAGTAGTCTAGCTTGTTCTTGGGGTAGGTCACCGGCCAGCCGATGGAATGGCGATAGCAACCAGCGGCAACGGTCGGCATCTTGGCGATCAGTCGGATCGCTGCCAGGCGGCGCTGCTTCGGGTCCTTCATGTTCAGGGCGTCATGGTAGAAACCGGACAGCGAGCCAACAACACCACACATCATTGCCATCGGATGCGAGTCGTAATTGAAGCCATCCATGAAGGTCCGAACCGACTCATGCACCATGGTGTGATGCGCCACTTCATATTCGAACGCAGCCAGTTGCTCTTTGTTCGGCAACTCGCCTTCCAGCAGCAAGTAGGCTACTTCCAAAAAGGATGCCGATGATGCCAACTGGTCAATTGGGTAGCCACGATACAGCAGGGTGCCTTCATTGCCATCGATATAGGTGATGGCGCTCTTGCACGCTGCGGTGGCTGCGAAACCCGAGTCGTAAGTGAAATTGCCGAGGGCCGCTGGTAGTTGCTTGATGTCGATGCACCCAGGACCCAGACTGCCGACCAAAACCGGCAGTTCTACAGATTTGCCACTGTCATTGTCGCGTACGGTTACGGTTTTGCTCACGTTGAGTATTCCTTGAATGGGTTGTTGCCCACGCACTCAATGTGATTGACGCGTGGAGGGTGTGCCAGGCCCGAGTGGGCGCAGGTACATCGATTGCGTCGGCGATTGCCGCTGCGCCGGCCCAGTGATACTGGACCGGACGCGAAATGCTGGTTTGGCTACTTGCCGCGCTGGTAGCGCTGACGGAAACGGTCGACCCGGCCGCCGGTATCCATGATCTTGTGCTTGCCCGTGTAGAACGGATGCGACGCACTTGACACTTCGACCTTGATCAGTGGGTACTCGTTGCCGTCTTCCCACTTGATCGTTTCCTTGCTCGACATGGTCGAACGAGTCAGAAACGAGAAATCCGAAGAGATGTCCTGGAAGACGACCTCACGGTAGTTCGGATGGATGTCCGCTTTCATTTTGATATCACCATTTGCTGATGGACCCCGAACTTACCTGGCCATCAAGGCTGGCAAACGGGAACCGCATCTAGTATAAATCGCGCGTTCAGGGCGTCGCTATCACGGCGTTCCGTTGATATGAAATGCCGCTGGGCCGCAAACATTAAAAATTGACTCACCAGTTTAACGTGTTTGCTACACATTGACAATCTTGGGATGCGATCATCAACATGGCAGCGAAACAAATGGACCAGAGTCTCAACGCCCGCGTGATGGTTTGGTGGGCCGTTCCCTGGTCAATGGTTCTTATGGAGCTGGCGATTCGCGCCTTCGCGCACCATCGAATCTACGCATTCTGGTATGAAAGTGGCGAGTGGTCAGTCAATGAGATCGCTACGTTCCTGGTGTTGGTGGCAGCGATTGTTGTTGGCATCAAACGCTTGCCGTCGCTGCCCTCTGGTCTGACGCGATGGTGGATGTTGTTGCTGGTCGCCGGATGTGTCTATTTCGCTGGCGAGGAAATCAGCTGGGGTCAGCATTGGCTAGGATGGGAAACTCCGCCCCAGTGGCAGGCGATCAATGATCAAGGTGAAACCAATTTGCACAATACCAGCAGTTGGTTGGATCAAAAGCCCAGACAATTGCTTGAACTGTGGATACTGTTTGGCCTGATCGTTTATGCCTATTGCCGTCGTGGTGCCAAGCCGCCGGTCTGGGCTGGGCTGTGGCCATCTGTGCAATGCCTTGGCGCGGCATTTGCCGCAATCCTAATTCGGCTTCCAGAGCGCATCACCACCTGGCTAAATGCCGACCCGCTGCCGTTGTTTTCAATCCGGCTAGCTGAGACTCAGGAGCTGATGTTTGCCTTCTTCCTGCTCGCCTTCATGACGACTCTGGCAAGAAAGCCGCAGTAATTTCATCAACAAAGCGGCGGCCCAACTCGGTAGGCACGACGCGACCGTCCGCTGCCGGCTCGAACAGCCCTTTCGACCGTAACTCAGACAGCTCCGGCTCCAATGCTGCGGCTGCAAGCCCGGTACTGGCCGTGAACCGTTGCATCGAAAAGCCATCGGTCAGTCGCGCCGCATTGAGCATAAACTCAAATCTCAACTCGGCCGCATCCGGCTCGGTGCGTTGAACTACGCGCTGCTCCGGCTGCGCCTGCAAATAGGCTTTCGGCTGACGCTGGCGCACGGTGCGTTCGACGACGCCAACTTGCGTCAATTTGGCATGCGCACCAGCGCCCAAGCCGAGGTAGTCACCGAACGACCAATAGTTCATGTTGTGCCGGCATTGCCTGCGCTCACGTGCATAAGCCGACACCTCGTACTGCATGAATCCAGCAGCCGCCAGCATGGCCTGGCCCTCCGCCTGCATCGCCCACAGCGCCTCGTCGTCAGGCAAGTTCGGCGGGTTTGCAGCGAACAATGTATTCGGTTCCAACGTTAGCTGATACCACGACACATGCTCGGGTTCTAGCGAAATAGCGGTTCTCAGGTCATGCAAGGCCCCTTCATGGCTTTGTTGTGGCAGGCCATACATGATGTCCAGGTTGATGTTGTCGAAGCCAGCATCACGCGCCTTGGCAAAGGCCTGCAAAGTCTCAGACGCGCGATGGATGCGGCCCAGTTGCTGTAGTGATTCGTCGTCGAAGGACTGTGCCCCCAGGGACAATCGATTGATGCCGGCTTTGCGATAATCTGCAAAGGGCGCATATTCAGCGGTCCCTGGGTTGCACTCCATGGTCACTTCCATGTCGGGCGCACATCGCAAACGACTGCGCAGGCCCTCCATCAAGCGGTTGATCGCATCACCGCCGAACAGGCTCGGCGTGCCGCCGCCAATAAACACGGTGCTGACAGTGCGGCCCCAAACCTTCGGCAAATCAAACTCCAGGTCGCCCAGCAGGGCATCAATATACGGGTCCTCCGGCAGCTGCTTTGGGGCAGTGTGCGAGTTGAAATCGCAATAGGGGCATTTGCGAACACACCATGGCAGGTGGATGTAGGCACCTAGGCTAGACATTACAGGGTGCGGTGACGCAGCTGTTCTCGCAAGCTGGCAAGGGCGGCGCCGCGGTGACTGCGCTGCAGCTTCTGTTCACGGCTCATCTGCGCGGCGGTGATCGCAAGCTCAGGGTCGACGAACACAGGATCATAACCAAACCCCTGGCGACCAATCCGCTGCGCTGCGATCTGTCCCGACCAGGACCCTTGCGCGATGATCGGGTTTGGATCCTCAGCATCTCGCACCAGCGCCAACACGCAAACGAACTGAGCGGCACGTTGCTCGATGCCCTGCATCTGGTGCAGCAGCAAAGTGACATTGTCCGCATCGCTGGCATCAGCACCGGCAAATCGTGCCGAATGTACGCCAGGGCGCCCATCCAAAGCATCAACTGCCAAACCACTATCATCGGCCAGCGCTGGCAAGCCAGTGGCGGCAGCGGCGTGCCGTGCTTTCTTGAGGGCGTTGTCGACAAACGTCTCACCGTCCTCAACAGCTGCACCAACGCCAAACTCATGCTGTGGTTTTAGCTCAATGCCAAACTCCAGCAGTGCCTGCCCGATCTCGCGAAGCTTGCCGACGTTGCCGCTGGCCAAAACGACCTGTTTGGCTTCGGCTTTCACCCGACAGCCAACGCTTGTCGCTGCGCTTCAATCAGGGTGCCAATACCACCCTCCGCCAGGCTCAAAAGTTCGTCCAACTCGGTCCTTCGAAACGCATGGCCCTCAGCGGTGCCTTGCACCTCAATGAAACCGCCGCCGTCGTTCATCACAATGTTCATGTCCGTTTCAGCGGTCGAATCCTCGGCATAGTCCAGATCGAGGACCGGTCCTTGATCGGTGATGCCGACAGAGACCGCTGCCACTGCGCCGTGGATTGGACTGGTCTTTAGCTTGTCCCGTTCGATTAACGTATTCATCGCATCGACCAGTGCAACGTAGGCTCCGGTGATTGATGCGGTGCGCGTGCCGCCATCGGCTTGTAGCACATCACAATCGAGGGTGACCGTATATTCTCCCAGCGCCTTCAAGTCGACGACCGATCGCAAACTGCGGCCAATCAGGCGTTGAATCTCCAGGGTCCGTCCACCCTGCTTGCCACGAGCCGCCTCACGCTGATTCCTGGTATTGGTCGATCGCGGCAACATGCCATATTCTGCTGTGACCCATCCTTGCCCACTGCCGCGCAGAAAGTGCGGGACGCGGGCCTCAACGCTGGCCGTACACAACACATGCGTATCACCGCAGCAGATTCGCACGGAGCCTTCCGCATGCCGGGTAAAACCTCGTTCGATAACGATGGTGCGCAGTTCGTCTTTGTTGCGGCCACTTGGGCGCATGGCGATCTCCATTGGATATTTGTTTGTGTGACCGACCATTGTACCTTCGGCGGCAGTAGATGCGCACACCATTGGTGACAGTCACTTTTGTAATTGGTTGAACTGATGACAACCGCCGCGGACTAACAACAGGAAGGCACGCTTGATTTTGCACAAAACTGTAGCGCTTCGGCGCAGTCAAGGGCCATGCGACTGGAAGTAACCATTTCGCGGTCAGCGTAGCCTTAAGCTTTACAACATATGGGGTTTTTGTTGATGTCCAAGCCTGGTCGCGTTCTGGTATGGATGCTGGCGTTTCTGGCGATCGCTGCAGCCGTGGTCGTTTTTCTTTTTCAGGCATTGCATGCCGCTTTTCTCGCCAATGCCGCGTTCAACGGTCTGATCATTGGCGTGCTCCTCATCGGCGTTGCGGTCAACTTTCGACAAGTGCTGTCGCTATCGCGAGAGGTGGCCTGGGTTGAGGAGTTTCGCCGATCGCCACCTGATCGTCCGCCGCGAATACAACCGCGAATGTTGGCCCCAATGGCACGCATGCTTAGCAAGCGCGAGGGCGGCATTCATATTTCTGCGCTTTCAGCCAGGACCATGCTTGATGGCATTCGTATGCGCATTGAAGAATCACGAGACCTATCTCGTTATTTGACTGGTCTGCTGGTTTTTCTGGGTCTTCTAGGCACGTTCTGGGGCTTGCTCATTACTATCAACTCGGTCAGTGACGTCATCGCCGGACTGCAGGTTGAAGGCGATGGATTGGCCATGTTTGGAGCCTTGCAAGAGGGCCTGCAGGGGCCGCTCAGCGGCATGGGTGTAGCCTTTAGCTCGTCTTTATTTGGTTTGGCCGGCTCTTTGATGCTTGGCTTTCTGGATCTGCAAGCCGGTCACGCTCAAAATCGCTTTTTCAATGAGCTTGAAGACTGGCTGTCGGGCGTGACTCGTCTGTCCAGTGGTTCCCTGGGGTCCGATGGAGAGGCGGGCATGCCGGCCTACGTCCAGGCGCTGCTGGAACAAACCGCTGACAGCCTCGAACAGTTGCAACGTGCAGTCACTGACCGAGCCGCTGACAATGTAGACCTCGAGAAGCAAATTGCGTCTCTGGCCTCGGCCATTGGGTCACTAACAGCCAATACACAAAGTAGCGGGGAATCGAGGTTGGCTGACGACCTGCGACAGGAATTTCGCTTGCTCAACCGGACCATCGCGGCAGCGCTGGAGAAGCGCTGATGTTGATTCGACAACGGCGCCCTGCCGATATTTGGCCGGGGTTTGTAGATGGCCTTGCCGCCTTGTTGATGGTCGTCATCTTCATGTTGATGCTGTTCACCTTGGGCCAGTTCTTTCTTTCCGATGCGCTCAGTGGCCGGGATCGAGCGCTTCTGCAGCTAAACCAGAAAGTTACCGAGTTGGCCGACTTGTTGAGTATGGAAAAGGCCACCTCGGCCGAGCTATCGCAAAGTCTGACTACGGTCCAGGCCACCTTGCTTGAGACCACCACGGATCGCGATCAGTTGGCGACCCGGTTGCAGGCTGCCCGCGATTCCTTGGCAGCCAGCGAGCAAACCTTGGCCGAGCAAAGCCTGCGGATCACCAATCTGTCCCAGGATGTTGCCGCGCTTGAGTCACTGAAGAAGGACCTTGAGCTTGAGGTGGCTGGTTTGCTGGCGAACCTTGAGGACAACGAGCGAGAACTGGGCATTCAGACCGAGTTGTCGGCACAAGCAACAGCGCAAGTTGAACTTTTGAACCGACAAATGGCTGCGCTCAACGACCAGCTATCCGAATTGAGTACGCTGCTGAATGTTCGTGACGATCAACTTCAGCAACAAGCAGCCGAGATTGAAGACCTTGGGCGCCGGCTGAATTTGGCTTTGGCCTCGGAAGTACGCCGCCTGGCAGAATACCAGTCAGAGTTTTTTGGACGTTTGAAGCAGGCGCTTGGCAGCCATCCTGACTTGCGCGTCGAAGGCGACAGGTTCGTATTTCAGTCGGAGTTATTGTTCGCCACGGGCAGTGCTGAACTGGCACCGGAAGGGCTGCGAAACCTGGGTCAGCTGGCCGGAACCCTGCAAGGCATTGCCGGCGAGATTCCGGATGACCTTGATTGGCTACTGCGAGTTGATGGGCACACCGACAAACGGCCGATCGCAACCAGCCAGTTTCCGTCTAACTGGGAACTGTCAACGGCGCGCGCCATCGCCATAGTCAAGCACTTGATTTCACTGGGTATTCCTGCGGATCGTCTGGCTGCCACCGGCTTCGGTGCGCACCATCCGCTGGATACACGCGACAATGAATTGGCGTATGCCAGAAATCGGCGAATAGAGCTCAAGTTAACCGCTCGATAACGGCCAAACGAAGTTCAGTCGTTTTGGTCCAGGCGAAGACTACGCGGGTCGCCGTGCGCTGCTAGTAAACAGCCTCGCAGAGCAAGGTCTCAATGTGATCGAGATCGGGAATGTATGCGGTCTCTTCATTCACCGAGACGATACTTTGGATCCCTTCGGCAGGCGCCTCGGCGTCATCTGATACTTCGAGGGTATCAGGGGTAATTGTGGTCAGTCGCGGAAAGCCCTGGGTCAGCATTGCCATGAATGGCAGTTTTGGGTTGCCGTTCAAGGCCTTGATCACGGCGATCTTGGCACCGTCTGTCGTCTCTGAATCGACCAGGCCAACCAGAGTCGAGAACGAAAACATCGGCAACTGCCAACCACGCCATACCAGCCGCCCCAGCACCCAATCGGGTACATCGTCATAGGTGACCGGGGGCGAATATGTAATAACTTCGGCTACAGATGCGTTCGGCAACAGCAAAGAGCCGTTGGCGATGGCGATCATTACGCCTCGAATGTCCTGCTGATAGCTGTCCATTGGTTTCCTGTTATTGTCCGCCAGCTGCGAACTCTTCAATGAGCTTGTCAGCCAGTTCGGTTGGTGTTGCTTTAATCGAGACGACACCCGCTTCGCTGGCACCCTCTACCATCGAGCTAATCACGCAAGTGTCTTCGCGCTGCGCCCAAATGGTCCCACCCTTGTTGGCCATGTACTTGGCCCCTTCAATACCGTCTCGGGCCATGCCGGAGAAGATAATTGCACCAGCGCGCTGGGCAAAGCGGTCGCTGATGTCAATCAGGACCTGATCAATGGACGGACTGTATGGTGACTCCTGCTCGATAGGCAATAATCTGATTCGACAATCATCGTCGATGGTCAGTCGTTTGCCGACCGGCGCAATGACCACCTGTCCGTACTGTAGCGGATGGCCGTCTTCTGCAATCTTGACCAACAGCTCAGAAGCGCGGTTAAGTTGCGTGGCCATCAAATTCAGGAACTCGGCACCCATATGCTGGGCCAGAACAAACGCTACCGGCATGTCGGCGGGTAGCTTGGTAAGAAACGTGCGCACGGCTTCGGGACCACCGATGGATGCGCCCAATACCCAGACTTGTCGCACGGCTTGAGCCTGCGCCGGCTGGATCGGATCGCCACCAGTGACCGCCGGCGGCGGCGGCAATACATCACTTATGCCACGAATTTTGGCGATGAGGTGCCTTGCCCAGCGGGCTTGATCCCATCCGCCGAGTTGGCGCGATACTTCCGCCTCATTGAAAACCACCGGGATATCGACTTGCAGAAGGCGTTCCAACTGCTGTGAGAAGTCAACGATATCAGGCTCGAGATTGACCAACAGACAATCGACACCCTTGTCTTTCAATCCCTCCAATTCCACTTCAGCCAGGGCGCCAGACACAGCCACATGCGCACCGCCGGCACCGAGGATGTCCCGTAACACTTCACGCTGTGCCGGATGGTCACAAATCAATGCAACCGAGGGCAGCGTGGAATTGGCTTGTTCAGTTTTCACCATCACGTCCCAGTAAATCGTTGACGTTCTCTAGCAAATCCGCCTCTTGATACGGTTTGCCCAGATAACGATCAACACCGATCTCCATCGCACGCTGGCGGTGTTTTTCACCCGTACGCGATGTAATCATAATAATCGGAACGTCCTTCAGGCGCGAATCGTTACGCATGTGCGTCGCCAACTCGTAACCATCCATGCGTGGCATCTCGATATCGAGAAGCATCACGTCAGGCACACGCTCCTGCAATTGCTGCACCGCATCGACACCATCTTTGGCGGTAACGACTTCGAAATCATGCCGCTCAAGTACACGTGTGGTGACCTTGCGCATCGTAATGGAGTCATCCACAACCATGATTAGCGGCTGACGCTCTGGAACCACCGCAACCTCGGCGACCTCAGGCTCTGGCGCAACTTCAATATCAGCCGCGGTAGACAGATGCTTGGCCATGCCTCGGCGGACCAAAGGTCCGAGGTCGACAATCACGATCACGCTACCATCACCCAGGATGGTGGCGCCAAAGATACCCGGAATGCTTGAAACCTGCGGCGACACCGATTTGACCACCACTTCCCGGTTACCGAGAACGGCATCAACGCGTACTGCGGCTCTTTGATCACCCAGTCGCGCGATCAGAAGTGGAATCCGGTCGTCATCAGTGAGGATTTCTGCCGGCATACCCAGCAGCACATTCAGCTCGTGAATATTGAAGGTCTCACCAGCATATGCGTATTCCATATTGCCGGTTTCAACACGCTGCTCGAATTCCTTGCGGGACATGCGAACGACGCCTTCAATACTGGACAGCGGAATGGCGAACTGGTGCTCACCAACGCGGGCCATGATCGAATGTGTGACCGCCAAGGTAAACGGCAGTCGTACTGAAAATACTGTGCCCTGGCCCGGGGTCGACTCAATGTCGATTGCGCCACCGAGCTGTTTGATCTCGTTGTTGACCACGTCCATGCCGACGCCACGACCGGACACCTTGGTCACTTCAGTGGCGGTCGAGAAGCCAGTTTCCAGAATGAACCGATCTAGATCGCGGTCGCCGATTTCGACGTCTTCCAACAACAGTCCGCGTTTGATGGCGGTCTCCCTGACGACGCTTCGATCAATTCCTGATCCATCGTCAGACACCTCCAACACTACCTCTGTGGCCTCGCGTGATACCGCGATACGGATTTCACCTTCTTCTCGCTTGCCGTTGGCAAGCCGCTGCTCCGGTGATTCCAGGCCGTGCGCTACCGCATTGCGTAGCATGTGCTCGAGCGGCGCGGTGATGCGATCGAGAACCGTACGATCCATCTCGCCCTGGGCACCAACAACGCGCAACTGCGCTTTCTTGTTCAGCTCTGCCGCTGTCTGGCGCAATACGCGTCGCAGCCTTGGCACCAGGCTTTCGAACGGCACCATGCGGGTGCGCATCAAGCCTTCTTGCAACTCCGAGTTAACCCGGCTCTGTTGCAACAACAGAGTTTCAGACTGTCGGGTCAGATCATCCATCATGTTCTGAATACTGACCAAATCCGAAACAGATTCGGCTAGCGCCCGTGACAGCTGCTGCAACTGTGAGAAGCGATCCAATTCCAAAGGATCGAAATCAACATCATGATCTTCTGCTTCGCGTTGGAATCTGGACAGAATCTGCGCTTCAGTTTCCAGCTCCAGCTTTCGAAGCTGTTCGCGCAAGCGGTCTACTGTTTGCTCGAATTCCACCAGGTTAAAGCGGAATGAGCCAATCTGCTGCTCAAGTCGCGACCGGTAAATACTGACTTCACCAGCGAAGTTAACCAGGTTGTCGAGAAGATCAGAACGAACCCGAATGACTTCAGCCTGGCGGCCTACGCCACCACGCGCCTGTTGCTCATCCAATGCTGTTGTTCGTGACACGGCTGGCGAGAACCGACCCGGATCTGGCGCCTGACCAAACTCGCTTGGGGTCTTCGCTGTGCGACCCGCGATCAGGCCGTCAAGCTGCATCACCACGGCATTCGGTGCCGGGATGTCGCTGCCTTCGCCGATGCCTTCGAGCATGTTGTGCAGTCGATCGAATGACGTTTCCAACACTTCAATCGTGGTCTTGTTAACGGACACTCGGTCTTCAGCGATCGCCTCGAACAACGACTCCATCGAGTGGCTCAGGTCGCCAATCGGCGTCAGCCCTGCCATTCGTGCACCGCCTTTGAGGGTATGCAACTCGCGCTGTAGCCCGGACACCAGATCGCTATCATCTGGCTGTTCACGCCAGTTGGCCATCATGTTGTCGGTCTGATCGAGGATCTCGTTGCCTTCTTCAAGGAAGATGTGCAACAACTCGGTGTCTATGTCTGCGTCAGCAAGACGGAAAACGTTGCTTGCTGCTTCGGTAGCCGGTGTTGACTCGGCCGCTTCTGGTTCAGTTGACTCCTGCTGCTCGGTATCGGCAGATGCTTCCTGGTCCGAAGCTTCGTCAGCCGGCTCGTCTGCGTTGCGTGCATCATCCACTGCAGATGTCTCGTCGTCCTCGACTTGCTCGTCCTGATCTGTTTCTTCAACCTGGTCGATGTCGGCTGCCGCGCTTTCGTCAACGCCTTCGCTGGCTTCCGGGACGTCATCTTCGCTTGACCCCTCATCGAACTCGGCAAATGGGTCTTCGGTGTCGTCACCGTCACGCTCAGCGTCACTTGCCGGTTCATCACTGAATTCAGCGAACGGATCTTCAGCAACTTCGTCCTGTTCAGCCGTTTCGATGTCGATCTCCTCAACCTCTACGTCGCCGGCGAAACTAAGCTCGTCGGCAACTTCGACGCCTTCTTCTGTTTCGTCGACAGGCGTTTGCTGTTCGTCAGTTGACTCGGCGTCATCGCTGTCGAACCAGTCATCCAATTCACTTTCGGGCGCCGAGTCGTCGTCGGACTCAAGAACATCGTCCAGGTCCAGATCATCGGCAAGGTCATCAGCATCCAACTCGACCGTCTGCTCGTCTGCGTCTGCCTGTTCCTCGGTCGGCGCGGATTGCTCATCGGCGTCGAGATCGAGTTCCAAAGCTTCACTCAGTGACTGCTGATCTGCGTCAAGATCATCACCTTCCGACTCGTTGTCGAGATCAATCTCGGGTTCCGCCTCAGCTTCCGCATCAACGGCGGTATCAGCCACTTCGATCTGCTCGTCCTCGCCATCATCACCAACGTCGCTATCGGCGTCGGCAGCAAGCTCAGCGTCGTCCTCTGCTTCAGTCTCGCTTTCAGCGGGCTCCTCAAAGCCCCAGACCGCCACATCGCTGGGCGGCTCGGCCAGGGCATCGCGCTCTTCAACCACTTTCGCGATCAATTCGCTGGCATCAGGCCACTCGCCCTTGCCATGCAAAGCTGCGATGACCTCATCTAGATATGTGCAAACGTCGATGGTCAGAGCGGCACCAGACTCACTCGGGGCCTGTTGGTGCCAACTCAAGCGCTTGAAGTAACCCTCAAGCGGTGCGGTCAATGCCGCTGCTGGCGTGACCTCTGCCATCGAAATGGCGCCGTTGAGGGTATGGATTGCACGGACCTGAACTTCGCCTACAGGCTCGGTTGGCTGACCATCACCCAAATACTCACGGACGACATCCAGATGATTCGATATCTCGGCATCCAGAATTTCCAGCAATACCGGATCTACCGATGGCACTTCGGCTTCGGCTGAGGCGGCTTGTTCGATCTCAACATCGGCGTCTTCCGGCATCCACTCTGGCGCCTTTTCTACCGGTGGCGTTTCCACGCCATCGGCTTCAAGGTGTGCATCCAGGGCATCGGCAAAGCCTTCATCCATTGGGATGTCGGTTTCGAGCTCTACCGTTTCAGCTGCTGCCTTCTCTTCCTTCGGCAACCAGGCGTCTTCGCCTTCGGACAGTCGGTGGGCGACGTCTTTGATCGCTTCAAGATCAGAGGTCGTCGGTGTTCCATCCTGTAATGCAGCCAACATCTCTGGTAAAGCGGCGATGGCCGCTTTCATCACATCCATCACTGCTGGCGACGCTTCGATATTGCGGTCCAGCACCCGGTTCAGCATGTTCTCGATCTTCCACGAGAACTCGCCGATGGTCAGGGCGCCAACCAACCGGCCGCTACCCTTCAAGGTGTGAAATGTGCGACGAATGGTCGTAAGTGTTTCGTGATCGTCGGTATTACTTCGCCAGCGCGGCCACAGCGTATTGAGGTTCTCGATTTCTTCGGTCACCTCTTCGACAAATACTTCTCGTATTTCATCGTCGATATCATCGGACGGCGGCTCAAATCCACCGGTCGTTGGCTGCGCATGAACCGTTGGCGGGATAATCGGTTTTCGGTCTTCGGGTGGCGGCGCGTCGTTCTCGGCAACATCAGCTGCAGCCGCGGTTTCGTCTTCTTCGGCCAGCGGGTCAACATCGACTTCATCGCCGAGGCTGGGTTCGGACAAAGTTAATCCGTCATCATCGTGGTCAGAGTCCGGGCTTTCCGGGGTCACAGATTCCAGATCGAAATCGCCAACAGTCAGCTCGTCGGCAGCCTGCTCAAGGCCTGGCTCGACAGCCTCTTCGGCAGAGTCGCCAACGATCAAGTCTTCCAGACCTTCTCCAGCAGCGATGTCGACGCCAGTATCCTGCTCGTCTTCCAGCTCCAGGCTGTCGTCTACGTCGACCGAGTCGGTGTCGTCTTGCAGCGACAGGGCAGAATCGGCAGGCAGCTCATCGACCAGGTCATCGTCCAGCGACAAATCAAACGATAGATCACCGCTGTCAGCGTCATCGATTTCGTCCAGTGTGAATTCGAGTGTGTCTGGATCGTCGTCTTCCTCAACCTCGTCGCCCAGATCCTCCAGGCTTAGCCCATCATCATCGGAGTCCAGAGTAATTTCGTCGTCTGTATCATCCAGCGACAATGTATCTTCATCGTCATCGTCGTCGTCCAGCGGCTCCAGGTCGAACGAGAACTCTTGCTCGGGTTCGGCCTCTTCGTCTAACTCCGCAGACTCCGCCTCATTGCTTTCGGCATCGTCGCTAGCATTGTCTTCGTCTTCAGACTCGTCCAGTAACGGTTCGAGTTCCAGATCACTATCAAAGCTGAACGCATCTTCGGCCGGTGCCTCATCTTCACTGATCTCGACCTCTGCTTCGTCCATCGGTTCGGCCACAGCATCCGCTGTTTCGGCATCCTCATCTGGAATAGCCTCAAGCTCCAGCGCCAGGCCCTCGATCTGATCAGTGTCCTCTTCGGTAACCGGTGCCAGTTCGTCTGCGGAAATGTCCAGCGCATCATCATTGGCGGCGTCTGCGTCGATCTGATCCAGGTCGGTGTAGCCGAGTTTCTGCAGACTCTCACGGGTAACGTCGAGAATTCTTTCGCGACCGGAGCGCTGGTCGCGCACCGCTTCGAGGTAGTACTCAATACTTGCGACCGCATCGGCCAGGGTATCGAGCTGTTCTGCACTCGGTACCTTGCGTTTCTCCAACAGCTCGCGCGTCGTGAAATGCACAACACCTTCCAGCAGCTTGGCCGGCTGGTTCATATTGAGCATCTTCAGTGCGCCAACAATTTCCGCCAATAACCGTGGCGTTTCGCTGACGCGGTCGTGATCCCATGGCGCCTCAATGAAGGCGATGATGTCCTGTTTCGATTGCTGAAGGTTGGTCGCAGCCTCGCGCATCAGCGCCTGCAGAATACGTCGTACTTCGGACTGTGGCAGTTCCAGGGTGACATCTTCAACCGGCGCTTCAGCAGCCTTGTCAGCACCCGCCTGCGGCCCACCCAGTTGTTCAATATGGTCGTCAAGTGAAGACTCGACGTAGAGCAACGCGCCAGCAACATCGAGCAGGGTGTTCTCATCACCCTCGCGAGTGCCGCGAGTAATGTCACCGACCAGATCCATCTGTTCAAGAACGACTTTGCGCGGAACACCCAGACCCAGCATGCCCAGGGTATCGGCAACACGATGCAGATCATCAGTAAGCGGTGCCAGATCGCCCGGCACGGCACCCTCGTTGCGCAGGTGCAGATCCAGCGCATCCTTGACTCGCAACAGGTCTTCCTTGATCGCACCAGAAACGGTATTGAGCAGCTCGCGATTGTGACCTGACAGGCTGCCACGCGCATGCTCCAGTTCGCTGGCATCCGGCAACAGCTCATCGAGTCTGTAAAGTGTTTTCAGTTCAACAATTCGGCGACTATCGGTCTCGGCGTGGGCGGCGTAGTAGAGCAGGCTCTTGGTCAAATCATGTGGCGGCGAGTCTCGGAACACGTCCTCACCCTCATCGGCAAGGCGCTTGATCTCTCGATCGACACGACCGAACAGCAGCTTCAGCGAGACGCTGGGCTCAAGACCCCTGACCAACAAGCCATCCAATACGGCACCAGCGACCCACCACAGACGGCGCGCTTCTTCCTCTTTGGTAACACTGCGCAGTCGATCAGCGATCGCCACCAGGCGGGCCAAAATCTCTTCGGCATCTTCGTCTTTGAACCAGCGCAACAAGCCGAACTGAAACGCCAGGCGCAATCGCGCTGCACCGGCGCGAAGTTTGTCACCCGGCAAGGCCTGGTCGGGACCCGCGGCACTGTCGGGCAATGATTCAGACAGGTCAGGCGAGAACAG
>BQJN01000105.1 GCA_021604725.1 Lysobacteraceae bacterium | reverse complement strand
CACGACAACACCCGCGCTCAAATAGCGCACCTGTTGGCTCGTGTACTCGGTTTGCCTGGCGGCCATAGCGGTGTGGAACCACCCGATCCCATTTCGAACTCGGAAGTGAAACGCACCTGCGCCGATGGTAGTGTGGGAGTTCCCATGTGAGAGTAGGTCACTGCCAGGCACTTATTAGAAAGCCTCCGTTAGCTAACGCTAGCGGGGGCTTTTGTTTTTGTGCCTTTGCAGTGGGCACAGCGCTGTAGGAATGCAATGCCGCCGCCTTCCCTGGCGCAACGCTTGCGCTTCGTAGGGAACCCCAGCCACACCATCCATGGTGTGTCGTTCGCCGGGGTCGAGTGACGTTAAGTCACTCGCTCTGAATCCGGCTCACCCAGGCACTTACAACGAATGCCTCGTTAGCTTTACGCTAACGGGGCATTTTTTTTGGCGATATCAAATTCGCAGTAGGTGAGTAGGATGGCAACAGCCATCCCTGGGCCGCACCCAGCCGGCACATCCATGTGCCGTCGTTCGCCAGCGCGGCGTGCCGTTAAGGCACCCCGCATTGATGCTGGCTCACCCATTAGCTAACGCTAGCGGGGGCTTTCGTTTTTGTGCCTTTGCAGTGGGCACAGCGCTGTAGGAAAGCAATGCCGCCGCCTTCCCTGGCGCAATGCTTGCGCTTCGTAGGGAACCCCAGCCACACCATCCATGGTGTGTCGTTCGCCGGGATCGAGTGACGTTAAGTCACTCGCTCTTTGTCCGGCTCACCCAGGCACTTACAACGAATGCCCCGTTAGCTTTGCGCTAACGGGGCATTTTTTTGTGTTAGCAATGTGCCTTAGGTAACTAGATGGCAACAACCGTCCCTTGGCCGGCTGCCTTAGTGGGGGTACAGCGCTGTCGGTTACCTATGCTGCTGCCCTCCCTGGCGTTACGCTTGCGCTTCGTAGGGACCCCCAGCCTCGACATCCATGTCGAGTCGTTCACCGGGATCAAGTGACGTTAAGTCACTCGCTCTCATTCCGGCTCACCCGGGATCAAGTGACGTTAAGTCACTCGCTCTGAATCCAGCTCACCCAGCTCACGCTGAGGGATCACACTTTTCCGTACGATGATGTTATGATATAACATCACTCCGCTTCAGTAGCCAAACGCCGATTTTCATGCCAGAACGTATTGGACATGTCAGCACGATTGCTTCAATTTTGTGCGCAATACATTGCGCGCTGATGCCCGTGCTATTGGTGGCTGCGCCGGCCGCGTCGGAAGCTTTCTTGCATGACGCTCGCCTGGAATGGACTGTTTTTGTCCTTATTGTTGTGTTCGCCGCGATTGGCCTGATTAGTGGCTACCGTCGCCACCGATCGCACCAACCACCTATGTTGGCTTTCGGCGGCATCGCCCTGTTAGCGCTCGGCCTAACTCAATTTCACGGCGGTACCACAGGAATGGTACTGGCAGTCGGCGGTGGTTTGATGTTGGCGGTTTCTCAGTTCTACAACGTTCGTTTACGTCGCTTGGCCCTTCAGGTTGCAAGCTGACCAATGTCCGCACTCACGCTGGTATATCGGCAACTTTAGATTCCAATTGGTTCAAGGCCCATTGGATGTGCTCAGCCACCATCTGGCTTGCATTGCCTAGTCGTTCGCGCAAGGCTTTGACGACAATTGGATCGCTTGGGCCGTTGCCCAGCCCGACAGCAAGGTTGCGTTGCCATCGTTCATAGCCGATTCGTCTTATCGGTGAGCCTGCGGTTCGATCCAAAAATTGTTGTTCGGACCATTGGAACAGTTCGAGCAGGGATGCCGAGTCCAGTCGATGTCTGGGCGAAAAATCATCTTCCCGGCTAAACTGCGCAAACTTGTTCCAGGGGCACACCAGCTGGCAATCATCACAGCCATAGATTCGATTGCCCATGGCCTGGCGAAACTCGACTGGTATAGGTCCCTTCAACTCTATGGTCAGATATGAAATGCATCGCCGGGCATCTACTTGGTAAGGGGCAACGATGGCATCGGTAGGGCAGGCGCTGATGCACTTGGAACAACTTCCGCAATGGTTGCTCGCCGGTTCATCGACCGGCAACGGCAGTTCCGTATACAGCTCTCCAAGAAAAAACCAAGAGCCTGCTTTGCTGTTGATGAGGTTCGTATGTTTGCCAATCCACCCTAGTGAGGCGTTACGGGCAATCGCCTTTTCCAACACCGGAGCTGAGTCTACAAATGCTCGATAACCAAACGGTCCAGCCGCTTCTGTAATGCGATTGGCCAATTGCTGCAAGCGCTTGCGCAGGACTTTGTGATAATCGCGCCCCAACGCATACCGCGATACATAGGCTTGTGTCGGCTTGTCGAGCAATGACTCGGCATCTGTCGCTTCTGGCCAATAATCCATGCGCACTGATATAACCCTTACCGTACCCGGCAGTAGATCGGCCGGTCGACTGCGGCGCGTGCCATGACGTTGCATGTAATCCATCTCACCATGCATGCCCTGATCCAGCCAGGTCAGGAGGTGGGCCTCGTCATCGCCAAGGTCGACGCCAGTAATGCCGACTTGTTGAAACCCCAGCTCGTAGCCCCATCGTTGAATGTCAGATTTCAATCGCTGGTAGTCGGGTTTGGATGAGGTAGTAGTGGTGGAAAGGTTGATCTGAGGCTCCAAAAGCCAAGTAGAATGAGCAAATGACTGATATCCGATTATATACGGCGGAGCAGAGTCAGCGCTTGGATCGTCTCGCGATTGAGCAGATGCCCATTGAGGGCTATGCGCTGATGACTCTGGCTGCAAAGTCTGCCGTGGAGGTATTGCGCTGCCGATGGCCGGAAGCTCGGCATGTAACCCTATTCTGCGGGCCAGGCAACAACGGTGGCGATGGTCTGGTGATGGCCAGGCTGCTGAAGGGGGCAGGGCTGCAAGTTGCCGTGGTTATGCCGATGGGGGCAGGGCGGGCCGGCAGTGACGCCGACAAGGCACTGCTTGATTGGAACGCGTTTGGAGGCGAATGCCAGCCACTGTCCAATATTGATCTGAATAAGACCGACCTCATCGTTGATGCGCTGTTTGGTAGTGGTCTTGCTCGAAACATTGAGGGCGACATTGCTGCCATTGTCGCAGCGATTGATGCAGCAACGTGCCCGGTGATGGCAGTCGATATCCCCAGCGGTCTGAGCTGTGATACCGGATGCGTGCTTGGGATAGCGGCGAAAGCCGACGTCACAGTGACCTTTATCACCAATAAGCTAGGCCTGCACACTGGCTTCGGTCCCGAGTTGTGTGGCGAGGTGGTGCTGCAGGATCTGGACGTTCCAGCAAATTTGCGCAACCAATTGCACCACGTTGCCGAGTTGCATGGGCCGGTTCAGCGTCGATGTTGGCCGGCTCGGTCGCGTGCAGCACATAAAGGGACTCACGGCTCATTGCTGGTCGTTGGTGGCGGTGCAGGTATGCCGGGTGCAACGTTGTTGGCGGCAAAAGCTGCAATGCGAGTTGGTGCTGGCAAGGTCCGAATTGCTTGTGATCCGCAAAATGCGCCTATGTTGCCGTTGTCGCTATGCGAGGTCATGGCCAGCGGTGTTGGTGCTGCCGACGGGCTGAAGCCATTGCTGGCTGACCACGATGTCGTTGCTGTTGGTCCTGGCCTCGGGCGCGGCGAGTGGGCCAAACAGTTGTTCTCCGTCGTCATTGATCATCCAGGAGTGACCGTGGTCGACGCCGATGCGTTGACCTTGCTTGCCGAGGCCCCGGTTCGACGCGATGACTGGATACTGACTCCTCACCCCGGTGAAGCGGCTACTCTGCTGAGCACCGTTGTTCATGAAGTGCAGGCCGATCGGCTCGGCGCTGCAACAGAAATCGTGAATCGCTATGGCGGCGTCTGTGTGTTGAAGGGTGCCGGCACGATAACCGCCTGCTCCGAGCAACAAGCAAAAGTCATCGCGGCAGGCAACCCTGGTATGGCGACTGCTGGTAGCGGTGATGTTCTTACCGGCGTGATTGGCGGCTTATTGGCTCAGTTTGGTGAGCTTTGGCCACTATCGGATCTCGCCACTGAGGCGGCGCTGATCCATGCAATGGCGGGTGATCTGGCAGCTGGCGAGGGCGAGCGCGGCCTGATGGCCAGTGATTTGATCGAGCATCTGCGGAGTCTGGTTAATCAATGAGTGAGCTGTCTTTTGGGCCATTTGAGCTGGCAGATGAAGAGGCGACCATCAAGCTGGGACAGCGATTAGCCCCGCTGGCGAAAGCGGGACGCTGCATTTTCCTGGTCGGCCCTCTAGGGGCCGGCAAGACAACCTTGGTCCGATCATTGTTAAGGTCCCTCGGGCATATCGGCGCGGTGCGTAGCCCAACCTATAACCTGATGGAAAACTATCAGCTTGGTGAGCTGTCATTGCTCCATCTGGATCTATACCGCCTGGGGGATCCCGAAGAAGTAGAGTACTTGGGGCTACGCGAAATGCTCGATGACAGTTGTTTGCTGGTTGAATGGCCTGATCGTGGTATCGGTTTCCTGCCAGCTGCGGATGTGGTTATTCATCTCGGCTACCGGAAGGCAGGGCGGACGGCGCATTTGGAGATCAAAAATGGCTTGTCCATCGACCTTGAGGCTGAGTTTAAGAACATAAGCTAATCTACAGAATATTAAGAAGAAACTTGCTTGCCTAGACCGGTTTGGGGTATACATTAAGGTGCCCTGAGGGATGGGTGACGACTCGACAGTGCCTTGTTCACGTGAGCTGGATCAGGAAAACACAACAAATCCATTGCCGACTCGGGGTTCTTGCGCGCTCCGTTGCGGCTGTGTTGATGCTATCAGTGCCGTTGTCGACGCTGGCTGCTGAACTTGAAGGCCTGCGTGTCTGGGCTGGGCCCGACAAGACTCGCGCGGTGCTCGATTTGAGCGAACCTGTTGCCTACAAACTGTTTACGCTGTCCTCGCCGGACCGCGTCGTGGTCGATATCGACCAAACCAAATTGTCCGAACCTATAAAAGTCGATCCGAACGGCCTGTTGTCCGCGGTTCGCACCGGACGCAAGGACAACACCTTGCGCGTCGTGTTGGATCTTGCCAGCGCGGCAAAAACCCAGAGTTTCTTGTTGCCGCCTACCGGTCAGTACGGCCATCGGCTGGTGATAGACCTCAGTGATGGGCAGAAAACAGCAAGCAAATCGGTGAAGACCGTTGCCCAGGTTCTTGGTGACGACAAAAACCGTGACGTCGTGGTGGCCATCGACCCTGGCCATGGTGGTGAAGATCCTGGAGCGATTGGCAGTCGCGGCAGTTACGAGAAAAAGGTGGTGTATCAGCTGGCGCTGGACTTGAAGCGGCGTATCGACAAGGAGCCCGGAATGCGTGCTGAACTTACGCGCACCGGAGATTACTACGTTGATCATCGTCGCCGCATGGAACTGGCGCGAGAGATGCGAGCTGATCTGTTCATTTCCTTGCACGCCGACAGCTTCCACGACTCCAGAGTGTCGGGCTCTTCCGTTTATGTCTTGTCGCAAAAAGGGGCGTCCAGCGAAGCGGCACAATGGCTTGCTGAACGTGAAAATGCGGCGGACCTGGTTGGTGGCGTCAGTCTGGACGATAAAGATGGCATGTTGGCTGCTGTGCTGCTCGACCTATCCCAGTCAGCGACCATGGAACAAAGTACCGAAGCTGCTCAAAGCGTGTTACAGCATTTGGCATCATCAGTGAAGGTGCACCGCAAGCGCGTCGAGCATGCGGCGTTCATCGTGTTGAAGTCGCCCGACATTCCATCGGTACTGGTGGAGACTGCATTCATTTCCAATCCGGACGATGAGCGGCGACTGAACGACAATGCCAGCCGTGACAAAATGGTGAATGCCATGTTTGCCGGGGTTCGAAATTACTTCTATCAGGAACCGCCCGAAGGCACATGGATTGCCGCACAGGGCGGTGCTCGTTCACACATTGTGTCCAACGGCGACACCCTGTCCGGTATAGCCGCCAAGCATCGCGTGTCGCTGGCCAAGCTACGCGCCGTCAATGACCTGAAAACTGACCGTCTTTACGTCGGCTCGGTGTTGAAGATTCCTACCAGCTAGAGCGCGTCCACAGATAGGTGTTTTGACGCGCTTGCCCTGGCACACGGAAGTGCCAGCCATTTTCAAGTTATTAAAAATGAAGGGTTTCACTGACCGCGCTCCTTGAAACCCGTGTCCGCGTTAGCCATGGATGGCTAATCGTGGACGTCCTCCAGCTAGGCACCGAAGACAACTGCATTGCCCCCTTTAGTGATTCCGGTTCGAAAACCGTGTGCGCTCGAGGGCGTATGGTTTGCACCATGATCGGTAGTAATAGTTGGCACGCCTCGGGTGCTGAAACTCGACGAATTGAGGCATGGGTGGTTGGGCGTCCGGATCGTTCGGGTCGATGGTTATTTTTTCGTAATGAATATCCATGCCGCCGGGTACCCATGCGTTGAACTCAATTTCAAACAGTCCATCCAAATGGGCGGCGGTGACCTGAATTCTGATGCCGAGAAAGTCAAAGGTTCTTTGCTCGCCCGATTGGATTAGCAACTCTCGCCGAACCACATCTCTCGGGTCTTCGCCTCTGACGAAGGTCGTGCATAACACATGATCGACCAGCTCACTGTAGTTTTCGAATGTGGCATGGTCATTGGGCGACGACGGGAGCTCGCATTTCCATCCATTCATGATCTTTGCCCAGGTTCTCGTCGAGGAAAACCCTTCTCGTATTTCCCATTCTCGCCCATCACCTCGTGCTTGAGCTTTACCGCTGTCAAGCATGTAGTCCGGATAGTAGCTTGGTGGTCCCAATGCGAGCACCACGGGACATACCTTCGATGTGTCCGTATCAAACTCGAGCATTTTCGCATCGTATTGTTGGAGGGTGATGCTGGCCCCGTGCCGTGATTCGTTGGGTGGGTTGAGTGTTGTTGTGCTTAGGTGAGGGGCATGGATGTCTAGCACGCGTTGGACGTCGTAACGATGGTACGCCAACGCCACATTGGTATAGATTGCTGCACTCTCGGCGTCACCCACGCTTATGCATGCATTCGCGTAAGCCAGAAAATCCGGAGGCGTGTCATTGCTGCTGACTTCACTGAATGTTGGGCAGATGCCGATACTTGCGCTGCTATAGGCCATCAATAAAGCGGCGATAGCTGAGGAGGCCGCATTCCATGGCGATTTCACGTTTTCAGTCCTCCGTACTGATGAGCCTTGACCGTAGGGGAAAGGCCTTGTTGTTGTCAATTGTATAAATCGCTTATTGGGTGAATTGTGTAGTCACCTATGTCTGCTCAAGTGCTAATTTGGGAGCGCCGTTGTCATCAGGTGTCGCCATGAAAATCAGTCAAATGGGAACGCCAGCTTTGCTGCTGGATCGCAATAAACTTCAGCGCAATATTGATGTCATGCAGTCGCGGCTGCAGTCGTTGAAGGTGCCATTTAGGGTCCACCTCAAGACCGCCAAGTGTGCGAAGATCGCGGCCATGGTGCTGTCGCCGAACAACCCGTCGATCACCGTTTCCACAGTGCGTGAGGCCGAGTACTTTTTTGATCATGGCGTGCGCGATTTCTTGTATGCGGTAGGAATCGCACCGAACAAACTGTCACGTGTCGCGCAATTGATGAAAAAAGGTGCCGTTGTTCGTTTGTGCCTGGACTCGATGGTGCAGGCCAGGGCCTTGCAGGAGGCAGGTTCGAATTGCGGCCTTGCCTATGATGCGGTCATTGAAATCGATTGTGATGGTCACCGTGGTGGCTTGCCGCCTCAATCACCTGAGATCGATCAGATCGCAAGGTACCTGAAGGGCTCATCAAATGTTCGGTTCTGTGGACTTATGACGCATGCCGGGGGATCGTATGACATGCGAGACATCGACGGCATTCGCACCATGGCCGCACAGGAGCGAGACGCGGTAGTGTCTTGTGGACAGCGCCTGTCCGACCAGGGACTGCGTAGCGAAATACTCAGTGCCGGTTCCACGCCGACTGCAACCTACGGGCAGGACTGGAGTGGTCTCACCGAAGTTCGGGCCGGTGTTTATCTGTTCCATGACCTGGTGATGGCAGGATTGGGCGTTTGCTCTATAGACGACATCGCGTTGTCTGTCCTGGCCTGCGTGATTGCGGTACAGCCCGAGCGACAACGGTTGATCGTAGATGCCGGGTGGATGGCCTTGTCGCGCGACCGAGGCACCGCCGACCATGCAGTGGATCAGGGTTACGGCTTGGTATGCGATATCAATGGTCGCCCCCTAGGCGACCTGGTCGTTACGGAGACCAACCAGGAGCATGGCATTGTCGCTAGTCGCACTGGTGCGCCAATCGACTTTGAACGGCTCTGTGTTGGCTCGCTGGTGCGGGTTTTGCCGAGTCACGCCTGCGCCACTGCAGCAATGCACCGTCACTACCATGTGGTTGATGGGCAGGAGGCGAATGCAGTATGGTGCAGGGATGATGGCTGGTAGGGGAGCACCAGCACCGATAATTTAAAACGATATGGAGATCTGTAGATGAGCTTTCTACCCAAGCGTCATTCACTCACCGCATTCATAATCATCGCAGTGAGCCTGCTTGTATGGCCTGTTGTGGGTTCGGCTGGTGTTGCGGCGACCACGACCACCGTTGTCGCCAAAACGCCCAACCCAAGTGAAGCAGGTTACGGCATTGTGGTGGAGGTCGAGGTTCGTTCGCTGCTGGGTGAGCCAACCGGTCAAGTGCTGGTGTCGGCAGGCGCCGTTACTTGCTCAATCCAATTGCCGGCACGAAGCTGTGTTCTAAGACTGCCGGCCGTTGGCGACTACCAGTTGATCGCCAACTATTCCGGCGATAGCAACTTTGCGGCATCCGTTAGTGCACCGGTGAGCCAAGCGGTAGCGTCCAAGTCGCTCATTCAACTAGTGTCCCGAAACCGTGGAAATCAATCCGGTTTCGCCCGTCTGGCTGGTGTTTTGGGGCGGGAGCAAACGACCTCCAGGAACAATCGCTGGACTGTCTATGCCAGCGGAGCCATCGACAACCCAAGTGATCCGGGCAGGTGGTCGCCCAGCGTTTTTCTTTACGACCATGAGCAGCGAACTACGCAGCTGATTAGCTCCACGATTGATGGCATCCATGCAGACGGACCAAGCTACGCGGTGGCAGTATCAGACGATGGCCAAAAGGTACTGTTCATGAGCCTCGCCGAAAACCTCGTATCCAATGTCGACACCAACGGTGAATACGATGTATTTCTCAAGAACGTCCAAACTGGAGAAGTCAGGCTCATTAGTAAGAACCTGATAGGTGTGGCCGTTGGCGGTCAGGGGACCTCATTGAGTTCAGATGGTCGGTATGTGCTGTTCTCTAGCGAGTCAGAACAGGTTGCTCTCGGCGATACCAATGGAGTCAGTGATGCTTTTTTGAGAGACACGCTGACAGACACCGTCGCCCTCGTCAGTGTATCGAGCAGCAGCGAACAGGGTGACGGTGATTCATCCGCAGTTGCAATGACTCCGAATGCTCGATTCATATTGTTTGGTTCTGAGGCATCCAACTTTGATGACAAAGACAATAATTCCGCTGACGATGTGTTCATTAGAGACCATGTGATGGGAACCACACGCTTGGTGTCTCACAACATGGCGGGCTATTCCGGCAACGGCGACAGCTTCGGGGGTGATCTGTCGAACGATGGCACAAAGGTGCTTTTTTCGAGTGTGGCCAGCGATCTCGTTGAGACCGATACCAATGGCGTCACGGACGTTTTTATGTTTGATTTCGATACCAACACGTCGACTCGGATCAGCGTCAGTACGCTAGGATCGCAAGGCGACGATAGAAGCTTTTCCGGGTCATTGTCCGGTGATGGGACCGTCGCCGTATTCTTGAGCACCGCTACAACTCTCACCGATGATCGTGGCTATGTGCCATTTCGACCCCGACTATTTTGGCGAGACATAGGCGCGGGGGTGACGTCTCAGTTGATCCATTCTGACGGTGAGAATAACGCGGATCACGACATTTGCGCGGCCGTGGTTTCCGACGATGGACAGAGTGTAATTATCGAGGAACACTATACGACCTGGGAATGTCACAATGGATTCAACAACTCGGAGTGGGGGCCACGCCTCGCACGGGTGAGGCTTTCTGATGGTCAGGCGTATTGGCAAGGTCCTCGGAACGTTGTGGTGGACCAGCTCACTCATCGATCTGAGCGTCCACTTTTGACATTTGACGGCCGCAAGGCTCTCCTCAGTTCTTCAGCAACGAACAGCCTGCCAGAGGTGGGCAACGGCTGGTCGCATGTCTACATTTCTGAGCGTGGTGTTGGTATCGTGGATAGAGTCGACACCAATGAGTCCCAAGTTGTTCCAGCGGGTCAAAGCTTCGGGTATGTCATGAGCCCAAATGGCCGATTTGTCGCCATACAGAGTCAGGCCTACGACCTGATCGATTGGGCGCCCAACAACCTCGCACGAGTTTACGTGTTCGACCGTCTAACTCGTGAGCTCGAACACATCAGTCAGCCCGCCGACGGCTCCGTGATCACCTGGGGTGGCAGTGTGCGCCCGTCGCTGTCCGACGATGGACAGATTGTTGCATTTGCATCGACTTCCGATTTGCTTGAAGGAATTTGGGGCGGCGTTCCCACGGGTGGCCGTATTTTGATCAAGGACCGTCAAACCGATGAGCTGGTGCAGATTGAGGACTACACGGGAACCTGGCCCCTGGTGTCCGCTGCCGGACGGTACGTTGTGTTTCAACACTTTACGGGCATCTTACGTTGGGACAGGGATCTGCAAGTTATTGAGCATGTATCGACTGATTTGTCTGATGAGCCGGTTGAAGCTGAGAACCCATCCATTGCTGGAGAGGCGCGTTATGTGGCATTCAGTAGCGAGTCCGACAGTTTGGTCGCGAACGATCTTAACGGATTGCGGGATGTGTTCGTAAAGGATATGGATTTGGGGACCGTTCAGCGGGTCAGCCTGGCAGATGACGGTGATGAATCAAAAGGAGAAAGCGACTTTCCCTCGGTCTCGGGCGATGGCCGCTTTGTCGTATTCGAAAGCGATGCTGACAACCTCGTGGTGGGCGATAGCAATGGCGAAATGGATGTGTTTGTCCATGATCGCGAGACAGGTCGAACTGCGCTGCTCAGCATCGGCCGTGATGGCGCGGCAGAGGGTCAGAGCGATCAAGCGGTCATTTCTCGCGATGGCACAACCGTTGCATTTCGTAGCTGGGCATCGAACCTTCTGCTAAATGACATCAACAATGAGCCCGACATCTTTGTTGTGCCCAATCCGTTGTCCGATCTGTTGTTTGTGGATGGCTTGGAGTTTTCTACTTATTGAGACCGATGCTGCCTGAAAACTTTTGCCCAAAGGCAGCACGGCACCGCCTACTGGATAATGCCTGCTCTCGGACTGTGGCATGACCAACAGGACATTGACTCGTTCGCCAATCCCACTCAGTATTCCCCACTTCACCTAGGCCTACAGTTTGGAGCCCACATATGAGTTTTTATCGCTATGCGTTGATGGCCGTTTTCCTGGCCGGTTCGGCCACCGCATCTGCCAACGACCTGTCCTACAGTTACGTTGAGGGTGGTGTGAACTACCTCGACCCGGATGGCCTGGATTCTGGGTACGGGTTTGGTGTCAATGGTCAGTTTGCCTTCGCCAATCGCTTTTTCGCTTGGGGCGCGTTCAGTAACGCGGATGTAGACATTCCCAACTCCAATGTTGAAGTCGATGTACAAGCCTTCGCAATTGGAGCCGGTTATTACCATCCGGTCACCGACAACACCGATTTTGTGGGCCGTCTGGGCCTGTCCGACGTTGAAGTGGGTGTCGCAGATGATGACGGCTACGTTGCCAGCGTCGCCTTTCGGTCACAGTGGACGCCGGATCGTGCGGAAGCCAGTGTTGGTGTTGCCTACACGGATGTCGGCAATGGTGAAGCATCGATCTTCGTGGAAGGCGTTTACCAGTTCAATACGACGGTCGGCTTATCCTCGAAGCTTCAGTTTGGAGAGGACGGCAATGCTGCATTTTTAGGCGTCCGTGCTTCATTTTAGGTTCGAATAGCAACGATTTTGTGTTCCGGGCTTCGCCTGGCCCGGAACTACCGATATAATGCGCGGTTTGTTGCGCACACAAGATAATGGCGGACCGATGAAACGATTGCTCATGATTTCCCTGCTGGCGGCTTTGCTCGGCGGAGCTGGCCTGGCCAACGCGGCCGGTGACCCCGACAGCGGCAAGATATTGGCTTACACCTGTACTGGCTGCCACGGTATCCCTGGATACAAAAACGCCTACCCGAGTTATCACGTGCCCAAAATTGGTGGGCAAAATTACGACTATATCGTCTTGGCACTGAAGGCCTACCGTTCAGGCGAGCGCGACCACGGCACAATGAACGCGCAGGCGGCTGCCATGAGCGATCAGGATATCGAAGATATTGCCGCCTATTTCGTCAGCTTGTCAGAAGGGAGTAACTAGAATGAAAACAGTAGCTTACTTGTTTTTGACGGCGGCTCTGATTGCATCTTCTGGAGCGCTCGCCGGCGGTGATCCGAAAGCGGGCGAGAGTAAGGCTCAGGCTTGCTTTGCTTGTCATGGGCAGGATGGCAATGGTATTTCTCCGACCTATCCCCGCCTGGCAGGTCAGTACGAAAGCTATATGACAAAGGCTTTGATTGATTACAAATCAGGCGCGCGTGCGAACGCGATCATGGCTGGTATGGTTGCCAATCTGTCGGAGCAGGATATGGCGGATATTTCAGCGTACTACGCGTCCAAAGACGGGCTTGAAGACTTGAGCATCAAGTAACACACAAGTCGATGGCGGGGGCGTTCCCCGCCATCGGCTTTTGCATCGGCCCAGGAATCTTGCCGGCAAGCCAATATTCGGGTACAAATACTGACAGTACACCGATCCTCATGGAAGGGAGTCAAATTGCATGGAAGCCCTGATAGTCATCTTCGCGATTACCGCGTTCATCCTGCTTTCTGCCCATTCGCGCACATTGCTGCGCATCCTCGGGCTTCGCTATGCCATACCCGCAATCACTCCGGTTAGCGGACGGGAAGTGCCGGAGGTCTGGCGTCCGACGCTGAGGGTTGTTGCCCGGCCATTTGGATCACTGGGTTTCTCTGTAGGCGAGTTCTTCAAGCAGAAAACCATAGAAGCTGACCTGGACGGCTACCTTTGGGGCGTTACCTTGGTCAACTCCGATCAACGTTGTGTTGCACGCTTGAAAGGGGCTGTGGCACCAGTGAAGGATGACGCCTTCAGTGTCAGCTTCGAAACCCACCTCAGTGACGGTCGGATCATCGTTACAGAAAACAATGCTGGTCCGCTGGACCCGGTGCGTAGTGATGTCTTTTCGTTCCATGACCCGGCCACCGATTCGGTTGAAGACCTGTGGCGTTGCCATCAACGGCGTGTAGCAGACCTGCAGTCTGGAAGTGAAGCAATGCCTTTGCCGTCGGACGACCTGGGCCTTACCGCAGCCTATAACCGAGCTTGGGTGAAGGACTTTGAGGCGGGCATCGGCAAAGGTTTGCTAATACCTGCTGGTGAAACCGCCTATCGAATGTCTTTGCGTGGTGCCTGGAACTGGTATCTGCAATTGCGGGCCCGAAACAAGTTTCGAAAACGCATGCTGGCCAGACGCAAGACAGAAGTTGTCCGTCGCGCAGATGCATTCGCTGAAATGGGCCAGAACGTGGACCTGGCACCGCCACAGTCAGCGATGATTGACATGCACCGACAACTGGCCAAGGTGCCAGCTCAGGATCGATGGGCTTCCTGGGGCGTTTTCGGTGTCAGCATGGCGCTGTTCGCGGTGTTTTTTGGCACTTGGTGGAGCTGGGACATTGTTCCAATCTTGATCGCGGTTTTGCTATTCCACGAATTGGGCCACTTCGCAGCCATGCGCTTGGTCGGTTACAAACAAACCAGTATTTTCTTCATTCCGGGGTTAGGTGCGGCGGCGTCGGGCGATGATGATGGTGTCTCGTTGTGGCGACGCATACTTGTATATCTAGCCGGCCCTTTGCCCGGTATCGCATTGGCATTTGTGCTGGTCATTCAGTTTCCGGGATCCGATGGCTGGTTGTACAGCACCATCATCATGTTGGTGATTTTGAATTGGTTCAACCTGTTGCCTTTTATGCCACTGGATGGAGGGCAAGTAATCAACGCCTTGCTTGGCACCCGCGCCAGAGCGATATTCATGTGGTTTAGTGCTGGTGGTCTGATATTGCTGGCCTGGGGTCTGTCTGAGCCTATTTTGTGGATGCTAGGTGCATTCGCTGGCTTCTCAGCTTTTGGCACGGTAAATCAGCTGGCCCTAAACAAGGCCATCGATGCGGCTCAGGCGCCAGAAGAAGCCGACAGTGAATTGCAGCAAGTCATGCGGGCAATGCAAGCGCGGCAGTATGATGCGCTGGATTTCGTTGAGCGTTCAGAGCTGGCTGGTCAACTGCTCAGGGACAGGCAACAGAGCCGGCCCTCGTGGTTGGGGTTGCTGTCAGGGCTCATGGTGTATCTACTGTCATTTACCGCACCGGTTTGGCTTTTTATCAGCGTGATGATGACGGCAGAAATCGAGACACTATCGCCGGTGGATGCGCCAGACTTCGAATTGATGATTGGCCAAGCCACCGATTCAGAAAGTCGCTTGGTCAAGACCATCGAGGCTGTTGAGTATCATCTTGAGTACTACGATGTCGATCAGGCGGCGAAGTTCCTCGACCGGGCCGAAAGTGACCTGGGTCAGTCGCAGTTGCCGAATGAAGTTGCTGCCAGGTTGTTGGCTGCCGAGATTAGAATATCGTTGCTGGACTACAGCGATGAGTCTAACGACCGCTATCATCACCTGGTGCAACGTTCGCTTGATGTGCCCCTCAGTGATCCATTGGCCGAAGCATTGGGTCAGGTGCTACCGCTGCTGGAGTCAGCTCCAGCTTCATCGTTGTTCGATCGACTAGAAATCTATTGGTCGGAATCGGGTAATACCTTGGCTTTAGCTGGGCTTTTGTCTGACGCTGGACTACGTGCGACATACGATGATCAGCCAGAGCGATCGGTCGACTACCTGACGCGGGCTGTGGCGATCTCTGAAGGCGAGACAAGGTTACAAATCCAATTGCAATTGGCCAGCGCTTTGGCTGAAGCGGAACGCTATGAGGCAGCGCTGGAAGTTTACGATCAACTGGCCAATTCGGAGTCCGCTTATTGGCACTATGAAGCCCATGCCTGGGTAGCCTTTTTCAGTGGTCGAAATGCCCGGGCCTTGGAAATCATCGAGCTGGGTAGAGAAAAGGACAATGACACAGCGGAAGTCGGTTGGTTGCTGTCCTGGTTAATGGATAATGAGTTTGCATACGCTCGAATGCACAGTCTATTACTTGAGTTGGCCGTTGTTGATGCAACTGGTGCCAGTCGCCGAATCAGCGAGATTGTGGCGGAGTTAAAGGAAATGGCCGCAGAAGGCGGCGGTACTTTGAATGAAGCTAGAGTTTCGTTGCAGAGCCAACTGGAGTACTCCGCTGGCTTTCAGCAGCGTATTGCACGAGCAAAGGTTCAGGTGTTGGATCGGTATTTCGCGGAGTGACAGACTGGGGTGCGGTTCATTTTTGCCTGGTGAAGTAGGGCGTACCTGGAAGCCCCGTGGCGTTCGCCAGCACAGAGTGACGTCATAGCAGAAGCGATAGGGTAGGATGGCAATAACCGTCCCTGGACCTCACCCAGCCGGTACATCCATGTACCGTCGTTCGCCGGCACCGAGTGACGTTATAGCTGAAGCGATAGGGTACTAGGATGGCAATAACCGTCCCTGG
>BQJN01000104.1 GCA_021604725.1 Lysobacteraceae bacterium | reverse complement strand
AGTGCAGTGCCAGGGTCGACACCTGCCTTGCGTGCCAGGTTGATGACGGTGAACAGCAGGTCGCCAATCTCGTGTTCGACCGCGCCGGGATCTTGCTGCTCCAAAGCGTGATGTGTCTCTTGCGTTTCCTCTGCAAGCTTGTCCATCACGGCGTTGGCGTCCGGCCAGTCAAAACCTACCCTTGCCGCGCGTTTTGTCAGCTTCATGGCACGCAGCCATTCCGGCATGCCTTTGGAGATGCCTGCTAGCGCCGAGGTATCTTCGTCCCCACGTTCAGCCGCCTTGTGCTGTTCCCAGGCCACGGTTTGCGCTTCGGCATCAGCGATCTCGATGTTGCCAAATACATGCGGGTGGCGGCGTTCCATCTTGCTGCAGATCGCGTCAACCACGTCGTCGAAGTCGAACTGCCCCAACTCGTCGGCCATCTGCGAATGAAAGACCACCTGAAACAGCAGGTCGCCGAGCTCATCTTTCAAGTCGTCAGGGGCGTTGCGGTCAATGGCCTCTGCCACCTCGTAGGCTTCTTCTATGGTGTACGGTGCGATTGTTGCGAAGGTTTGCTCCTTGTCCCATGGGCAGCCAGTGGCGGGGTCGCGTAGCGAACGCATGATGTCTCGAAGTCGCGCTATGCTCATCGCGGCGGAATCTCCAGTACGAAACAGGCGCCGCCATTGTCACCGTGTTGGTACATGAAGTCACCACCATAACTGCTGGCGATGTCTCTGACCATGGCCAGACCAAGACCATGGCCCGGAACTTGTTCGTCGGCTCGTTTCCCACGCTCGGCCAGTTGTTCGACCTGGCTTTCAGCAACGCCGGGGCCGTCATCGCAAATCTCGATCTTCAGGCCAGGACGTCCGGACCCTGCTATGGCTACTGCTTTAATGGTCACTTCACGTCGCGCCCACTTGAAGGCGTTGTCGAGTAAGTTGCCAAGCATCTCCATCAGGTCGGCCGCGTCGCCAAAGAAATACAATGGTTCGGGAATAGTCACGTTGGCATGGATGTTTCGGTCGCCGTGAACCTTGTGCAAGGTTTCGATCAAGTCGGCGACAATCGGTGCAACCGGGACACGGCGGCTTGTGACCTGATCTCCGGCCCTGGTAGCACGACCAAGGTGCCATGAGACCAGGTCGTTCATCCGATTCAGCTGCGCCTCAACCACCTCGCTGTTGGTCTTGGTCTCAAGCTCGCCGCGTATTACAGCCAAAGGTGTTTTGAGGCTGTGCGCAAGATCGCCGAGCGTCGTTCGATAACGTTGCTGGTTGGCTTGTTCGCTAGCCAGGACCGCGTTGAGGTTGTGCACCAGGCCAGTCACTTCGGGTGGATAAACACCATGCAGGCGATCCTGCTCACCTTGCTCCATGGCGGCCAGTTCGTCGGCCAAGGTATTCAAGGGCCGCAGCGCCCAACGCAAGTAAACAAGTAGAGCTAGCAACAACAATACAGCAACACCGATCAACCATTGCCACAATGTCGACCGAAACTGTTGCGCTGGGCCGTAAACAGCATCTGCATCGCGCGCAAGATACAGAGTGAATTCAAACACGCCCGTTTCAGTTTCCCAACCGATGCCCTGCTCGAAGTGATAGTGCGGAGTTTGTGAGTTGCCGGGCCCGAAAAACCGCGACTCACCGACAGAAACGCCGCTGGACCAGTCGAGCTCAAGCCCCAGCGCAGATGGCGAGTTCCACTCAATGGCGGGGCCTCGAAGGGCAGCATAGACGCCAGATGTTGGACGCTCCAGCCCTTCAACAGGAAGACTGGATGGCCACATCAATTCTCCGTCTTGTTCGATTTCCAATGCAGCCAGCAAGGCATACACATCGCCTTGCATGCGCTGCTCAAGGGCGCTCTCCATGGAATGAACGAATGCTCGATTCAATGCCAGTCCCGCCAGGCCGAGAAACGCGGCCAGCAAGGCCAGCGAGCCAATGAATAGCCGGCCTGACAGTGAAGGTGCAGTGGTGCTCAATTTGGGTCGCCGAAGCTAATGCAAATTCGGCAAGGACAAGGCTTTGAAAGGAAAGCCCTGATCACATACTGCCTTGCAGGCAAGTGTCGTATGGGCATTACCTGGAGCGTCCTTGGGCTGCATTATTCATGAAGGTTCGCTGGCAGATCCGTCCCGGTAGTGAAAAGGCCACGGCGGTCATTTCCAGTATGCACATAATAGTTCTCAAGCATTTGTTTTTACTGCAGTATCTGGCGATGGGCGGCTGCCTTCATGAATAATGCAGGCTAGGCGCTGGCGGTGAAACGAAAGCGGTAGCCGCGACCACGCAATGTCTCAATCGGTTTGTGCGTTTGTTTTGGGTCCAGCTTGCGTCGAAGGCGCCCCACCAAAACCTCTATGACGTTGCTGTCTCGGTCCTGGTCATGCTCGTAAATAGCATCGGTGAGGCGCAACTTGCTGATTACATCTCCGGCTGACAGCATCAGGCATTCGATGATTCGATACTCAAAGGTCGTCAAGTCAATCTGGTCACCTTCGAGTCTAACGGTTTGTGCGGCAGCGTCCAGTTCATAGGGCCCATAGCGCATGATTCGAGTAGCGTGACCAGCAGCCCGTCGCACTAATGCATTGACTCTGGCAATCAGCTCCTCGGAATGGAATGGTTTGACCATGTAGTCATCAGCGCCCGCCTTGAGCCCTTCAACTTTGTCTTGCCAACGGTTGCGCGCAGTCAAGATCAGAATGGGTAGGGACAAGCCGTCCGCCCTGATATTTCGGATCAGTTCCATACCGGACCGTCGAGGCAAACCAAGGTCAACCACAGCGGCAGCATAGGGCACTTCGCGTGCCATAAACTCACCCTCTTCACCATCGCCTGCGGTATCGACCGTATAGCCGTCTTTTCGCAGGCGGTCGGCGAGGTTTTCGCGCAGTTGCTCCTGATCTTCGATCAACAGCACCCTCATCGCAGCGCCTGCCGTTGCTCCGTGGCCTGTTGTCCCCGCTTCCAGTACTGGCGTTGCCAACGATCCGGCCTGTCGCCTTGAACGCTGATCACCCTGACACGGCCATTGGGCATCAGGACCTTGATCTTGTGGACTTCTCGTTTACCATCCTTGATGGTCTGCGCGGACAGAACCTTGCCACCAGTTTCGCTTTGTACTTTTCTGACGGCTTGTTGCAGGTTCATGGCAGAGACGCAAGTCGACAACACCAACAAGAACACTACAAGCGCTGACTTGATTGTTAGGTTCACAGGTTTCTCCACCGCGTTAAGGCTGTTGAAATTGTTCATCAATATTGTGCATATTGGTCTATTGTCTGCCAATCATACTGAATGCACGCTGAACAATGCGCGCCCGTGAACTGAAAAAAACGATGGGCGCTGTGCGCAGTGCGATGGCCAAAGGCAAGCCAGAGCGCGCCGCCAAGATCCTCAAACCCGTGCTGGCCAAGCATCCCGAGGCGCTTGAGCTGGTTGCTGCGATGGTTCAGGTCGAGCTTCGACTCGGGCGATATGAGAGTGCGCGTCGGCGGCTGGCTCAATTGCTGAAGCGCGACCCCTCAAATCGAGCACTTCACCGCCAACAAGCCCGAATTTTAAACAAATTGGGATTGGAGGCGCTCTCGGACGGTGCCACAGAGACTGCCAGGCGCAACTTTGTCGAGGCTATCGAGCATGATCAAGCCTACGACGACGCCAGATTCAATCTGGCGTTGCATCGCTTTGCCCAGGGCGATTCGGCTGCTGCACTTCAGGAGTTTGAGCGCCTGGTCAACTGCGATCATGCATCGGTGCTGTATCACCGCGCCCGCGCTCATGCAAAACTCGGTCAAGTAGATTTGGCCTCTGACTTGATGGCCAGAGCAATGTCTGCCCCTGGACTGGATGGGCAGCGGGCGGTTGCGTTTGCCGTTCTGGCGGACGAGTTATCGTTGCCCGAGCTGGCCGAGAGCATGGTTGATCAAGCCGTGCGGCTCGGCTCCGATCTTGGCGAAGTACGCTTGCACCGCGCTGGTAGCATACTGGCAGATCACACTCGCGCCACGCCGCAACGGCATGCGGCGATTACTGCAACAACCGAACTCATGGACGATCCAGGTCTTGCCGAGGCCGCTGCGACCACCTTGATTCGTTATCACATAGAATGTTGTGACCTACGCTCCGCACGTCAATTGACGCACCCCGGGATGCCGCATCGTCTGCTTCTACAGGCACACCTCGGTATGCCCTCTGTCATGCCAGATGTGGCAACCATTGCGAAGGTTCGTAGTGAAGCATCGATCGCTGCCAAAGAGCTGTTGGATCTCGCCAGCGAGCGCATTACGGCTTTGGATGACATCGCCTGGTTTAATTTTTACCTTCCCTACCAGGGGCGAAACGATCGGACATTACAGCGCGCCTGGGCGCAATCGATACAACAACAGATCACCAGCTATCGGCCACAATGGATGCAGTTCGACTCGCCGCGGTTGCCGGGCGCGCCTAGGGTTGGACTGGTTGGGCGTTGGGGAGACAACGTCGTTGGCCACTACTTTGGTTCATGGGCTGGGGCATTACAAAAGGCCGGTGCTGAAACTACCTTGCTGACCAACGTTGGAACTGACCGTTGGACGGCAAGGCTACGCGACACGGTGTCATCCGTTGTTAACCTTGCAGATTCGGCGGATGACGCGGCCAAACAAATTAGAGCCTCCGATTTTGATGTGTTGATCTATCCGGAGTTGGGCCACGACCATAAGTTATCGGCGCTTGCTGCTTGTCGCCTCGCCCGCAAACAACTGTTGGCCTGGGGGCTGCCTGTGACCTCCGGTCTCGACGGCATTGATGGGTTTATTTCCCCTTCATTAATGGAGCCGGAGGGTCGCCATGGTCAGCACTATCATGAGCCGCTACTGGAGTTGCCGGAGATCGGCACCAGTTATCCGCGACCGCCAGAGGCGCCTTCCATTTCGCGTTTTGAGTTTGGATTGCCGAATGACAAAACGCTTTACCTGTATCCTCATTCTCCGTTCAAGATTCACCCAGAGAGTGACCAGGTACTTGCTGATTTATTGGCCCTGGACCGAAAAGCAGTGTTGGTCATGGTGGTGACCCATGACAAGACACAATGGCCCAGGCTAATGCGCCGTTTGCGAGCCGTGTTTACGGGTCGGGGCATTGCAGATCCGGACCAACGCCTGATATGCATGAGGCCGATGTCAAGGCTGCGGTATTTGGCACTGCAAACTCATTGCGACGTGTTGCTCGATACCTTGCATTTTTCTGGTGGCAACACCACGCTTGATGCCCTGTCCACGGGGCTTCCAGTGGTGACTTGTGAAGGTGAATTTATGCGTGGCAGGCAAACCTCGGTGATGCTGAAATTGGTCGGCCGTCAGGACTGGGTATGTGACGACTCGTCAAGGCTGGCCCGACTGGCAGTCGATGTGGCTGGTCAACGGATAGATCGCAGCCGGCTACGCAGCGATGCTCATGATGCGTTATTTGAACGCAATGGACCGTTGTCCGCGCTAGTCGAGCAGGTTTTGGGTGCGCCGGCATCCTAGAAAAGACTCGTTTTTTCGTCTGGAATTGACGTTTCAATGCTTCTGAATTCGTTGGCGCGATACTTCAAGGCCCCGCCAAACTGCCGCATAAGTGCAACGAGTCGCAAAAAACTTATGCACGGTTGTAACAGTTTTTAAACAAACCCTATTGGCTACCGGCACCTTACGCATATTTTGAATAAGTCAATACACAAAAGTGCCGTAAGCTATTGATTTTTAGTGTCGTTAATAAATTGGTCAATTGTTGACCAATTTGGAGCCAAGGGCCGTCCTGGCGCAGCCAAATGATGGTTGCCTGCAAGTTGCCAACAGAGTTATCCACAGATCGTGTGGGTAAGTTTTTCGATTTTTTTGGGTCCGATGACGCTGAAATCAGGTCATCGGACCCTGGAGGCTCATTCAGGCTTTACAAACTTCAGGGTGAAGCGATCGCTCTCGCCAATGGCCTGGTACTTTTCTCGGTCAGTTTCACCAAGGCGATAGGTGGGTGGCAACGTCCAAACACCATTGGCGTAGTCTTTCTCATCCAGTGGGTTATCGTTGATATCTGACACCGCGGCCAGCCTGAACCCGGCTTGTTGAATCACTTCGATGGCATAGGCCTCATCGACGTAACCCGAGCTGGCCGTTGTATCAATCGGCCTGGTTGGGTCAGCGCGGTGGTCTGTCACGCCCAGAATGCCTCCGGGCTTTAGCACGCGAAACAGCTCAGCCAGGTGTTGCTCACTTTGATCCCACATCAACCAGTTGTGCAGGTTTCTGAAGGTGACGATCATGTCGTACTGGTCGGCCTCTCCCAGGTCGTTGTGCTTGGGCGCGAAAAAGGGCGTCTGCTTGACAGTGCCGTACATCTCGGCATTGGCGAATGTCTCTGCAAACTGCTTGTCGGCTCGTTCGAAAAAACCGGAAAATTGATGTTCCGTGCCCTCGCCGAACACGGCTACGGAAAGTGAACCCTGATTTTTCAAATAAGGCGCCAGAATCTGCGTATACCAGCCAGATCCGCCTGGCCAGATTTCCAATACGTCCATGGTTGGCTCGATGCCAAAGAAGGTTAGCGTCTCAAAGGGATGTCGGTACTGGTCTCGATCGGCCGCTTCGCCTCTGGGCGGGGCTGCGATTATGTCGGCAAGTTTGTCGTCAGCACTGACGCTAGATAAAAGACTTGCAAGTAGGACAAGTAGTGTCATCAGTTTCATGGTGAAGGGTCCTGTTGTTTCTTGACGGCGTGTAATTGGAGTTGGATGCGTTGGGCTACGGGTTGTCCTTGAAAAATGGCAGACCTGTTGCGTCGTTGTCAATGTGCCTACAGTCAATGCTCATTATGGTTATCGTACTGAGACCGTTGCAATGTGTTGAATAACCAGTCTGCCAAGGGGTAAGTAACGTTGAAGTTGCAGTAACGCATCAATGTGGGGTCATGGTGAACTCTATGATGCCGAGCGAGCGACTCAAGAACAGGGACTTTTTGACACCATGGTTGGTGATATGTCAGGTGCAGTAGTTCGTAGTTCAAAAAGTACGCGAATATCGTCGCCGTAAACAGCCACGCGACATTGCTGGAGAAAAGCATCGCTAGCAATAGCCAGCCAGGCAAGACAAATACGGCGCCGAAAAAAAGCACGAGAACAGGAGCGAACAGTACGGCGTAGTAATCACGGTGATGGTCAACGGCCATGTTGTTGTGGTCGAAGAACCGATGGTGTTCCAATGTGTGGCGACGGTGCACACGACTCAAGAATCTGACGCGCCTATGCATCACCCAACGGTGGCCTACGTATTCAAACAAATTGACGTAGATTAAGGTCAGGGGAATGGTCAGCAGTTCGACTGCGGTCACACCAACCATCATCACACACGCCGTAGTGATCATCGCCAACGCTAGTACGACGGTACCAAGCAGATGTAGCCTCCCGTCATACCATGAGGGCAACCCTTGACGAAACTGCTCTCGCCAAAGGTGAAATTGAGAGCGTTGTTTCACCCGTCCTATAGTCTCTAAATCGAAATCTATTGATCGCGATGATAACAACAAGGCGGGCCTGTCCGTGAGCCAGTCCGCGATTGTCGAGCCACGGTGTTAATCGAAACCAGATTCAAATATCTGATCTGGCCAGAAAATGCCCATTGGCGTGTAATCGAAGCCGGGGAAAACGATGTCGACGTTGGGGTTTCCGAGCATGTCGGAAACGACATCGCTTAAGACCCTTCGGTAGTCCGTTGTCGGGAAAACATCCTGACCGTCCAGTAGATCGCTTCCACTGAGTCCAGGGAAGGTGCCGTGACGGCGCCTCTTGACACGCGCGCCGCCAATGATCGCCATTGGTGCCCCTGAGCCGTGATCGACGCCATTGTCGGCGTTCTCTCTGGCTCTTCGGCCGAACTCCGTTTGCACGACCACAATCACTTTCTCGCCGTACCCTGTTGCGCGGAGGTCTTTGTAGAAAGCCTCCAATCCGTCAGAGAGCGTACGAACTCTGTTGGAGAAATTGCCGGCCAGGCTCGTATGATCGTCCCAACCACCAAAATCCACGGTGGCGATGGCGACTCCTAGGTCTTCTCTGATCAACTGGGCCACCGTAGCCAAGTCGTCACCGAATGAGCCGTTGGGATACACAACTCCGCCGCCGGGCGTGTAGTTGCTGAGGTCCAATGAAGAGATCAATTGCACCGCATCGACGGTTGCCCCAACAGCTTGGTCAAGGGTGCCGGCACCGCTGTATAGCTGCTCCAGCGCTAAAAGGTGCGTGTCTTCGAAGGTTCCGCTATTCGGGTGAAAACTACTGGTCGACCCAATCGTCGCTACGTTATTCAGGCGGCCGAGCAAACTAGTCGGAGGGGTGCCACCCGACACCAATGTTTCCAGTACCGACACCCCAGGCAGGTTTGGTGCTGTTTGCAAGTGTCGGGTCAACCAGCCGGTGTCGGTGTTGAGGTCGCCTGGGGTTCCCAACTCGATGTATTGCATTGAGTCGAAATGACTTCTGCTTCGAGCCCCCTCTGGGTGCCCTACTGCATGAACCAAGCCAAGGTTGCCTGTTCCCCACAGTCTTCGAAGGCCATCGCATTCTGGGTGAAGGCCGAAACCGCCGCCAACATTCAGTGAATCATCAGGGGTAATGCGCAAGTCAGGCCGCAAGGTTTCGTAGTGCGTGTAGTTATCGCCTTCTCGAGGTGGCATAAAGCTCAGTCCATCCATGCCGCCCCTCAGGAATACGTTGACCAATATCGGAGGCGGCTCAAGGCTCGATCCTTTGTATGCAGCCATATCGGCCAAAGTCAAATTGAGTTTGGCAGCGCCAATGCCGGCACCGAGACCCGAGAGGAATACGCGTCTTGAAAGTTTCATGAGCTTACCTCTGAATGAAATTTGGGCTGGACAAGATCAAGCCGACCATACCGCGCAGGCGGCGGTGCCAATAGTAAGGGCTACTTTCGCTAGCCAAATCAGCCGGCGGAATTGGCACCTTGTTGCGTGGGTAGGGGTTGGATGCGCCGCTATAGGACTGGGCCAGAAAGCGAGCTACGGCATCATGTGTATCGGTTCCGAGCCAAGTGCCTGACCCGCCCGGCGTGAACCGAAGAACTCGCGTTAGCCAAAAGTCGGCCAGGGAATCTGGTGTGTAGTTGGAAGGGTCCGGGAACTCGTTTTGGGTGATCTCCAAAACGGGCATCAGAACAGGGTCGCCAGTGGTGGCGTTTTCATCCAACAGCCAGTCTATTGTCCGCCACGTGTGTACCAGTGATGTTGAACCTTGCCAGACGTCTCTTTTGTCTGGATACCCATCTGGTGGACGGTGATTGAATGGGAGCTGACCAGCATCGTCGAACCGCCACCAAAAACTGTTACTCTCGCTATCGTCGGGCTTGATCGTAAAGTCTGCGTTTACCGCGCGCATCGCAGAAACTACTTGCTCAAAAGGCCGCTTCAACTTGCTTCCCCAGGGGACCAGCGCGTCGAATCCTGGGTCCGCCATGGACAAGAGTATGGTGCGAACCACTTGTTTCAATTGGTCACTGGCCCCAGTGTTCGCGAGAAAAGTTGCAGTAGCGGCATCGACAATGCTGGACGGCGGGTCATCAGCCAACAAGCGTCGACACAGCTTGGTTGAGACATACCTGGCCGTAGCTGGATGAGCAGCGATCATGTCCAAAACGTCCAGGCCATCTTTTTCGGGCGGTTGGTCGGCTGGGATGTTCTGAAAGCCAAAGGACATGACTGCTTTGGCCGTATTTTCATGCCAAGGTGGGTAGTACATGAACTCGCCGGTGTCGCCGAACGAACTCGAGTCGTTCACGCGCCAGCCAGTCAGACACTTCATTACCTCGTAGACATCGTTGTCAACGTATCCAGCGGGAATCGAGGGATCATTGGGGTGAGGTGGCACATCGCCCGGCAATATTGTTCCGAAATAGGCCTCGGCACCGAGCGTGTGCAATTCCAGCAGCTCTCGAGCATAGTTTTCATTGGGGCCGCCAGCCTCACTGGTGTAATTGTCCAGGTAGTAGAGCATTGCCGGATGCTTGGCGGTGGCCTCAAGCATTTGTCGAAAGTTGCCCAACGCATGCTCGCGAATGACATCGCGGTCCCACGAAACCCACGTTGATCTGGCGTAGAAGTCGCGAGCATAGATATTGAAGTGGTTGTGCCAAAAGTCGGCCAATACTTCCAAAAGCTGTCGGCGACTGTACACGGCGCGAACGAATACGGCCCGCTCGACGTCATCCACCGGCTGGTCGTTGTTGCTGTTGACGTGATGGTCTTGCCACAGTTGCAGCAGGGTTTTGTTCAAGGTTGTGAATGCGGGGTCTGACAAGCGCGTATCGGCCTCGCCATCAGCAATAGCCAGCGGGTCAAGCTGCTCATCCACATAGGCTGTCAGGCGGCTGAGGTCGTCACCACCAAGGGAGTTGAAGTAGTCAATGTCATCGACGCCAGGCCTCGGGCCAAACGCCATGCGATTCATCACGCGCACGGCGAATGGCGGTGATTCTGCGTTGTCTGCCCCTGTTTTGTCTGCTGCGCCGAAGAGCAGCGTGCGACGCGAAACAGCCATATCAAACTCCCAATAACTAGATTCATTCCGACCTGAGCCATTCAAACTAACGGCTTGTCATTGTCAAAAATGTGACCGCCGACAGATTTACGGCGACTGCTTCGTTACTGTTTTGTTAACCGCGTACTTGCAACACAGGCAGGTTTGTGGGCGTAGGTGGGGCTTTGTGGATAAGGCCGAAGAGGTCGAATAGTGGTTGACGCCGCGCCAGCGGGCAGGCACGGAAACTCAGACGAGAGGGTATGTTTTGATACGCGCCAAATAACCAAACAACAACCGCCGGGGGAAGCCTCCCTGGTGCGGGAGGCGAATCGTTGTTGTTGGCTTAATGGCCGATTTTGCCGTCCTTGAACAAATAGTCGCGAAGCTCCTTGTCCAAAGTCGGGTCGCGGCGTCGGATCCACTCTAGAACCATCGCAGCATGCTCCTTCTCCTCATCGCGATTGTGTTCGAGAATGTGCTTCAACTCCTCATCTTTGCAGGCGTCAACACGCTGGTTGTACCAATCCACTGCCTCAAGCTCCTCCATCAATGAGGTGATCGCCCGGTGCATGTCTCTTGTTTCGTCGCTCAGTTCTTCGATCGGCTCGTGGTAGCCTTCATTCGCCATAAGGGGTCTCCTGTTCGATTATGGATTCAATCTTCTTTCGCTGTCGCTCTGCGCCGACCCCACGGGTCGGGTTTGGGTGCGAACGTATCAATGTAAAGAAGCTCGACCTTGTTCCTGGCCCAGCTCGTTTTGCGCAAGAACTTCAGGCTGGACTTTATGGATGGGTCTTTGGCAAAGCAGTTGATACGAATACGCCGTGCCAGACCATCCCATCCGAACCGATCCACCAACTTGGTGACAGCAGTCTCAAGCGTAACGCCGTGCAACGGGTTGTTGGGCTGAGGATGGTCCATACGAATCAGCATACAACAATTAAAATGGCCAGCGGCACGGAGTTGGCCATGCCTCATCTGCCCATGACATGATTCAATGCGACGATGCGGCCTGGCGGGTTGACCCCGTCCGTGGTGCCACTACACTAGCCTCCCTAGCTCACCTAACCAATGTGGAATACAAAGATGGCCCATCTCGCGCCGCTGCCAAAAGAAACAACGCCGGAACTTAAAGAAGATTTTGCCCTGTTTGAGTCGATTCTCGGATTCGTGCCGAACAGCCTGCTAACCATGCAACGTCGGCCAGCAATGGTCAAAGGCTTCGGTGCACTGACGCGGGCCGTGATGGACCCTGACGGCGAGGTGGACCTGGGATTCAAGCGCCTGATCGCACATTTCGCCAGTCGCGCTGCTGGTTGCCAGTATTGCGAGGCACACTCGCTTATTGCCGCTCAGATTCATGGCATTGCCGAAGAAAAAGTTGAGGCCGTTTGGGAGTACCAATCAAGTCCGTTATACACAGAGGCCGAGCGCGTCGCTCTGGACTACGCACTGGCAGCAGGGTCGGTGCCGAACGCGGTTGATGAGCCACTGATGAATCGCATGAAGCAGCACTGGAATGAAAACCAGATTATCGAAATTCTCGGCGCTGTTTGCCTTTATGGTTTCCTCAATCGCTGGAATGACTCCATGGCCACAGAGCTGGAGGATGCGCCAAAGGCGTTGGGTAACAAAGTGTTGGCCAGCGGCGGATGGACCGGCGGGAAGCACACAGAGTAACTGACGTGGAAGACTACGCCGCTGAGTCGCGCCCGGCAGGAACCGCCGGCGCAAGACCATTGAAGGGCCTGTTGCCATTCCTGGCGCCACACAAGGGGCTGATCATCAGCGCCTTACTCGCGCTACTGGTTGCGGCCGGCGCGACATTGTTGCTTCCGTACGCTGTCAGGCAAATGATTGATCTGGGATTCTCAGCCGAGAGTTCGGCATCAGTCGACCGCTATTTCGTGGCTATGTTCGCAGTAGCGTGTCTGTTGGCGCTGGCAACAGCGGTTCGGTTTTATCTGGTGACTCGACTCGGTGAGGCGATCATCTCAGACATACGCAAGGCGGTCTTCGATAACGTAGTTCGAATGAGCCCTGCGTTTTTCGAGCATACGCGAACCGGTGAAGTGCTCTCTCGACTCACTGCTGATACCACCCTGGTTCACACTGTCGTTGGCTCCAGCGCGTCGGTGGCCTTGCGCAGTGTATTGCTGCTCATTGGCGCAATCGCCTTGATGACGGTGACATCGCCGTTGTTGGCAGCCGCAATTGCGGCGCTGATTCCGATTATTCTGGTGCCTATCTTGCTATTTGGGCGCAAAGTCCGTGTGTTGTCGCGAACCAGTCAGGATCGCGTTGCCGATTTCTCAGCAATGGCTGGCGAAGTGCTCAACGCCATTCCGGTGGTCCAGGCCTTTACTCAGGAGCAGCGCGAAAGTGAGCGGTTCGGTGTTGCGGCGACGGATGCCTACGTCTCTGCGCTTAAACGCACTACGGTCAGGGCCTTACTCACTGCCGTGGTGATTGTCGTCGTCTTTGGTGGCATCGTTGCTGTGCTGTGGATGGGTGCGCAACGAGTCATTGAAGGCGTGATGACCCCTGGCGAGCTCAGTCAGTTTGTTTTCTATGCTGTCATAGCCGCCGGTTCGACCGGTGCTTTGAGTGAGGTCTGGGGGGACGTGCAACGCGCTGGGGGCGCCATGGAACGGCTGCTGGAATTGATTGGCGCACGTTCGGAAATCGAGGCCCCGGACCAACCGAAGCCCTTGCCGGAACCGGCGCGAGGTGAACTCGAGTTGGATGAGGTCACTTTCGCTTATCCGGCGCATCCGGACCGACCTGTTCTGCAGGGCTTCTCGTTGCACATCAAACCCGGCGAGACGGTCGCATTGGTCGGCGCATCGGGCGCTGGAAAATCGACCGTATTTCAGTTGATCTTGCGTTTCTACGACCCGCAAAGCGGTGAGATCAGGTTTGATGGCCTGCCATTGAAGGATCTCAAGCCGTCCGACTTTAGACGCCACATCGCCCTGGTCCCACAGGATTCGGTGGTGTTTGCCGCCGATGCCATCAGTAATATTCGTTATGGCAAACCCGACGCTGACGAGCAACAGGTGAGGCGGGCCGCTTCTTTGGCGGCTGCAGATGATTTCCTGTCGAGCCAACCAGATGGTTACAGTACCTTTCTCGGCGAGAGGGGATTGCGTTTGTCCGGCGGCCAGCAACAGCGGTTGGCGGTTGCTCGCGCCCTGATCAAGGATGCCCCGTTGTTGTTGCTTGATGAGGCGACTAGCTCTTTGGACGCCGAAAGCGAGCGCAAAGTGCAGTCTGCGCTGGAGACCTTGATGCAGGGCCGCACCACTTTGGTTATTGCTCACAGATTGGCTACGGTCAAGCAAGCTGACCGCATTGTTGTGCTGGAAGGAGGCAAGGTGGTGGCTGAAGGCACCCACGAACAACTCTATGCCAATGCCGGTTTGTACCAACGGTTGGCAAAGCTGCAGTTTGAAACGTGACCCACAAGGCGGCCCGATCACCGTCGCAAGGGCAACGGCCCCTATACTGAGGGTTTAGAGCAGCTTCGATAAAACTCCATGGGTATTTTGATTCGCGACATCCGTCGACAGGAGTGGTCACAACTGGGCCAGTTGATAATTGATGTCTATTCGCGGCTCGACGGGTTTCCGACCATTGATGAACAGCCCGATTACTACAGAATGTTGGCCGATATCGGTCAGTTAACGTGTCAGCCTGAGACACGCATTTTGGTTGCCGTAGACGAACAGGATCCGACAAAGCTCCTCGGTGGCGTCGTCTATTTTGGAGACATGGCCGACTACGGCTCCGGCGGCACAGCCACTAGTGTCGAAAATGCCTCTGGCATCCGCTTGTTGGCGGTAGATCGCGAGGCGCGCGGGCTTGGGGTTGGTAAGGCGCTGACCGAGAAGTGCTTGAATGTGGCGCGTGAAAGTGGACACGCGCAAGTCGTGTTGCATACCACGCAGGCAATGAAAGTGGCCTGGGGCATGTATGAACGTCTGGGCTTTGCTCGCAGCGAAGACCTGGACTTCGATCAGCAGGGCCTGGCTGTCTATGGGTTCAGGCTAAGGCTTTAAGTTTTGTCTACCAACGCACATAGGGGTGTTCTAGCAGGTTGACGTTGTAGTAACGCGTCTGGCCTGACACTTCCTCGCCAAGCCATGGCGGTCGATCGAAGGCTTCATTGACCGATGACAGCTCCACCTCGGCGATGACCAAGCCCTCGTTATCGCCATGAAATACATCGACTTCCCAAACGTGGCCTGCATTTTTGATCTCATAACGAGTTTTGTCGATTACTCCACCGACGCAAAGCTCGTCGATCATCTGTTGTGCGTCGTCTAGCGGAATCGCATATTCAAACTCTGTGCAGGCACAGTCGACATTTTCACCTTTGATGGTCAGAAACCCATCGTCGCCCCGAATACGAACGCGCACCACAGTCAGCCCAGATGTCGGCAAAAACCCCTGGCTTATGCGACGTCCACCTTCCAACTCGCCGAGAACGGCCTGATCTACCAGAAACTTTCGTTCGATTTCGATTGCCATGGGCCATGGTGGCCGACTGACCAGACCAAAGTAAAGCGTTCAGCACGTTCCGGGCTCAGAGCTTAGTCTAAAAGATTGAAGTGCCGGTTTGGGTTGTCAGGGCTTCGAGGGCGACCAGGCCCTTGGCTGAGTTGCCTTTGGCGTTTAGTGGTGGGCTCCAGACCGCAACGCTGTATTGATCCGGCTGAACCGCGACGATCCCCCCGCCAACGCCGCTTTTGCCAGGCAATCCGACGCGAAAGGAAAACTCGCCCGCTTCATCGTAAAAGCCACACAACTGCGTGATGGCATTGATGCGCTTTGATTTGCTGACGTTGACGACGTGCTGATCATCCAGTGGATTGGTCCCGTCGTTGGCCAAGTACATGAACGCTTGAGCCAGGGCAGCGCAACTCATTTCGATCGAGCAGATGTGGAAATAAGTATCGAGGACCTGGTCGGGATCGTTGTAGATGTTGCCGAAATCACGCATCAAGTTGATCAGAGCGATGTTGCGAAAGCCACTTTTGCGTTCCGATTCGGCTACTTGCCGATTGAAGTCAATTGAGTTGTCGCCTGCCAAGGAGCGGACCAGGTCGAGGACATCCTGCTTGGGATCAGACAGATGGCTACTCAGTACATCGCAAACAACCAGCGCCCCAGCATTGAGCATTGGGTTGCGAGGAATGCCATGCTCCAGCTCAAGCTGAACCACCGAGTTGAAAGCAGAACCGGATGGTTCGACACCGACCCGATCCCACAACCTTTCTCCCAGCAGCTCAAACGCCAGTGTCATGGTGAACACCTTGGCGATGGATTGAATAGAGAACGGTTCGTT
>BQJN01000103.1 GCA_021604725.1 Lysobacteraceae bacterium | reverse complement strand
CGTTACTCCTGATGCCGAATCAAAAGGTTTGGCGCTAATTCCAAAAGAGAGTCACTTTATGGCGCTGTATTCGTCTCCAAAAGACATCCGCAGTCATCGCACCCGATTTGTCCTCGCTGAGAAAGGGATTTCGATTCGCATCGTTGATGTTGATCCAGACAACCCCCCGGAGGACTTGATCGACCTGAACCCGTACCATCAAGCGCCGACCTTGGTAGACCGAGATTTGGTCTTGTATGGCACGCAGGTGGTCATCGAATACCTTGATGAGCGTTATCCGCACCCCCCGCTGATGCCGGTTGATCCGGTGTCGCGAGCTCGTTTGCGCCTGGCTCAATATCGCGTTCTGAAGGACTGGTACCCGCTGGTCGACGAAATGGAAGCCGGTCCAGCCGACAAGGCTGACGCTGCTCGCTCGCGCCTGGCTGATGGTCTGACTGCAGCTGCTGATGTATTTGCGGCAACACCGTTTTTCCTCAGCGATGAGCTGACCTTGGTTGACTGCGCTTTGGGCCCGTTGTTGTGGAGACTTCCGCACTACGACATCGAGCTCAAGAAAGGGGCCAAGCCTGTACTTGAGTACGCCGAGCGGCTGTTCGCGCTGGAGTCATTCGGTGAGAGCCTGTCGGAATTTGAGCGCGAGATGCGCTAACGTCGACTATGACTAGTGTGATCAAGGGCTAGGCTATGACTCCATCGCAGCCCTATTTGTTGCGCGCTCTCAATGAGTGGATCGTTGACAACGGATTGACCCCTCATTTGGTTGTTGATTCCAACGCGCCCGGTGTTGTCGTGCCACCGGGTTCGGTGGTCGATGGGCGCGTCACTTTGAATATCTCCCCATCGGCTGTACGCGACCTTGTCATGACCAATGATGAGGTTTCCTTCCACGCGCGGTTTGGCGGACGACCGATGAGTGTGTCGCTGCCAACAACGGCGGTGATTGGTATTTACGCGCGGGAGAACGGGCAGGGCATGCTGTTTCCCGACCAGGAAGATAACGAGACCGCCAATCAGGACGATGATGACCCGACACCACCCAAACCTCAGGGTCCTGGCTTGCGGCTAGTGAAATAGGTCCTAATCGGACCCGTTATTCGGGGACGACTGGTATTTGCCCTCACCATAGAGCAGGACGGGCGTTTCGGCGTTGATCAGGATTCTGCTGACTTCACCAACGAACAGAGTATGTGTGGCGTAATCCATGGATGGCCCGACCGTGCAGAACACGTTGCAGGCTGCGTCAGCCAGGTAGGGCGTTTGATCCCGGACCGCCCACTGACCAATATTGAAGCGATGATCCCCGGTCGGTGGGCGACTGCAGGCATCAGCCACTGGCTGCTGGCCGGCGTTGAGCACATTCAGGCAAAACGGTGCACCCCTGGCAAGCAGGTCATGTAAGCCAGTGATGCGGTTGACGCTGACATAGAGGGCCGGCGGCTCAAGGCTCAATGAACCAACGGACGTTGCGGTCATCGCCTGTCGACGGTCGTTACCAGCCGCTGATATCACGGTGACGGTAGAGACCAGGGAGCGCATCGCCTGGCGAAAGTCCTGTTGCGAAGTGAGGGTGTTCATGCGCCGCGCACTGTATCACGCCTAAGCGGTGCGATTCATAAATGAGACGTCATTCTGACGGTTGGGTGCGGCCCGCTCGCGGCAAATCCTGCGAAGTTTTGTTTCCCCACCGATGTTATCAAGCTGAAGCCTATTGCCGCATTGGTGCCCTCGACGTTTTGTCCGAACTGATGAGCCCCGGCGGAACTGCTTCACACTTCTGGCACCTTTCGGAAAGTGCCGTTTCAAAGTGCGAACCAGTGTGCAGATTGCAGACCTCGACTTGTTGTGGAGGGGGCCTCTTTGCGGTATAGATAGAGAGTCTTTAAAATCAACGGATTGGAACAAGGTGTTGCGGTGATGCTAGACACCCTAAAAAGGGCTGATTCGTACTGGGGGAGCCGATGAACGGGCTACATTTAACGTTGCGGTTTTTGGCGGCAATTTCACTCGTTGCTTTCGCTAACGGTGCAGCAGCGGCACCCGAAGGTGTTCTAACCGATATTGGTGTGAATATCTACGATATCACTGACCCGGTCGGTGAGAGCACGACCTTCGACTACTATGTTGAAGTCGAAAACTTCGACAGCTTGGAAGCGGCATTCAATATCGATATTAGCGTGTTGGTCAGCAACGGCTTCCCGACGGGCACCTGGTTTGACCTCGAGGGTGGTGACTGGTTATGCACCCCCAATGCGATGGGCATCGACTGCGCGTTTGACAGCAGCACCGGCGGTCCGGCTGGTGATGGCATATTTCCACCTGGATACCAGTCAACCTTCAAGTTCGAAGTCATGGCGCCGACTGGGGGAAGTGTTCAGGGTGATGCAAATGTCACCAACACATCGCCGCCAGATGGCTTTGGTTCAAATGACTTCGATAGTGAATTAACTGGAGTCACCTCTTCGGGCAATGTCTCACTGCGCATCGATTCATTAAGTGGTGTCCCCGACCCAGTCATCGTCGGCAACGACATCACATACACCGTCAATGCTTCGTATTACAACGATCCGGTCGACCCTCTGGATTTCTCAGTATTCGCTACCGGCGTTGCCGTGGATATCACACCACAAGACCCTGGGGCCATCGCCAACCCCGTTTCAGATGCAAATTGGACCTGCTTCCTGGCCAGTCGTGGCCCAGTCGGTTCCAGCATGACCTGCACGCTGAACAATCCGTTGGCACCGGGTTCGGCGGTGCCGCCACTGGTGCAAACGGTGACAGCACCCGGCACTCCCGGCATGTTGCAGACCGATTTTTTCATTTATGCCAATGAGCCCGAGGTCAATACTTCGGACAACATGGCTTTCCAATTGACCGATGTCAATGCAGCAACTACCAACGCTTCTCTGCGTATAACCAGTGCCGTTGGTGCACCAGGAACGCAGGTGGCTGGCGGCCCTCTGAACTTCACTATCGACAGTGAGAACTGGGATGACCTCAGTGACCCGGCGGATGGCGCGAATGCAACCAATGTACACATTTGGCTGGTTCCGTCCGACCTTTCGGCCGCATTCAGCGGCGCAACTGGTACCGACTGGGTATGTTCACCGGCCGTGGCCCGTCCACCCGCTGGGACCATTGAATGCAATCTTACTACCGGGCCGCTACCACTTGGTGCGGCGCCAACACTGGATGTGCAGTGGCTGGCACCGACCAGTCCGGGCCTGTTCTCGATGGATGTTCAGCTGTTTGCTGACGAAACCGATATCAATACAACCGACAATCAACAACAGGTCGACACCACGGTGGTCGCCGCCGAGTCCAGCTTACGCATCGATAGCGTGATTGATACCCCGGACCCGGTGGTGGTAGGTGGGACGGTCGACTACGACGTCACCATAGGCCACTGGGACGATCCAGGCTCAGCCTTTGACGGTGTGGCACCGACTGGTGTGATGGTGGATGTCACGCCGTTGACACCGGGCGCGATGATCACCACCGGCGGCAATACCGATTGGACCTGCATGCCGAGCGGGCCAGCTGGATTGATCTGTGAACTACAAATATCGTTACCAGTGGGTACAACCTCGAACCTGCCGGTCCAGGCCACCGCGCCGGGTTCGCCGGGGCCCATGGATGTGGACTTCAATGTATTCGCCAATGAACCGGATCCGAATACTTCTGACAACAATTTGACGGTGCAGACCACAGTAGATCCCGGCATGACCAATGCCTCAATGGAAATTACATCGGCGGTTAGTTCGCCGCCAACTCAGGTCATCGGTGGCCCGATTAACTACACCATTGATGTTGCAAATGTTGATGACCCGCTTGACGTTAACGATGGCCTTGCCGCCACCGGCGTCCATGTATGGTTCATCCCATCCGACGCCACCGCCTCGTTTGACAGTGTAGTAGGCAGCGACTGGGTATGCGGACCGGCCGGCGTTGGGCCACCTCCGGGAACAACGCAGTGCGACTACGTTACCGGTCCATTGCCACTGGGGCCTGCGCCGACTCTGGATGTTACGGTGCTTGCGCCGAATGGCGCTGGTCTGTTCCAGATGGACGTACAGTTGTTCGCCAATGAGCCGGACACCAACACCAGTAATAACCAGGCCTTGCTCAACACCACCATCAACGCACCTGAGTCGAGCTTGCGCATCGTCAGCGTGACCGATACTCCCGATCCGGTGTTGACCGATGGGACAGTCGACTACGACGTCGTCGTTGAACACTGGGATGACCCAGGATCGACTCTGGATGGCGCGGTACCCACCGGCGTTGGTCTGCTGGTTACGCCGCTTACGCCAGGTGTGGTGTTTACCGCCGGTGGCAATGCCGACTGGGGTTGCTCTCCGATGACCACTACAAAACCGGCGGCGGTAAAGGGCGGTGCTGGCGGATTGAGTTGCGTCAAGCTCAGCGCGTTTCCGCTTGGTACTACATCCAATCTGCCAGTACAGGCAACAGCACCGTCGATAGCTGGCCCGATGGATGTTGACTTCCTCATTTCAGCCAACGAGCCCGACCCCAATATCACCGACAACGCTGTTACCGAGCAAACAACGGTTGTTGCAGGGGCCACCAACGCGAGTTTGACCTTTGATGGCGTCATGGATAATCCGGACCCGGTGCTGGCCGGCGATCCGGTGATGTATACCCTACAGGTCCGCAATTACGATGATCCTGGCGACCCAAATGATCTGGCACCGGCCAACAATGTCATTGTTACGGTTTCGTTCACCGACGGAGAAGCCTTTTTTGGGACCGTGGGCAATGCCGCCTGGGATTGCTCTGGGGGCCAGAGCAAAGGCACCGGTGATTCTGTTGCATGTCTGTTGTCGGGGCCGTTGCCGCCAGCCATGGATTCACCGACGCTGGATATTGAGATCTTTGCACCGACCTCACCACCGGACTTTGACGTTGACTTCGACGTCTTTGCTGATGAGGTGGACGTCAACACGGGTGACAATTTCCACACCGAAAACACCAATATTATTCAACCGCTGGCGATGGCCGACCTTGAGGTCGTCAAGAGCGTAGACAACGACACGCCAACCGTAGGTGATCAAGTCAACTTTGCGCTGGATGTTCGCAATCTCGGTCCAGATCCGGCCAACAATGTAAAAGTTGTTGATACGCTGCCGCCGGGCATGACCTGGGTCGCCAACAGCCCGGCTCCGTGGAGCTGCAACGCTGGGGCATTGCCCGACACCGTAGAGTGTGTTCTCGGAGGTCCGCTGGCACCCACCGGGCTGGTTGAATTTCCGTTGGTCCTAGGAGTCGTTGCCGATACCGTCGGCATGAAGACCAACACGGCTATGGTGTTCGCCGACGAAGACGACCCTGATGGAGGCAACAACAAGTCCATGGTCGATATCGATGTACAGACCGATATGCCTGTGACTTTGAGCCTTGCTGTCACCGATACCGCCGACCCGGTAGTGGTGGGCGAAACCTTCGAATATGAGGCCATATTGACCAACAACGGACCGGATCCAGCCACCAATGCAACGGTCTCCATGGTATTCAATGGTGGTATATCCATCGCCAATCCGCCCAACACCGGATGGACCTGCACTCAAGATGGTACTCGCGGTATCGCTGACTTGACATGTATCGCTGATGGTCTACTTACACCTGGAGAGTCGCGATTGTTGCCGGTAGGTATGATCGCTGACTCGCCCGGAAATGCAGGCGTTGATATGGAAGCCGATTCCGATGAGACGACTGAGCCGGTGATGGCTCAGGAGTCTACGCTGGTGCAAGCTGAGAGCATCGATCTTGCCATTACTAAATCGGCATTGGACAGCGAGGTGTCGCTCGGTGATGACATCACTTATGTCCTTTCGGTCAGCAATCTTGGCACCGCACCGGTCGCTTCAGTCAACGTTAACGATCCGCTACCAGCCGGGTTTGGCTTCGTGTCGCTTAACGCGCCTGGATGGTCGTGCAGCAACAATGACAGCGAGTTGATCTGTTCGCGCACCTCACCTTTGGCTGGCGACCAGACTTCGACCATACGTATCAATGGCACGGCGTCTGCTGTTGGCGTGCAAACAAATACGGCGACCGTCAACAGCACCTCGACTGACAGTCAGCCTGGAAACAATCAGGACTCTGCTCAAGTGGATGTTTTGGCTAATGAGGTGAGTGCTGATTTGAACGTTTCTCTCACGTCGGGATCTGGCACGGTTGCGCAGGGAGGCGAGATTGTTTTCTCTGCGGTAGTCGGGAACGATGGCCCTGATGCGGCGACCGGCATAGTGCTGGAGAACAGCTACTCAGACGGCCTAAGCTTCGTGGGGGCTAGCGGAAGCGGCTGGACCTGCGCAGCTGACAAGGCTGCAAAAGCCATGCAGTGTCAACTGGCCGGAATCTTGGAGCCAGGTGGTTCATCAAGCTTGGAGCTAACGGCTCGGGCTGATGCTTCTGGCACCTTGCAAGCGATGTCGACGGTCAGCAGCGACGATGTGGTTGATCCTGATGGCAGCAATAATTCGGATTCGTCTTCTGTTGTCTCTATTCCGGCCGGATTGAGTGCAGATCTGCGAATGGAAAAAACGGCAGATCAAACCACAGTACAAAGTGGTGGGTTGCTGGAATACACGCTGAACATAACCAACCTCGGTCCAGATCGCGCCAGCGGCGTTCGCGTGATTGATACCTTGCCTGACGGTTTTGAAGTCGCCCACGTCTCAGCCCCGGGTTTCTCATGCAATGGTCAGCCGCAGCTGGATTGCTTGTTGGACCAGCAGTTGCCTTCGGGTGAGTCGGTGGCACTGATCATTTCAGGAGTCGCTACCCTGGACCAGGGGACGCTTGAAAATACTGCCAGTGTCGAATCAGATACCAGCGACCCGCAAGCCGACAACAACACCGACAAAGTGACAACCAACGTGCAGGGTGCCAAAGCCATGGCCGATGTATCGATTGGCAAGACTGTCGACCGGGCCACTGCAAATGTTGGTGACATACTGGTTTATACGTTGACGTTGCGAAATGACGGACCGGATCCTGCCGTAAATGTACAGTTGATTGATACGTTGCCGGACGGTGTCTCTCTGACCAACATCGATTCAGCTCCTTTGCCCTGCGGACACGATGGCCCGGTCATTTCCTGTCAACCCGATGGTGATATGGCCTCAGGCGAGGAGTACATCATCAACGTCAGTGTCACCGCAGACCGTGTTGGACAACTGCTTAACAGTGCCAGTGCCAGCGCCGACACCGAAGATCCAAATACCGCCAACAATGAAGCAAGCGCCGACACCATGGTTGGTGCCGCACAGTCAGATCTATCGATCGACGTTGTGGTGGAGCCAACCACCGCATCACCTGGTGACCTGATCAATGTCAGTGTCGAAGTACTCAACAGTGGACCGGCGAGCGCCCCTGGCGTCACTGTGATTGATGAATACGGGCCCGGCCTTGATCCGGTGTTAACCGCAGCAAAAGGCACCCAATGCAACGTCAGCTCTGGCGTTCTAAGCTGTCGTCTTGGTGAGGTGCCCTCAGGCCAAACGGCCTCACTGAACTTTAGCTTGCTGGTTGGCGATGTCGATGGCAGCGTGACCAACACAGTACGCGTCATTTCAGACAATGAAGACCCAACGCCGGGTGACGCTGAGACGACCACCCAAATCACTATCGTTCCTCGTGCCGCTGACCTGGTAGTGGCGAAGGCGGCCAGCGTCAGTTCCGCGACTGTGGGTGAGAGCTTTGATTACATCATTGACGTTAGCAACCTCGGGCCTGAACCGGCAGAGAATGTCATTTTGTCCGACCTGTTGCCGGCAAACATCGTGGTTGACGGCGTCAGTGGCTCGATCTCTGGGTGTTCGCAAACCAGTGATACGGTCAGTTGTAATCTTGGCACCGTTGCAGTGAATGAAAGCTTGCAATTGATTCTGAATGTGCACGGCGTTGAGTCCGGCGTCGCGCGCAATATTGCCCGCATCGAATCGACGACCAGTGACTTGGTGATCGAGAACAATGAATCTCGTGCGGCGGTATTCATCGCTGATGAAAAAATGGCTGACTTGTCGCTGCAGAAGCAGGCCAGCGACAGCACGGTCGTTGTCGGCGAGACCTTCGGCTATCAACTCATGGTTCAGAATCAAGGGCCCAATCCGGCGGTAGATGTGGTGTTGACCGACACCTTGCCGGTACAGGTTTCGCCAATTTCGGCAAGCGGTGCAGGCTGGTCGTGTACCACCGATGGCCAGTCGATTGATTGTCGACGTCCCAGACTTGCCAGCGACAACTCGGCGTCGGTGAATATTGTTGTTCGCGCTGAGCAGGAAGGCACTGCAATCAATGCTGCGACCGTTCACTCCAATACGCTCGATCCGGATGGGGGCAACAATACGGCCAAGGCCGACGTCATCATCAATGCGCCAGCTGGTGCGGATTTGGCGGTCAGCAAGACGGTTCGAGATAGCGATGTATTGCCGGGTGAGACCGTCACGTTTGACCTGCGTGTCATCAACAATGGGCCGGCGACAGCGACCCAAACCGTATTGGTAGATCAACTGCCCGCATCATTGTCGCTAGTCAGCGTGGCCGGCGCGACCTGCACCGGCACAACTGTGTTGACCTGTCCTTTGGGTGATCTGGCTGCATCACAGCAAGTCGACATTACGATCGTGACCACAGCCGGCGATGATGCCGGGAACGTGATCAATACCGCTGCGGTTAGCAGTGACACTCCCGATCCGGTGCCGGGCAACAACCAGGCACAGGCTGGAGTGGTGGTCGAAATGCCGGGTGAGGGCGAGATTGAGGAGACCATCAATGGTGCCTTGCCCAGCAGCGCGACGCCGAATCAGCGCAACAATGTTCGTCCGCTGGCCAGGTTGTGTGCCAGGGCCAATAACAACAACCCGGACTTCTGTCGCGCATTGATTCGAGCTGCCCGCGAGGGTCGTGGTGGCGAGATTCAGAATGCCTTGCAGAACCTGGTACCTGAGCAAGTCATTACGCAGGGCACTTCGGTGACCAAGCTGACGTCGGCGCAGGGACGCAACATCGAGTCCAGATTGCAGCAATTGCGTGGCGGAGGCGGTGCCGGCGTCAGCATCAACGGCCTGACATACCGACATGGCAATGAGTCGATTTCACTTGGTCTGTTGCAGTACCTGGGTGAAGATGAGGATGAGGCCGTGCGCAGCAATGATGACCTGGATGGTCTGATTTCGCCTTGGGGCTTTTTCATCAACGGCATGATCAGTGGCGGCGACCGTGATCCGACAACCAATGCGCTAGGTTTCGATTTTGAGACCTACGGCCTGACCGCCGGTATCGATTACCGTCCATCGGCCACCAGCGTCATGGGCTTGGCGCTCGGCTATGCCAGCTTTGATTCAGATTTGCAGGACGGCTCGATGGTGGATACCAAGGGCTATACCTTGACCGGCTACGGTTCGTTCTATCCGAACGAGCGGTTGTTTATTGATGCGCGCATCAGTTACGGCTTAAGCGACTTCATGCAGCGCCGCAAGGTCAATTTTACACTGGGCGATTTCAGTGTAGACCGTACTGCAGTTGGTAAAGCCGATGGCAATGATTTCAGCGCCGGTATCGCTGCTGGGTATAACCTGTACAGCGACAGCTGGTCATTCACGCCAGGTGGCTCCTTGCGATACTTGCGAGCCGAGATTGATGGGTTTACTGAAACCGGTGCTGGTGCGCAGAACATCACCTATGGAGAGCAGGACTTAACTTCACTGTTGTTCTCAGCCAATTTCAGTGCATCGAAGTCGATCAGCACCACTCGTGGCGTCATTACACCGCAGTTTGACCTGGCGTATCACTACGAGGGTGAGGACGACGGTGTGATTATTGAGGCGGCTCTTGCCGGAGCCAACAGCGATGAACGCTTCCTGATTCAATCAGATTCGCCCGATCGCCATTACGGCAGCGCTGGCGTGGGACTGGTGTTTGTTTCGCCACGAGGGCGACAATTCTTCCTGTCGTACCGAAGTTTGTTGGGATTGGAAGGAACTACACAGTACACAGTTAATTTCGGCGGGCGATTCGAGTTCGATTGAGCCGGTCCGTTGAAGGAGTAGTAGCATGAATATCGATACATCAAAGACACAGAAATGTCTGCAAAGCGCCGGACTGGCCCTACTGGTAATGGCGGTGTCCATACCTGGTCAGGCCGCGAGAAAAGCGGATGGTCACATCTCTGCGGATGATTTGTTTATTGTCGATTGTTTGCTGCCCGGTCAGATTCGAAGCCTCGGCAGTCGCGCCACGTTTGTATCGCCACGACGGGCGGTGAGGACCACCGCTCAAGACTGCGGTATTCGAGGTGGTGAGTTCGTCTCGTATGATCGGGCCAACTATGCCACTGCGCTGAAAGTATGGCTGCCGCAAGCTAACGGTGGGGATGACAAGGCGCAAGTGTATGTCGGCGAAATTTATGAACAAGGGCTGGGTGTTGCTCCTGACTATGAACTGGCTGCGCAATGGTTCATGAAGGCAGCAGAGCAGGGCAACTCCAGGGCACAAATCAATCTGGGATCACTGTATGAACGTGGCCTGGGCGTCGACAAGGACCTGACCCAGGCCATGAACTGGTACCGCAAGGCCTCAGGGATTACCGATGGTGTCCTTGAATTGACCACTGAAGAAGAAATTGCGCGACGTCGACAAATTGAGCGCGAGCGTGCCGATCTTCGTTTGCGAGTCGACAGTTTACGTACCCAGCTCGACGACCTTCGGGCCGAAGTACGCAGTCGCGAACAGGCTGTAAACGATGCCAATCGAGAAATCGAACAACTTAAGGTCAAGTTGGCGGAGGAACAGGCGGCAGGAAGGATTTCGCCAGAAGTGATGCAACAGCTCGAGCAGTTGTCAGCATTGGAACAGCAGAACGCTCAGCTAACAGAACAGCTCAGTGCGGCTAATGCGAAATATCGCGAGATGGAGACCATTGCCCGGCAGCGTCGTCTTGAGGCGGAAGCCGCTCAACTCGATCTGGCCGAAAGCGAGCTGCAGCTGAGCAAGAGTCGATTGACACTCAGTTCGGCACAGCAGGAAATAGAGCTGTTGCGATCGCGGCTTGCAGGCGTCAATGAGCACTCACGTGAATATGCTGAAATCCAACAACAGATTGAGGATCAGGAAGCGGAATTGGCCGCGCAGCGTGGACAGGTCTCAAAGCGCGAAGCCGAGTGGCAGGCACGACTTGACGCCGCACGTGAGCGTATTGCCTCGGCCCAAGCCGGCGAAGACAGCTTGCAGGAACAACTGCGTTTGCGGGAACAGGAGATTGCGTCTCTGCGCAGTGCCGTGACCGGCGGGCAGGAGCAATTGCGTCAGGCGCAGCTGGCCTTGGCCGATCAATCGCAGGAAGCGGCGCGTATTGCTGCACTGGAAGAGGAGATCCGGCAACAACAGGAGCAGATCGCCAGCATTCAAAGCGGCCAAAGTGCGGTCTTGGGCCAATTGGGTGTCGCCAGCACCGCGCCGGTTCGTGGTGGGCCAAGTATTGATATTATCTCACCGCAAGTATCGGTCACTCGTGGTGTGCAGAGTGTCGCCTTGTTCAGTGAGGTCAATGATTACGAAGTAGTGGCTCGAGTCGTGCCTGCTCGCGAATTGGCGGTGCTGCGGGTCAACGACATGGATCTGCTGTCAGAGGTTGACGAAAACGGCTTCTTCCAATTCAGAGTGCCCATTGAGGGCAATGAGACACCGGTGTCGGTTGAAGCCGTAGGGCCGGCAGGTGAGCGGGCTGAGGAGTCCTTCGTTATTGTCCAGGACGTCACGCCGGCAATGGCTGAACGGTCCGTCAGTCGCGTGTTAAAGAAACGACTTCGCAATGATCTGGGTGATTACTACGCGCTGGTCATCGGCAACAACGCGTACAGCGAATATCCTGACCTGGCCACAGCGGCTAACGACGCCAATGCTGTCGCCAGTGTTCTGCAAACGCGTTATGGCTTCCGCACCGAAGTTGTCATCGACGGAAATCGAGATCAGATCGTGGCCGCCATGGCACGTATGACAGACCAACTCGATGATGAAGATAATTTGCTGGTGTACTACGCAGGACATGGTGTTATTAGTGAGGATGGGGCGCAGGGGTATTGGCTGCCCGTTGATGCTCAGGTGGACAACCAAAGCACCTGGATCTCCAACGAAGCGGTTACAGACTTCTTGAGTGAGATGAAAGCCAAACACGTGCTGGTAGTGGCCGACTCATGCTACTCCGGAACGTTGTCTGGCAATTCGATTCGCCCGATTCCGGATACCGCAACGGATCAGGATCTGTTGTTCATTTCCAGGGTGCGTGCTCGCACCGTTTTGACCTCCGGTGGACTACAGCCGGTACTTGATCAAGGCGATGGCCAATACTCGATATTCGGTTCAGCTTTTGTCAAAGCTCTGGAAGAGAATGGAGGTCTGATGGAAGGCTACCGGCTGTACCGATCACTTCAGAACGAAGTGCAAACGAGGTCGCGCCTGGCTCGTCTTACTCAGCATCCAGAGTACACAGCACTGAAGCACGCTGGACACGAAGGCAGCGAATTCTTCTTCCTGCCAAGTTCGGATGTCGCTGTAGTCCGCCCTCCACTGATTCGCATGTGAATTGAAACGTGGTCGGCTGCTAATGCCGACCACCTATATGGCGCCTGATGTAGCTTCGGCATGAACAGGCGAAGCGAGCCTTTTTATATCACTTTGGAGAACCCCGGCGTCGTGCCCTGGCTGAGGTGGGCATCGAAACACATGGCGATCGGGCGCAGCAACATGCGTCCGCGTGGCGTGATTTGGTAACCATCGTCAGTGGTCTCAAGCAAGCCGTCTCTGGTCATGGCAGTTAAGCGCGACAGGGCGCTCTCAAAGCGAACGTTGAACTTGATTTTCCACCGAGATTCAAAGTCTTTGACGGGAATCTTCGAGTAACACATCAGGTGATCTATGATTTCAGCACGCATCAAATCATCGTCATCGATGGTCAGGCCTTTGGCGATGGCAAGGTGGCCGTTGTTTACCGTTTCGCTGTAGTGTTGAAGCTTGACCTGGTTCTGGGCGAAACAACGTCCCACGCTTGAAATCGCTGAAACGCCAAGCCCGATCAAGTCCAATCCGCGTCGCGTCGAGTAGCCCTGGAAGTTGCGGTGCATGGTGCCGTCATCGCGCGCAACGCATAGCTCATCGTTAGGCAAGGCAAAATGATCCATGCCGATGTATTCATAGCCCTCCGCGCAAAGGTAGGTCACGCAAAGGTTGAGCAGTGCCAGCTTTTCGGTCGCGTCAGGTAGGTCCTGGGATCGGATCAACCGCTGCGATTTGAAGCGATGGGGCAGATGGGCGTAGTTGTAAATGGAAATGCGATCAGGGCGTAATCTGGAAACGAGCTCAAGTGTGTTGTGAAACGAACGCACGGTTTGGTGCGGCAGCCCGTAGATCAGGTCAATCGACAAAGAGCGTATATCGGTCTCTCTAGCGGCAATAAACAGTTGCTCAACTGAGTCAAAAGACTGCTCACGGTTGACCGCAATTTGCACCCGTGCGTCAAAATCCTGAATTCCCATGCTGACTCGATTGAAACCCATGTCTGTGAGACGACTGATGCGGTTGGCATCCACAGTTCTCGGGTCAATCTCGATCGAAAACTCTCGTTTCTCCGGGCCGGCAAAGGAGAAGTTTTCCGACAAACCACTCATCAATTGATACAACTGGTCGTCGCTGAGGTACGTGGGTGTGCCGCCACCGAAGTGAAGCTGAACCACCTCGCGGTCTGAATCAAACAAGCTGCCTTGTAGTTTCGCTTCCTGCAACAAGGTCTGCAGATAAGGCGCGCACTTTTCCTTGTGACGAGTGACGATTTTGTTGCAGCCGCAGTAGTAGCACAGTTGCTCGCAGAAAGGGATATGGGCGTAGATGGACAGTGCAGGCGGAATTGGCAGGTCGTTCGACGCCAGCGCCTGCGCGGTGTATTTCGATGCGTCAAACTCGGTAGTGAATGAGGCAGCCGTTGGATATGAGGTATACCTTGGGCCCTGATTGTCGTATCGACGAATCAGGTCGGAGTCGAACTCTACTGAGGCGGCAGCAGTCATGTTGGGCCAAATTCCTTTCAGTGGTATGCCTTGCGATGTTAATGGCGTCGCAAACTAGCGCGTCTGATTTGGATCAACAAAATGCTTCGATTGCGCCAGTCAACCAGGTGCGTTTGCAGAATTGATTCAAGTCAACAGCCGAAACTTGGGGGTACGGATACTGGCGCCAAGCAAACACCACGGATCGCTTTGTTGTGAGATATTTTTTCATAGCCCTGATTGCCTTATTGACCTGCTCGACCGCGTCGCTGTCACAGGAGCCGAATGAGGATGAGGGGCTGGTCCTGGATACCGTAACGGTGGTTGGTAGTCGAGTGCCCCGTCCGGTCGCTGACGTTGCAGGCAGCGTAACGGTCATCTCCAATGAGCAACTCGAACGCGAGTTGGTCACCGACCTTGAGGGTCTGGTCAACTACCAGCCTGGCTTGTCGATAGAAACGGCCGGCTCCCGATTTGCACCCAGTGGCATCAACATTCGAGGGGTCGGTGGCAACCGGGTCAAGGTTGAGTTTGACGGTGTTCCGGTCGCAGACCATTTCCAGGTAGGGAGCTTTTCTCATGCCGGTCGTGATGGCGTCGATCCGGAATATCTATCTCGGGTTGAGATCTTGCGTGGGCCGGCTTCGTCGCTATACGGCAGTGATGCGATCGGCGGCGTGGTGTCCATGGTTTCCATGCGGCCCCATGAGTATCTGGCTCGCGTCAATGAGGATCGTTATTTTGGACTCAAGACCAATGTCGATAGTCGCGCCAATGGTTGGTTGTTGCATGGTGTGGCCGCTGCACAGGCCAACCCCGAACTTGCTTTCTCCGTCGCGGCCAGTGTGCGCGGGTTCGAGCACCCGGACAATCAGTCAAATCTGCCCGATGCAAAGAACGACCTGATGGAAGGTGATGGTCGCAGCATTTTGGCGCAATTAAATGGAACCGGTAATTCCGGCAATCTGTGGGGTGTGACCGTTGATGCGGTGCGGCGCGATCGCAGCTCGGATACGCGCTCCATTCTTGGTTCCGGCCGCTATCGCTCAACGACACTGTTGACCGGCGACGATAAATACACCCGTTCGCGAATCTCGGCCAACTATCGGGGCCCGGTGGCGTCCGACACGGATCGACGCGGGTCGCTTTACTATCAGGAAACCGATGTGCGGCAATTTACGGTTGATGAACGAGCTGGCTCAACGCCACCGGTTCGCCGAGAGCGTCTTTTTAACTACGACCAACAATTGATTGGGGCAGATTTTGTTGGTGAGTACCTGCTTAGCGGCCAATCGGTGGATCATCGCCTGGTATATGGCGTTGATATTGAATCGCGGCGCATACGCGAAAACAGGGATGCGGTTCAGATCAACCTCGACACCGGTGAACGGACCAACGTCATCTTGGGAGAGACGTTTCCTGTCAGTGACTTTCCGAACAGCCGAGTCAACGAAGTCGGCGTTTTCATTCAAGATGAGATTAGTGCTGGCGGGGCTTGGACACTGATCCCGGCGCTACGCTTCGACTACTATGACCTCGACCCTGGGCAACACAGCACCACGGCGGTTTCGGTGACGGACAACGCGATCTCACCGAAACTCGGCATCATTTACGACATCAGCCGCAACGCACAGTGGTTTGCACATTATGCTCATGGTTTTCGTGCGCCGCCGTTCAACGATGTCAACCTGACCCTCGATATCCCATTGTTCAACATTCGGGCGTTACCGAACCCTGACCTGGAATCAGAAAAGTCAGATACCCTGGAATGGGGTATTCGAAGCGAATCGTTGTCGCAGTATTTCGAGCTCAGCCTGTTTTACTCACGTTACCGCGACTTCATTGAAACCAACACATTGGTCGGAGTCGATCCC